>JAEDGW010000071.1 GCA_016297325.1 Coprococcus sp. | reverse complement strand
CCGGCAACCTCCACAGCATCGATGCCAGCCCCCAGGAATATAAGCTCCTGCTGCTGGTTCAGATTCAGGTAACGCTGTATGCCAAGCCCTGTTATCTTCTCATTCTTCTTGAAATCAACATCCCTTCTGCCAAAGAAATCCCTGTTGAACTCAACAAGAAGTATCCTCCTGAACTTTGCAAAATCAAGTTCAAGTCCGTTATATTCCTTTCGTATAGCATCTATATTCTCACCATTTACAAGCATATAAAGTGCGTGCTCATAAAGGAATTCTATGCTCTTACTCTTAAGTTCATCAGACGCCCTGGCCTCCTCAAGTTCATTTACCACCTTGTCCATGGTGTCCTTGAACTCTTTCGGATCCACAGGCTTCAATATATAATCCACCACGCCGAGACGTATAGCCCGCTTCGCATAGTCAAATTCATTGCAGCCGCTAAAGATAACACAACGCAGTTTCTTTTTCTCATTCACCACGTTGTCTATCAGCTCAATTCCATCCATAAATGGCATCTTCACATCCGTGAGCAGAATATCGTAATCTTCCTTCCGGATCTTCTCAAGTGCATCAAGCCCATTCACAGCCTCATCTATATCGAATTCCATATTCAGCTTTTTCAGGAGGAATCTGATTCCATTTCTCTCTATCCTCTCATCATCCACTATCAAAATCCTGTACATTCCGCCACTATCCTTTCTATTTATCACAAACAACCATAACCATGCGATGCTTTTGCTTCGTCTTTTCTTTTGAGATTCAGCTTGTCGGTATTAATTATAACCGACTTGGTCATTTTATTCTACATTTAACATTTTCTATATTGTTGCTTTCTGCTTTGTTTTAGGCTATAGCTGCTCCACGCCATATCTCTGCCGTGGATTCCTGTGTCAGCTCTCTTAACTGCTAAAAGCAAGACTGCCCGCGGTCATCTTGTCTAATGAGATAACCAGATGTTTTTATCTTTTTTGAAAATCAACCTGTTATTTTGCATAGCTTTTTATCTTTTTTGGATATTCTTTTCATAAAGATACAAATATTTTTTTAATTGTATCTTTTTACTCGTTTTTCACAGATCACGCTACAATTTTGTATCTTTTTAGCATGTTTTCCTAAAAAAGTGCAACCACTAGCAAAACCAGCAAGCTCAGTCAAACACTAGCAGTAAGCAAGCACCTCAAACCATTAGCAAGCAGCTCAAACACTGGAAACCAGCAAGCAGCTCCAGCAACCAACAAGCAGCTCCGGCAACCAGCAAGCATATAACAACCACTGCCAAACTCCATCCCCCGCACACTCATCAAAAGGGACAGCGGAGGCAAGCCTCCACTGTCCCTGAATGTCCTAGTTCTGGTTATATCGAAGGTATCTTTTTACGATTCATCTCTAAGTCGCTCCGCTGCCTCGTAATATCCTTGTTGGGTAATTACATTCGAAGGCAGGCAGCTTAACCTCAAACCGCTCTATATGACAAGCTGATCTATACAACAAACCGCTCTATACGACAAGCTGGTCTATACAACAAGCCGCTTTATACGACAATTCGCTTTACAGTCTCCAGATATCCTTGTTGTACTCGGCGATGGTTCTGTCTGATGAGAAGAATCCTGCCTTGCTGATGTTTACAAGAGCCTTCTTTGCCCATGTCTTGCGGTCCTCGTAGTCTGCAAGTACGCCTTCCTTGGTCTTGATATAATCCTCAACATCGAGGAGTGTCATAAACCAGTCCTTAACGATCAGCTCGTTGTGGAGTCTCTCAAGGCTTTCCTTCTGTCCGATCTCAAGGAGTTCATCGCTCACGATGAAATCAACAAGTTTCTTGATCTCAGGCTGCTCATAGTAATCCTTTGCCACATAATCAGCCTTTGCATAGTGGTCGATAACAGCCTCACTTGACTCGCCAAAGAAGTAAATGTTATCCTCGCCGACAAGCTCACCGATCTCAACATTTGCACCGTCTCTTGTACCAAGTGTGAGCGCACCGTTCAGCATGAACTTCATGTTACCAGTACCTGATGCCTCCTTTGAAGCAAGTGAGATCTGCTCTGAGATATCACATGCAGGTATGATCTTTGCTGCCTTTGACACATTGTAGTTCTCAATCATTACAACCTTGAGGTATGGGCTTACCTCTGGATCGTTATCGATGAGCTGCTGCAGGCAGAGGATGAGGTGGATGATATCCTTTGCGATGGTGTATGCAGGAGCTGCCTTTGCGCCAAATATTACAGTTACAGGAGTCTTTGGAAGATTTCCTGCCTTGATATCGAAGTACTTGTGGATAACCCAGAGTGCGTTCATCTGCTGACGCTTGTACTCGTGGAGTCTCTTTACCTGTATGTCAAAGATAGAATTCTCATCTATGTCAATGTTCTGTGTCTCCTTAAGATAATCCTTGAGAACGACCTTGTTCTGCTTCTTGATATCCATGATCTTGCCAAGAACAGCCTCGTCATCATAGAACTTTGCGAGATCATTCAGCTTCTCCGCATCCTTCTTGTAGCCGTCACCGATGAGCTCTGTGATATATGCTGCAAGCTGCTCGTTGCAGTGAAGGAGCCATCTTCTGAATGTGATACCATTTGTCTTGTTGTTGAACTTCTCAGGATAGATCTTGTAGAAGTTGTTCAGCTCAGAATCCTTGAGGATCTCTGTGTGAAGGTAAGCAACACCATTTACACTGTGGCTGTAGTGGATATCGATGTGTGCCATGTGCACTCTCTGATCCTTGTCGATGATGTATACACTCTCATCCTTATATCTGTTTCTAACCTTCTCATCCAGCTTCTTGATGATAGGAACAAGCTGTGGAACGACCTTCTCAAGGTATGCAAGCGGCCACTTCTCAAGAGCCTCTGCAAGTATAGTGTGGTTGGTGTATGCGCACACCTCTGTCACGATCTCTGTAGCCTCATCAAATGAGATTCCCTCGGCTGTAAGAAGTCTGATGAACTCAGGAATTACCATTGAAGGATGTGTATCGTTGATCTGAACTGCTGCATAATCTGCCAGGTCGTGGAGATTTGAGCCCTTTGCCTTAGCCTCATCGAGGATGAGCTTTGCACCATTTGCAACCATGAAATACTGCTGGTAGATACGGAGAAGATTTCCAGCCTCATCGCTGTCGTCTGGATACAGGCAGAGTGTCAGGTTCTTTGCAATATCAGTCTTGTCAAAGTTAATTCCGTCCGGCTCCATGATCGACTCATCAACGCTCTCGATATCAAAGAGGTGGAGCTTATTTGTTCTGTTCTCATATCCGGTTACATCTATGTCATACATTCTTGACTGAACTTTCAGATTGCCAAATGTGATCGTATTGGTAACGTCTGTCTTCTCAAGCCAGCTGTCAGCCTCGATCCAAGGATTTGCAGTCTCCTTCTGGTAATTGTTCTCAAATACCTGCTTGAACAGACCCATATGGTAGTTAAGGCCGATTCCATCGCCGTGAAGTCCGAGTGTTGCCATGGAGTCGAGGAAACATGCTGCAAGTCTTCCAAGACCGCCATTTCCAAGTGATGGCTCCGGCTCAACCTCCTCTATGTCGTAGATGCTCTTGCCGTTCTCGGCAAGCACCTGCTTAACCTCGTCAAATACCCCGAGGTTGATGAGGTTGTTGGAGAGAAGCTTTCCGATGAGGAACTCTGCTGAGATGTAATAAACCTTCTTCTGTCCCTCCTCTGAAACCTTTCCGTCTGCGAGCTTCTTTGTCATATCAAGGAGTGCGAAGTAGATCTCCTCGTTTGTACAATCCTTGATCTCTTTGTTATATTTCTTCATGCAAATGTCCTTTAACATAATATCCTCCTTACAAATATACGTCTTCACCCTGTTTCGTCCATACAGTCTGGTGAGATTCCTTAATTTATCTATATGTTCCTGTGTAAATTCCCATGTTTCTTCCTGAACCGCAACGTTTCTGTTTACATTTTCGTCTGCTTCGTGCTCTGCTGCAATGCTTCTGATTCTATTTTCGTCTGCTTCATGCTCTGCTGCAGCGCTTCTGTTTCCATTTTCATCTGCTTCGTGCTCTGCTGCAGCTCTGTGCTTCGTCAGTCTCCACTTCCAGTTGCCGCCAAGCGTTGACGGATAATTCATTCTGGCGCTGTTGTCCTTGCCCAGAATATCCTGCATCTGGAGTATGACCGTGTCAGCCGAACTCATATACAGCGCGTGTATCATTTTCTCCGCCACATCATCCAGACTGTCAGCCATGAGGTATTTCATCATGTAGTCCTGAAGATCCTCACTCTGTCCGCTGATGTAACTCTTCAACATGTCATTGTCGTGGGTTCCGATGTATGCCACGTAGTTCTTCGCATGATTATGTGGCAGATATTCATTTGCCGTGTTGCCGTCAAATGCAAATTCCAGAACCTTCATGCCCGGATAACCTGACTCCTTCACAAGCTTCTGAACCTCCGGCACAACCACACCGAGATCCTCCGCGATGACCTTGGATGAGCCGATCGCACTGTCTATCGCATCGATGAGCTTCTTTCCCGGTCCCTGTCTGTAGTAGCCATCCTTCGGCTCGCCATTTGCCGGGATGCTGTAATATCTGACTATTCCGATAAAGTGATCTATACGGATCACATCATAAAGCTTTGCCGATGCAGCAATTCTCTTCTTCCACCATGCAAAATCATCCTTCTCCATGACATCCCAGTCATAGATCGGGTTGCCCCACTTCTGTCCGTAGCTTGAGAACATGTCTGGTGGGCATCCCGCTACAACCGCCGGTGCAAGGCTTCCGGACAGCTGGAACTGTTCTGTGTTCGCCCACACATCAGCACTGTCCAGTGCCACATAGATTGGAATGTCCCCGATGATGCTTATGCCGTTTCTGTTTGCATATGCTTTTAGCGGCATCCACTGCTCGTAGAACTTGAACTGCAGGAACTTGTAAAATTCCACATCATCTGCAAGCTTCTCCCTATAAGCTGCCATCGCCTCAGGTTTTCTCTTTCTGATCGCCGGCTCCCAGGCAAGCCACTCTCTGTTGTCGTGGTCGGCCTTTATCGCCATATACAATGCGTAATCATCAAGCCACTGCTCATTTTCATCTACGAACTCCATGAAGTCCGCATAATCTCTTCCAGCTATTTCTTTTGCTCTGCCAAATGCTTTTCTGAGGACTTCAAATCTCTGTCTGTACAGTCTGGCATAATCGATCTCGTCATCACTGTCAAACCATTTGTAAGATTCTACTTCCTCTTTCTTGAGAAGTCCTTCCTCTATCAATGTATCCAGATCGATAAAATAAGGATTGCCCGCAAATGCTGAAAATGACTGATATGGACTGTCACCAAAGCTTGTAGGTCCTATCGGAAGAACCTGCCAGTATTTCTGGCCTGCAAGTTTCAACATATCGACAAACTCGTAAGCATCTTTTCCCATGGTTCCTATTCCGTACGGTGATGGGAGACTGCTTATCGGCAGGAGTATTCCTGCGCCACGCTCCAACGCTTTATTCATCTCTGATACCTCTTATCTGTTATTTCCTATAGTCTCATTGTCAACAGGCTCCCATATTCAGGCACCAGACAAAGGTAAAGGAAACAAATTGGGGTCAGGCGCCTTATGAAACAGCTCTGTTATGGCTTGTATTTTATTAGCATTTTCCCGTTAATGCTTGCATTATATAACTTGTTTATTGTACAATCCTATCATAGTAAATGTTGAACCCAGTTAATGGGGTCAAGCCCCTTGAATTGTCGCCGTAAAAATGTGCCTCAAACATAGGGTCTCGACGAGGAAAAATGACAACGCTGCAATACCGGAGGAACACAGAATATGAACAGTATCGAATACGAAAAATTGTTAGAGAATAAGACACACGCTGATCCCCTGTTTCCATACAACACATATCTATGCTCCATCCCTCTGGATTTCAGCTCCGTATCACTTCACTGGCATGAATTCATGGAGATCATATATATCAAAAAAGGAAAGGGAAATGTGACGCTGGACTTCACCACACACTACGTGGAGGAGGGAGATATCGTCATTATCCTGCCGGGACACATCCACGGAATATCCCAGCACGAAGGCTACTCCATGGAATACGAAAATATATTGTTCTCAGTGGATATGTTCAGATCAAGAAACCACGACTCACTTGACAGCCAATTTTTTCTGCCTCTTCTGGCAGGAGATATAGACATCAAGAGTATATATGACAGAGACGATCCCCTGTATCCGGAATTGTCTGCGTGTCTTAACAGGGTAGACAAACTCTGCTCAGACACCCCAAAGGGATATCATCTCGCACTGAAAAGCTGCTATTTTGAATTCTTTTACATTCTCTTCACCCACTCCACAACCAGGGATGCAGCGGATAAAAAAAGCAGAGCACGGGATCTTGAGCGAACCAAGATCATCCTCTCATACATAGACAAAAACTACAAAGAGGCCATATCCATAACGGATATAGCCTCATACTGCGGATTCTCAGAATCCCATTTTATGCGATTTTTCAAGAACACCATGGGTGTGTCATTTGTGACATATCTGAACGACTTCAGACTGAACATAGCCGCAAGACTGCTGTCCACCAGCGATGAAAATATCCTTTCCATCGCAGAAAACTGCGGTTTCTTCAACCTGTCATACTTCAACAGAAGCTTCAAAAAGAAGTTCGGAGTCACCCCCGGCGAATACAGAAGCAGATACACCAACTAGGCATCTGACCTCGAATAAGAATTCTTCATCTGATTACTCAGCTCGTAGAGCACCTTGCCGAGTGTAGCGGAGGCCTCACATTTGACCATATCCGCTACCTCCTGATTTGCCTGCGACCTTGTCTTTCTTGCATTGCCGGCATCCGCTTCCTTACTCAGGAGCTCGTCATACCTGTTTATTATCTCATGCGCTTTTGACATAACTTTTTCATCATATCTCTCAATATGGAATATAGATCTGGCATATGATGCATCCGCCATGGCTGCGATCATGCGGCTCGTCCAGTAAAAATTATCCGTGGAAACCTCAGAACCGGTATTTGCCAGATACTCTGGGATGTCATCCACATCCACATAGAATGGCACCATGACATTGAACACATTTGACGCAAATGCTATCCACTGCAGAGTCCTGCTATCGCCGTCCATATACGGCCTCATCTGGATGGCCGACATGAAATCCGTCCTGTTGACACCCACGGAACGATAGGCTCCGCAAAGCTTTTTATCCCCGTAATTGCCATAAGGATCATAAGGTGTACCCTGATAATGGGATGAAAGAACATACTTCACATCCTCCATGGTGATCTTCTTCTCCGGGATCATGCACCAAGGAATATCATCCGAAACCGGCGTAAAGTCTGCATCCGCACCCTCCCAGATATACGTATTTGGATTCAGTGTGCGCTCTATATACCATGCCCTCGGCGTATTGTACACATGGTCCGCATCATCATGGCTGCCAAATATATCTCTCGGGCAGATGACATTTTTATAATCTTCTTCAGACGCCACCATCGCTGCCATATTCTCAACATTCAGATGATGCTTCTCTATAAACTCAGGAAGATCCGCCGAACACATGAATTCTCTCTGCTCACCCATGGCATCATCCATGTCAAACTCATCCATACCAAACTGATTTGGCATAACAACATATACATCATCCGGAACTTTTCTTGCAATCCAGTGATGACCGCCTATGGTCTCAAGCCACCAGATCTCATCCACATCCTGAAAAGCAATTCCGTTCATCTCATAGGTTCCATACTTCTCAAGCAGGCTGCCAAGTCTCTTCACACCCTCCCGGGCACTTCGTATATAAGGCAATGTCACGCTGACTATATCCTCCTCGCCTATTCCTCCGGCGCGCTCCGGTCTGTCGCCATCCGCCGCCTCATAGCATACCAGCGGATCAGCCCCCAGCACACGTGGATTGGACGTGATGGTCTCCGTCGCCGTCATAGCCACATGAGCCTCATTCACGCCACTGGCAGCCCAGACACCTTCGCCTGAAAGAGCATTTGGCACGCAGGTATACTGCATAGGATCATCCGGCAGCTCTATCTCCACGTGGGATATCACCGATTTGTATACCCTTGGCTGCTCAGACTTTTTCACCACCACATACTTCTTCGGTGTGTATGAACCTGCTCCTGAATCGTCATTTCTCGCTATTATCGTTGATCCATCATAAGATGCATCTTTTCCTACAAGTATCGTTGTACATGCCATAATCTATTCCTCCATATCTTTCCTTCTCCGCCCCATGACCATGGCTGCGGTCAGAAATATTATATACCCAATAAGGCTGCCAAATGTATTCATCACCACATCATCCAGCTGGCAGTAGCCACGCTCCGTTATGAGCTGAACCATCTCTATCCCAACACTTATGAGAAATCCCCATGGCACTGTGAATTTCTCCCAGCCTACTTTTCTCCTAAGCTCTATCTTTATGTCAGTCTCCGATGCAGATACAAATCCATCCCCAATAAAATCCGGTTTATCAGCACAATTTCGAATACCGGCTTTGGGTGTGCCTCTCCTCGCCGAAACCGCCGCAGGGTACAATATTCCAAATGGCACAAAAAGCAATATATTCTCTATGACAAATGCGTGAGCCTGAGGAGTCTCCCCCCAGGTGCCAAACAATTTCATATCAATTCCCTGCCTTGAGCCTGGCTCCCTCGAAAGAAATACAGTGATGAACATAAATGTCATATATACTGCAAGCAGAAACCATATCAGGGAATTTCTCAGATGAGCCCCTGTGCCTGCCGTTTCTCGTCTTTCATTTTTCTGAATCCATTTGACATATATCAAATATATCGCCACCGCCGCCAGCCCACACAGAATTCCTGCGGGTAGGTAGCCTGCTACTTGCTGGATGTCTTTTATAATGTAATCTGTCATTTTTTTGCCCCTCATAATAGATTCACTTATTTTTTTGCCTATACTCACTTAATAATTGTCTAACTTCCCCTGGCATTAGATCTCTATTTTCTTTTTTCATAAAAGAGAATGGGAAAACCCTTTTCTGATATCGAATGTATTCATCATCTAATCGAAAGAAAAAAGTGTTTGGATAATTTTTATCCGCCCTATTACCAGATGCCATAAATCCAATACCAAAATATCCATAATTATTATTTTTATCCTTATATTTCTTCCAAAACATATATTCAACTTTTTCAAGCTTTGTAGAAAAAGTTCTGATCTTAGAATTATCGAATTTAATAATCTGTTTAGCCTTAATAATATCTAATATCAGATCACTACTAAAATATCTTATTCGTCCATCATATATTTCATTAAAATAGGCACTATTTTCAAACTCGTCTGTGTCAATGGTCACCTCGCCTATACCACTCATCATTTTATATAAATCTGTAGCACTCAAACGTTTTTCACTGTATTCAAACAAAACAGGGATATCAACCAAATGTTGCAATCCCAAGAGATGTGGTAGATCCTGAGGTTTAAACATGAATTTTATCACATCACCATTGCTCAAAGGAATCTGAATATCAGTTTTTACGATTTTTTCATAATCAGTTATAATATTCTTAATTATATTCAAATATTTTCCTCCGTAAAAAATAAATGTCTCCCAGAAAAATCCAGGAGACACTTATAAACATTTTCGCTTTTTCCTCTAATGAGTAAGATACTGTTGGCTCAATGCTTAAACCAACGTGAAGGCCTCCATTTGCATTTGGTATCACTCACACAAATTTCTATGGCCAAGTAGTTCTCCGTCCGAAAACAAAAGAACTATTTCTAATATATGCATATTGCATATATTTATTAACCTACTTGTCTTTGTATTTTAACATTCATATACGTTTTAGTCAAACCTAAATATCGCCAACCTACGCATTCGCCTGCGCCTTGAGCTCTTCAAGCATCTGTGGAAGTTTTGTATCCATCTCTTCATTCTTGAACTGGCAGGTGCCGACTTTTCTGTGTCCGCCTCCGCCATACTTGAGCATCAGACTGCCCACATCCATAGTGGCTGTGCGGTTCAGAATGCTGTAGCCCACTGCTGCTGAACAGCCCTGTCCACCTCTTCCGCTCACGATCCATGCAGATACATTCTGATCAGGATACATACTGTATATCATAAAACGATTGCCTGTATAGATAGGATCCACACCTCTCAGATCACTTATTATGAGATTGCCATCCACTATAGTATGTGCCTTGACCATCTCTTTAAACTTCTCTGTCTGCTCATTATAGAGAACTATCCTCTCCTGAATATCCGGCATTGCAAGAATCTCATCTGTTGTCATAGTCCTGCAGGCATCTATGAGCTTCTCCATAAGCTGGTAGTTTGATATAGTGAAATTCCTGAATCTTCCAAGACCTGTTCTTGGATCCATGAGAAATCCTATAAGGATCCATCCCTTTGGATTCTGAACCTCGTCAATCGTAAGATTTCCCGAGTCAACCTTATCAACAGCTTCCATCATATCATCAAACTGTGGAAATCTCTCTCTTCCACCATAATACTCATAGATAATTCTTGCACATGATGGAGTTATACGGCTCTCTCCCTTGTATTTGCCCTCAAGAGCCAGCCTTTCATGCTCGCTTGAATGATGATCAAACCAAAGTCCGCATCCCTCTACAAATGGCACATTTGCAAGACAGTCATCCTCTGTGACCTCAACAAGTCCGTCCTGAAGATCCTTTGGATGTGCAAATTTCCAATGGTCTATGATCCCAGCTTCCTTGAGAAGTGCCCCGCATGCAAGTCCGTCAAAATCCGATCTGGTAACTAACCTCATAATACTATTCCTCCCTGAAGTATTTTCCCATTACAATATATACACAATTATATAAAAACACCATTTGTTATTCAAGGTATTCTTTTGCCCTTCTAAAAAGAAAGGGCTGAAAATCTGTATCAAATCTTCAGCCCTTTTCTATCTGTATTAAACATTATCCTGTATTGATTTTCCTCACATACCAAACTAAGAGATCGGAATCCATCCTCTTCCCAAAGCTTTCTCTATATTAGTTTCCGGGGTTTTATTAATACCACCGTCCTGGTTCTTATATCCTGAGTAAATCCTTGAACACAATCGGCCATTCGAATCAAAACATACCTGAACTATGATCCAATCCCAGCCGTCCGCATCACCTTTGCTGTAAGTTCTGCCATTGGCTACGTTCACGCCTTCACTCTTTAAGAAGTTATCCAGTTCCTGACAATATGCCCAGTCATTATTCGACACCTGGCCATCTATAATAACACCTTTGTCAGCACCACACCATACGCCAGAGAAATTCTTGCTGTGATAAGGTACCGGAGCATTGTCCTTTGTCTTATTGCAAAGCATAACCCAGGCGCCATATCCACTGCGTCGTACTCCAGGCGGCAACTGTATGGTGCCCTCAGAAAACGCATATACAAGCACATCCTCTATCGCCTTGGCATTCTTTATATCCTTTGCTCTTCTGCTCTTCTCAATGTACTTGATCAGAGCCGGCGCAAGGGCTCCTGCCAAAATAGCCATGATCGCAACAACAATTATCAATTCCACCAGTGAAAAACCTTTGGAATCACAAATGGCGTGTCTGCTTCTTTTCATTATAGATCCCCTCTCATTTCTTACCATTTCTGAATATGTACAGGAATGATCCTGCCAATAAATACACACCGTTATTGTAATGCCGCCTTCAATGATTGTCAATAGTACCCCGCCATCCAAACAGGACATTTAGACATTTTTTAGCTTAAAAGAGTAAAGTACAACCCTCAGAATAAAGCTATCCAGTCTATCTGCACTCTTTGCCAGACAGCTCCTATATCCATTTCCATGTCACCTTGCCATTTTCAATCATCAACTGGGCAGTGCTGTCCACCGGACTTTCACCTGGGAAATAATCAGCCTGATCCACACCATAATACTCTTCCCTCTGCAGGCAGGCATCATACACCAGCCAGCTATTTGTCGCATCATCCCACAGTTCCGTCCAACTGTGATCTGTCAGCCCATCACCATAATATGCCGGCATCTGTCCACATATGACTCTCGCATCATGTCCGAGCACCGTGGCCACACAGGCAAATGCTGCCGCATATTTGTAACAGTTTGCGACCTCGTTGCTCATGGCATAAACCGCAAACTCAGAAAACTGCGTCGCACGGTCCACAGTGGTATAATCTCTCTCGTATTCATAACTTCTCACCTTGTCAAAACAAGCATGAAGCTTCTCCTCTTCACTCATAAATGAATCAGTATTCTCCATGACCAGATCGACAGCTGCCTGGATCTCCTCCGATGTCGTCTTGCAGCCAGTTGAATCGACAAAATAATATCCGTTCTTGTCGTCCCCTACGATCTGGCTTCTTATCAGATTGCCATCAGAATCAAAACAATATGTATTCTCCTCTATCTCATATGTAGGCTCTGTGGCAACAACCCATTTTCCCTCATCAGCGCTATACTGATAAAGATGACCTGCCTTTGAATCGTACTTTGCAACTGCATATCCGTCGGAATCCACCTCCACCTTGAGTGTATCTGACATATCATACCATCCCGCATTCAGTACCTTCAGACCTGATCTGTAATAATAATTTGCCTGTCCATCCTCACTGGCATATATTCCATCTGCATCCCCCGGTATAGCCGCTGCCGCCTGCTCCGTGGCGCCGGAAACTTCAGTCGTCTCCCCCTTAACCACACTTTTGTCCTCATGTGTGACCGCCAGCTTTATAATAACAATAGCTGCTGCCACTGCCAGTATCAGGGATAATGCTATGATTAGTTTTGCAGATCTTTTTTTCATGGTGTGCCGCCTTTCTGGATATTAATATTTCTTAACATTATGTAATAATAACATTATGTGTCAGGGAATTCAAGGAAAAAGCCGATCCTGTGATCAGCTTTTCGACGACCGGTCTTTCCTTATTTCTTACAATTTAGATATTTATCCAAAACAGGGAAAATTTTCAATGCATAATTAACGATGATAGTTATATATCACCTGTGCTATGGTAGTACCTGTATTGTTTTTATCTGATTACTTATTATCACTTGAATTAGCATTGAACAAATGCGTAGAAATTTCTAATAAAAAAGAAATCGGGAGCATCGACAACTGATGTTGTATGCTCCCTTTAAGAATTCAATTCCATGTTTGCAGGCTATTCTTTATTTCAGATACTTTCTGATATTACTGCTATTTTCGGTTTTCCATATATTTTTGTCTAAGAATCAAAAGACCCAACGTGGTCCGCATCGTTGAGAGGCGTGTTGGGTTCTATTGATATTAGTATATACTATATTGCTCTAAAAACAATGCTTTTTTAGTATTTATTTTTTCAAATGGTTCCCCTTACATCTTATAATTCTCTCCTATAATTTCCTATACCTCTAATAAATCACTCCAATCATCATCATCATCAAATATTACTGGTAAAGCAGGTGTATAACTATTCACTTGCTGGTCAGTCGCTTGTAAATCTGTCTTAGCACCTACCATAGTTTTTTTATAAAAACTAAACTCAGCTTTAAACAGCTTTTCATAAAAACCCTTATTAACAGGTATGTTTAATTTAACAGAAAATATTTCTCTCTTTTCTTTAAATCTCAATGCTATCTGATACAACATCAACCAGCAATTTGACTTATTCCAACATTCATCGGCTAACTGATCATCAAATAATTCGCTTTTTTCTTCTAAGAGAATAATGATTGCCAGTTCATTTTTTGTCTCCAGAAACTGTATTACATCTTCCCTGCCAAATTCATATCCCATATTAACAAGAACATATACAAGCCATACAACCCCAAGATTGTTTCCATTTTTAATATTGTATTTCAACTGCTTATACAAAACATCATTAATACCCTCTGCA
>JAEDGW010000202.1 GCA_016297325.1 Coprococcus sp. | reverse complement strand
CTCATCAAGGATACGATATATGGACTTCCGTCATCGGCTTATGTGAACGGAATCATTTACAACAAGGAGATCTGGGCTAAGGCGGGGATCACAGACACTCCGAAGTCGATAGATGAGTTCCTTGAAGACCTTCATATGATAAAGGACCGCACAAATGCGATACCGTTCTATACCAATTACGCCGCAGACTGGACTCTTCAGGCGTGGGAGCAGTATCCATTCCTGGCGATGACAGGTGACCCGGATTACAAGGCAAATGGATTTGTGAATGAGCTTGATCCTTTCCTTGAGGGAACCACGCATTATCAGGTGTACAAACTGCTCTATGATATAGTGAGCGAAGGCCTGTGCGAGGCGAAGCCGGAGGAGAGTGACTGGGACGAGTCCAAAGTCATGTTGAATGAGGGCAGTATAGCCTGCATGGCCATCGGTTCGTGGGCATTAAAGCAGGTTCAGGATGCCGGAAGTAACGGCGACAATGTGGCTTATATGCCATTTCCAAACGAGGTTGATGGCAAGCAGTATATGGCGATCGTGGATGACTACTGCTATGCGATCAACAAGAACAGCGAGAATAAAGAGGCTGCCAGGGCGTACATAGATTTCATGCTGGATGAATCAGGCTATGCGCTGAATCAGGAGGTTCTGTCCGTGGTAAAGACAGATCCGATACTTGACAGCTATGGCGATATGAACAACGTCATCTGCCTGTGCGACAATGAGGCCAGTGACAATAACTATCAGAAGAGGCAGACCCTGTCGACAAATCTCAATATTCTGGACAGCACTGATGAGATAAAACGTGTTATAGAGGCCGCAGAGGGCAAGAGAAATGAGACATTTGACGAGATAGCGGAGGACTGGAATGAGAGATGGGAATCTTCCAGGACTGATGATATGATGCCGGATGGAAGTGCCCAGAAGACGGTTCTTGGCAGTGCGCTCAGCCAGAACTATGATGTGGAATTTTCTGATACAGAGCAGGAATATATAGATCGCCAAGATAGATGCACTCACGGGACTGTACAACAGATATGGTATAAGAGATTATATGAAACAGCTGTATGAGAAGAGTAATTTCCCGATGGTCGTGTCCATCCTTGATATAGATAACTTCAAGACGGTAAATGATACGCTGGGACACATGGGCGGAGATGAGGCTCTGCAGTTCCTTGGAAATACGATGAAGCAGGTATTTGGCAATAAGGCTGTCCTTGGAAGGTATGGCGGCGATGAGTTTGTCATCGGCTTCCATGCAAAGGATATGGATGTGTAGGCGCATACAGCAGCAAATGAATACAGCGGTATATAATAGAAGACGGCACTTTTCAGCTCTGGCTGGGAAGTGCCGTCTTGCTGTTGATATTCCACAATGCGGAGGGTATAATATGCGGTATCTTGGGATCGCAAGTGCGGTTATGGGTATATGTGTATTAAAAACAAAATTACAGGGGCGAAATATATGAGAAGATTGAAATATGTTTTACAGAGTGCGATTGCCTGCTTTGTCGTATCTGGCGCTATGCTGGTGCTATTCTGGGGAGCAGGAATATATAATATATATCAGGAGTCACATGGAAATATATCGGATTTATCAGAGTTGTGGTCGTATATCTCGGAGCAGGGTCTGATGTTCCTGATTGGATTGCTGGCCTCTGTGTCGTTTTTGATATCGGGATTTCAGGCGAAGAAAGCCAGCGAGGCGGATAGGGCAGAGCGGGTCAGATGCGGCTATGACGGCGCAGATATTGGCACCGGATATGAATATGGGGAAAGATATGCTGGAGCGGCAGATGGTGCATATGGATATACATATACCGCAGATGGTACATCTGGGTATCCTGTTGGATATTCGGAAAAGACAAATGAATTTTCACTGCAGTCCGGCACCAGGAAGATAAGCTTTGAGCTGCCACAGAGGTATAGACTAATAGATGGGGATGACGGTGATCCGGCATTTGCAGGGTTTAATGAGGAGCATAAACCGGAACTGGTCTACTGTTCATTGCAGGAGGCAATTGATGATGAGACAGCCGAAGCATATGTGCTTGATGAGCTGGTGGAGGAAGAAAACTGTCCGAAGGAGCTGCGAAGTAAAACTTTCCTGAAACAGGAAGTGATAGATGGAAAGCTGTATTATTACTATATCTTCACGTATAAAAAGTCGAGAAAGCGGAGGCAGAAGTTCGCTGCGGCCTGTGATATAGGTGGTGGTTTGTTCTACACGATAGAGACAGAATGGATATGGCGCAAGGAAGATCTGACACTGGATGCTCTGATGGATTTCCTTAGGATAAAAATAGTGTGAGGTGATAATATGTGGATCATAAAGAGAATAGATGAGGCGGATTTTGGCTGTGAGGAGAGGCTTCCCGGAGAGCCGCTTATGGTGCTGGTAAGCCTGGAGTGTGACGACGGAAGAATGCTTCAGCTCGAAGTGGCTGACAACTGGCTGACTATGCAGGAACTTGATGAGGGCGATGAGTGGCCTGAGGATCTGGATGCCCCGGATGAGGGGGAGGCAAAAAGTGCGAAACAGGCGCAGTGGATGGAGACTTATCTGGAAGCTCTGGAAGAGCTGGATTGACATCAGGAATGCCGGAAAATGTGAAAAACCATCATATCAGGGGATGATATGGTGGTTTTTTCGCCTTTTCTAAGGGTGATACCCTTTTTTGTCATATACATTGTAATAATATGCTGTTACAATATATATGAGTAATTGCGTCGTTATGTAGATGAGGAAGGTTGCGTGAACAGCATCCGGTATACGGGGGATAAGCAATGTTGGGACTGTTTGAGATGAGATATGTGAATATAGGACTTGCAGCAGTATTGATAGTTGAACTGCTGATACTGGTTCTTATTCTGAATCTTTATATGAATGTAAAGAGAAGATAGAAAAAACTGATAGATGGAGAAAATGGAGCAGGACTTTATGACAAGGCGATGTGTCGCGGTACTGACGAGGCACATATGCTGGTCAGATATAATGGTTCAGTTGTCAAGACAAAAATCTGAGATTTTTATAATGAACTGATAT
>JAEDGW010000070.1 GCA_016297325.1 Coprococcus sp. | reverse complement strand
TATCTTGACAAGGATATGATCCCATACAACAGGGAGAGATATGTAAAGGCTCTTGACAAGTTTGAAGAGTTATTTGGAGATCAGGAGGTTGCGATCTACAGTGCGCCTGGAAGAAGCGAGGTGTGTGGCAACCACACAGATCATCAGAACGGACATGTCCTTGCAACTTCGATCAACCTTGATGCCATAGCAATAGTTGCACCTAGAGAGGATGGCGTGATCGAGCTTGTATCAGACGATATGCCAAAGGAAGTTATCAATGTAAATGATATAGAGCTTGACCCTGCACTTGAAGGAACAACAACAGCACTTATCAAGGGTGTTGTTGCAGGAATCAGGGATTACGGATTCAAGATCGGTGGTTTCACAGCATTTGTTACAAGCGATGTGCTCATGGGAGCAGGAATGTCATCATCAGCAGCATTTGAGAGTCTTATAGGAACTATCCTTTCAGGCCTCTACAATGACATGAAGGTTTCATCAGTTGATGTTGCAAAGATAGGACAATACGCAGAGAACGTATACTTCGGCAAGCCATGCGGACTTATGGATCAGATGGCATGTGCAGTCGGAGGACTTATATATATCGATTTCTTTGACAAGGCAAATCCTGTCATCAAGCAGGTTCCGGTTGACTTTGAGGCTCATCAGTACAGCCTGTGTATCGTTGACACAAAGGGTTCACATGCAGATCTCACAGACGACTATGCAGCGATCCCTGTAGAGATGAAGCAGGTAGCAAATTACTTCGGAGAGGAACTCCTCAGCAGAGTTTCAGAGGAGGACTTCATCAGTAAGGTTGGCGAGATGAGAGCAAGCGGCAAGGTGAATGACAGAGCAGTCCTTCGCGCACTCCACTTCTACACAGAGCAGGACAGAGTTGCAGAGGGTGTTGCAGCACTTGAGAATCAGGAATTTGACCATTTCCTCGATGTTATAAAGAGAAGCGGAGATTCATCATTCAAGCTTCTTCAGAATATATACAGCGCAAAGGATCCACTCACACAGAACGTATCAATAGCACTTGGCTTCTCAGAGAAGTTCATCGGTGAGAACGGTGTGTGCAGAGTACACGGCGGCGGATTTGCCGGAACAATCCAGGCATTTGTCAAGAATGCGGCTGTTGCTGAGTACAAGAAAAACATCGAGTCAATCTTCGGAGAGGGTGCATGCCACGTCCTCAAGGTAAGACCTTACGGCGGAATTAAAGTAGTTGAGTAGATGTCACAATTTTCCGAAGGGAAATTGTGATGTAGCACCAGCCTTCGCCGAGGAGGTGCCCATGTGTCGGAGACGCATATTGCATGGCACCGACGAACTGCCGCCGACCCTAGGGGAGGGGGCGATACCAGACAAGACAAATTTTGCATGGCTGGTGTTCCCACCTCGTTTTGGGAAATGAAATGTAGAGATAGGAATGAGAAAGAAGGAATACAACATGATAGATACAAATATCAAACAGCTCGTAGAGTACGGAATTGCAAATGAGCTGATAGAGGAAGAGGACAGAATATATACGACCAACACCATCCTTGAGATGCTGAAGAAGGACAGCTACGAGGAGCCTGGTGAGGTGCCTGCTATAGACACACCGGAGAAGCTTGAGGAGTGCCTTGGGGGAATCCTGGATTACGCAGTCGAGAACGGACTTATCGCAGAGGATTCAGTCGTCCTCAGAGATCTGTTCGACACAAAGATCATGAACGCACTGGTTCCAAAGCCAAGCCAGATCATCAAGACATTCAGAGAGAAGTATGCAAAGTCCCCAGAGGAGGCTACAGACTTCTACTATAAGCTCAGTAGAGCTACAGATTATATAAGAACATACAGAGTTGCAAGGGACATCAAGTGGGTAAAGCCTACAGAGTATGGTGATATCGACATCACCATCAACCTCTCAAAGCCTGAGAAGGATCCGAAGATGATCGCTCTTGCCAAGACCATGTCACAGTCTTCATATCCAAAGTGCCAGCTGTGCATGGAGAACGAGGGATATGCTGGAAGGATCAACCATCCTGCAAGAGAGAACCACAGGATCATCCCTATAGAGGTAAATGGCAGCAAGTGGGGATTCCAGTATTCTCCATATGTATACTACAATGAGCACTGTATCGTGTTCAACGGACAGCACATCCCTATGAAGATAGAGAAGGCAACATTCCAGAAGCTCTTCTCATTTGTGGGACAGTTCCCTCACTACTTCCTGGGATCGAATGCAGACCTTCCTATAGTAGGTGGTTCGATCCTCACACACGATCACTTCCAGGGTGGCCGTTATACATTCGCCATGACAAAGGCACCTGTTGAGACAAAGGTTACATTTGCAGGATATGAGGATGTGGAGGCAGGAATCGTGAAGTGGCCTATGTCAGTTATCAGACTTGACGGAGAGAACCCGGATAGGATCATAGATCTTGCAGACAAGATCCTCGGAGCATGGAGAGGTTACACAGACGAGGATGCGTACATATTCGCTGAGACAGATGGCGAAAAACACAACACCATCACTCCTATCGCGAGAATGAGAGATGGCAAGTACGAGATGGACTTAGTCCTTCGTAACAACATCACCACAGAGGAGCATCCGCTTGGACTTTACCATCCATGGGAGCAGTACCACAACATCAAGAAGGAGAACATCGGACTTATCGAGGTTATGGGACTTGCGGTACTTCCTGCAAGACTCAAGGGCGAGATGGAGGAGCTTGCAGAGGTTCTTGTGGCAGGTGGAGACATCAAGGCCCACGAGAATATCGCAAAGCATTACGACTGGGTACAGACTTTCATCGGTAAGTACGACATAAATGCAGACAACGTGCACAAGATCCTTCAGGACGAGATCGGTGATGTATTCGCCAAGATCCTTGAGTGTGCAGGCGTCTATAAGAGAGATGAGGCTGGAAAGGCTGCATTCATTAGGTTTGTAGATTATGTGAATGCAAAATAATATATTGTACACTACAATGCAATAATATATGAGTATTTATGACAGACGTATTCTATAACTAATATTTATTAATGCTGTAATTCATTGCGCATAACAGGATGTAGTGGTATAGTGTTGTAGAAAATGTCGTGCAAAAAATGCACAGATTTCAGATTCGGTATACGATCTGGGATATACTTAAAAATCAAAAAAATGTTCATAAACTGGTGATCGACATTTGCACAAGACATGAACGGTGCCCCCAAAAGGCGCAGGTGTCCGGCAGATGGTTATGGATCACAGTATCATAAAGGAGGAAAACATTATGAAGATTTTAGTAACAGGCGGAGCAGGTTATATAGGAAGTCATACATGTGTTGAGCTGCTTAATGCAGGCTATGAGGTAGTCATTCTCGACAACCTTTACAATGCCAGCGAGAAGGCAGTAGACAGAATAAAGGAGATCACAGGAAAGGATCTCACATTCTACAAGGCAGATATCCTTGACAAGGAAGCTATGGACAAGATATTTGCAGATGAGAAGCCTGACTGCGTAATACATTTTGCAGGACTCAAGGCAGTTGGCGAGTCAGTTGCAAAGCCACTTGAGTATTATCAGAACAACATCACAGGAACACTCAATCTGTGTGAGGTTATGAGAAAGAACGGATGCAAGAACATCATCTTCTCATCATCAGCAACAGTATACGGCAATCCTGCATTTATCCCTATCACAGAGGAGTGCCCAAAGGGAACACCTACAAACCCATACGGCTGGACAAAGTGGATGATCGAGCAGATCCTTACAGATATCCACACAGCAGATCCAGAGTGGAACGTAATCCTTCTCCGTTACTTCAATCCGATCGGAGCTCACAAGAGCGGGCTTATCGGAGAGGATCCAAAGGGAATCCCTAACAACCTTCTTCCATATGTTGCACAGGTTGCAATCGGAAAGCTCCAGAGCGTTGGAGTATTTGGAAATGATTATGACACACCGGACGGAACAGGTGTGAGAGATTACATCCACGTAGTAGACCTTGCAGTTGGCCATGTAAAGGCTATCAACAAGATCAAGGAGAATCCTGGAGTTAAGATATACAACCTTGGAACAGGAAAAGGCTACAGCGTTCTCGATGTGATCAAGGCTTTCAGCAAGGCGTGCGGACATGATGTCCCATACGTGATCAAGGACAGACGTCCTGGCGATATTGCAACATGCTACTCAGACGCTTCACTTGCAAAGAAGGAACTTGGCTGGGAGGCTCAGTACGGAATCGAGGAGATGTGTGCTGACTCATGGAAGTGGCAGTCAATGAATCCAAACGGATACAATGATTAATTACTAAAAATTACAAAAATCATATAACATAATAAAATAAAGCACTGGCAAATACTATGTATATACACATATGAAGGTATTGTCAGTGCTTTATTTTTCGAGTGGTACAGATAGTATACTGTACTATTGACTTTTTAAAAGAGACGTTGTATAAGTAAGTAAACTACGCTTTCTGCGGTCTTGGTTAGCTATGCCCTTTTTTAGGGTATTGTGGTGGCTGGCAGACAGCGGGGATGAATAGAACAGTTATTTTAGACGCAGGTGTTATATATGAGATTAGAGATACTGCTTTCGTGTATGAATCTTCGTGATGATGATATCATAGGGCGGTCAGGCATAAAGTCCGATACGCTGGTCGTGAACCAGTGTGGTGAGGATGGTTATAGAGAGTTCCGACATGGTGACAATGATATCAGGATTTTTTCGGTGAACGACACGGGATTGACCAAGAGTAGAAATTTTGCAATCAGAAAGTCCACGGCGGATATATGCCTGTTATGTGATGACGACGAAGTATTTGCAGACAGATACGAAGAGGGAATCCTCACGGCGTACAAGGAGATGCCGGAGGCTGACGTTATTATATTTGATATAGGAAACAGGCGTGCCAGATGGGGCGATATGCCAAGGAAACTTGGGTATTTCGATCTCATGCATGTTGCATCCTGGCAGATATCATTTCGCAGGGAAAGCCTTGTGAACAGTGATGTATATTTTGATGAGAGAATGGGCGCCGGTTCAGGAAACGGTGCGGAGGAGGAATTCAAGTTCCTCACGGATTGCAGAAAAAAAGGATTGTCTATATATTATGTACCGTTTGTGATCGCTGATGTGGCACAGACGAAGTCCACATGGTTTAAGGGCTACAACAGGGAATTTTTTGTAAATAGAGGCAATACGACAAGATATATCATGGGCTATGTGCCTGCGGTGCTGTACGCATTGTATTACAGTATCCGCAAAAGGAATCAGTTTGATGATGATATATCGTGGTTTACAGCATTCAGATTGATACTTAAAGGTATTCATGAGAACAGGTTGGGAAAAAAGAAATGAGTGAAAAAATATTAAGTGTGATAATACCATCTTACAACAGCAAGCCATATCTGGACAAATGTCTTACATCACTGGTTGTGCCTGATCTGATGGACAAGATGGATGTTATCGTGGTGAATGACGGCTCCACGGATGGAAGTGAGAGTATAAGCCAGAGTTTTATAGACCGTTATCCGGACAGCTTTACTCTTATAAATAAGGAGAACGGAGGTCATGGTTCAGCCATAAATGCAGGAGCGGCAGCAGCCCGCGGCAGATATATGAAGGTGCTGGACGCTGATGACTGGTTTCTCACGGAGAGCATACCGAAGTTTCTTGAGGTTCTTGAAAAAGCCGAGGCAGATGTGGTGCTCACATGTCATCACACCATCAATATCACGACAGGAGAAGTGAAGAACTGGAGATGCTTCCCTGATGAGCCGGGCAAAGAATATACCATGGAGGAGATCATGGGGAACTGGAAGAATTTTGACAGGAGCCTTACATTCCATGGAATAACATACAGAACGCAGTTTTACAAAGAAAAAGGTGTGAAGCTTGCGGAGAAGGTATTTTACGAGGATCATGAATATGCAACCTATCCATGTTGCGTGGCCAGAACTGTCATGCCGCTTGATCTTTTCGTGTATGAGTACAGAATAGGTGATGTGTCACAGAGTGTGTCAGCCCAGAACCAGTTAAAGAGGATAGACCACACCAAGATGGTCATAGTCAAGATGATCAAGGACAGAAGCGATATATCTGACAAATGGGCTCTGGAGTATTGTGATAAGAAGATTCACCTGCTGTTGCTCAGTTTTATGGTCACTTCCATGTTATGCGATGAGGACAGGAAGAGGGGCGTCACCCGTGTTGATCAGCTCATGAGTTATATAGCGAAGAAAGACAGACATGTGGTTGATATGACGATGACGCACTATAAGATATTGAAGCTGCTAAATGCTGCCCATATCGGACTTGACGGATACAACAGAATGCTGCATTCAAAGTTGTACAATAAATTAAGGCATAACAAGAGTTTTGACTAGAATTTATTATGGAGGATAGGCTTACAATGAAAGTTAAAAGCGGAAGCTTTTTAGAAGTATTTAATTACAAAGATCTTTTAAATCAGCTCGTTTCCAGAGATATAAAGTTAAAGTATAGAAGAAGTTTTCTGGGATATGTGTGGAGTATTCTGAACCCATTGCTCATCATGATAGTAATGGTTATCGTCTTCTCCAAGATGTTCAACAGATCCATACCTCATTTCCCTGTATATCTGTTTGCAGGTCGAATATTGTATGAATTTGTCATAGGAGCATGTGGAAAAGCACTCGGAAGTATAACTGATAACGCTTCACTGCTCAAGAAAACCTATGTTTCAAAGTTTATGTTCCCACTGGCTAAGATCACAAGTACACTTGTGGACAGCCTGTTTTCACTGGGTGCATTTCTTATAGTTATCATATTTACACGTTCACCATTTTACTGGACTATGCTGTTGTTCCCATTTATATTCCTCCAGGCATTTATATTTGCGTGTGGAATGGGATTTTTTCTGGCACAGCTCCATGTATTTTTCAGAGACACAAGATATATATGGAATGCGGTTACAACTGCGTGGATGTACTGTTCAGCGATATTCTATCCTATAGATATGCTGCCAAACTGGTTGAAGTTCATTGTTGAGTATTTCAACCCTCTGTATGTGTACATCAAACAGTTCAGATGTATTGCACATCAGGGCGTGCTGCCTGATCTTATGACGGTAGGCCTTGGATTCCTGTATGCCTTCCTGCTCTTCGGCGTGGGAGTGCTGCTGTTCAAGAAGAATCAGGACAAGTTCATTCTGTATATTTAGGAGGTGCTGCAATGGCTGGCGAAGAGAAAACGAACGAGCTTGAAGAAAAGAAGATATTTACGTCAAATGCACAGCGCACAACGACTGTGGAGAAGGGCGAGACTATCATAGAGCTGAATGATGTAACGATAAGATTTAACAAGAACAACCTCAAGGTCGACAACTTAAAGGAATATTTTGTCAGGTTAGTTACCAGACAGTTGATGTTCCAGGAGTTCATAGCCTTGAAGAATATAAATCTCGATATAAAAAAGGGCGAGGCCTGGGGATTTGTCGGAACGAATGGAGCCGGCAAGTCGACTCTTCTGAAGGTTGTCAGCAGGATCCTGAAGCCTTCAAGTGGAACTGTCAAAGTTTCAGGTACGGTTGCCGCTCTTATAGAGCTGGGAGCCGGAATTGACCCACAGCTTACCGCCAGGGAGAATATTTTCCTGAACGGTACACTTCTTGGATATTCCAAGGCGTTTATAGAGTCAAAATTTGACGAGATAGTGGAGTTCTCTGAACTTCAGGATTTCCTGGATTCACCGGTTAAGAACTTTTCTTCAGGTATGAAGACGAGACTTGCGTTCTCAGTTGCTACAGCGGTTGAACCGGATATTCTTATCGCAGATGAGATACTTGCGGTTGGTGATATGAGATTCAAGAAGAAATGTGCTACGAAGATGTCGGCCATGCTTAAGAATGGAACGACACTTCTGTACGTATCACACAATATAGCTTCAGTAAAGAAGCAGTGTAACAAGGCGATGTGGCTGGATCATGGCAACATAATCATGGTCGGCGATGCCGCTGAGGTGTGTGATGCATTTAAGGCAGAGATGGACTCGCCTACGCCGATACTGCTTCCAGCAAAGAGCAATGAAAAGAAATAAGTCCCATAAAGACATATACAAATAAAGAAAATGAGTTAAATTCAAATACAACATAGGAGGATTGAGGTAATGTTACAAAATGTGAAGTTGCAGAATGTTATGCTTCAGATGAATCTGGATATGAATATAGTGGATTATCCGGAGTTTAGCGCGATTGGAAAGGATTATAGAACACCATTTATCTATGATTCAGAGAAGAAGTGCCACATCATACAGAGACTTAACAAGGTAAACTTTATGACATATTACAACTGTATACAGGTAAAGCGCTGGGCAGAGTATACAGGCGTTAAGAATTTCAAGCTTCATCTCAGAATGAAGGGAAAGGCAAACATCTCTCTGTATGCTATTTATTCTGCATCTGTTGCTGTAACTTATAATCCACTTGCAACCCAGGTGGTTGAGTGTGATGAGGTTTCAGATATAGTTATAAATATCCCTGATACAGACAAGGCATTGGTTGGATTCAGAATGGATGTTCTTGAGGATACAGAGATATATAGCGGATATTATTCAGCAGACATCGAGGAAGACCGTATAAGAGATGTCAAGATCTCACTTGTAACAACCACATTCAAGAAACAGGAATATATAAAGAGAAATATAGGACTTATAAAAGAGAATGTTCTCTGTGATGGCAGTGACCTCAAGGGCCATCTGTTTGTCCATGTCATTGACAATGACAGAGAGCTTGATCCTTCAGAGTTTGACTGCGAGGATCTCAAGGTATATATGAACAACAATGTTGGTGGTGCCGGTGGATTCACAAGAGGTATGATAGAGGCTCTTGAACTCCCAGAGAAGGCTACACACGTTCTCCTCATGGATGACGATGTAATGGTTATGCCGGAGAGTTTGTTCAGATCATACTACCTCTTAAGACTACTCAAGGATGAATATAAGAAGTGCTTCCTCAGCGGTGCGATGTTCGATTATGACATCAGAGAGCGCCAGTATGAGGATGTAGGATATGTACACAAGGGTGATGGCTCATACGGCCCTGTAAAGAAGGCCATGGATATGAGAAATATCACAAACCTTGTAAATAATGAGAGTTATAGTTTCGACGTTCCTGATGCTTATGCAGGATGGTGGTACTGCTGTATACCTGTTGAGCATATTGAAGAGAGAGGTCTTCCACTTCCAGTATTTGTAAGAGGTGATGATGTAGAATTCTCACTCAGAAACAAGCCGGGATTTATCGCATTAAACGGTATATGTATATGGCATGTTGGATTTGCAGGCAAATTCAATGCAGCTATGGAGCTTTACCAGGTACACAGAAACAGTTTTGTCATCCAGGCAGCCAGTGGAATCTGCCAGGATATAGATTTCCTTGCAAGAATAAAGAACATGTTCTGGAAGGAGATAACAAGATTTGCATACAACAATGCAGAGCTTTTAGTTGACTCTATAGAAGATTACCTCAATGGTCCTGAGTACATCATGAACCTTGACGGAGAGAAGAGTCTCAAGGAGCACAATGCAAAGAATGAGAAGCTGGTCCCACTTGCTGATCTGGGATACTCAGGCGATCTTCCAACAGATCCATACGAGTACGAGAGCCTCAATTTATTCCAGAAGGGTATATATGTCCTCACGATAAATGGACATCTGCTTCCTAACTTCCTGCTCAGAAGAACACCTTATATCATCGCATATGACTGGTTCTTCGTGCCTGGAAAGAACTACAGAAGAAAGACACTTGTGGCTGTAAATAAGAACGGTGGAACAGGTGCGATCAGAACAATTAACAGAAAGAAATGCTTTGCACTTATCAAGAGATACAGAAAGGTTGTCAAGAGATATAAGAAGACTCATGTACAGGTTGAGCAGGCATACAGAAATGCGTTCGACGAGATGAGAAGCACACAGTTCTGGAAGAAGTACCTTCACATTTAATTTGGGATAGATTAACTGAAAACAGCGGATCAGCAATCTCAATATTGGGGGTGATTGATTCGGAAATGTTTAGATTCGGAAGGAGTACTATAAGGTATGGCTACTATAAAAGGTGTAAAGAGACGTTTAGGCGCTGCTGCCAGAGCATTAAACGGTACTTGTACAACCAATGATAAGAAGAGTCTGAAGAAGACGATGTCTGGTGAAAACAAGACGAATGCTATAAAGAGAGCACTCAATGGAGATTATGCTATGGTGAACAACAAGGCGGTTGTTCGTCTTGAGGATTATGAGGTTACCTCAGGAAATGTATTTGTCACAAAGGATGAAGCCAAGATGGCGGCAACTGTAGCGGCAAACAAGGCTGTTGAGGAAGCAAGACAGCGTGAATTGGCAAAAATTCGTAAAATGACTATAAAGGACGACAGCGTCAAGACGGTTGACTGCATGAACAAGGACAGATGTTGTGGCTGCGGTGCATGCTATAGTGTGTGCCCGGTTAAGGCTATCTCTATGGAGCGCAATTCAGAGGGATTCCTTGAGCCAGTTATAGATTATGATAAGTGTACACAGTGTGGTCTGTGTAAGAACATATGCCCGTCCATCAACACCGAATATAGGAACAGTTATGCTCCGGTTTGTTATTATGGATATGCGGATACTGATGTTTCTATGAAGAGCTCATCCGGCGGTATGTTTACACTGATCGCTGAATATATTCTGGCAGATGGCGGTGTCGTATGTGGCGCCGGATATACTGATGACATGAAGGTTGAGCATTTTGTAATAGATAAGGTAGAGGATCTTGATAAGATTAGAAAATCAAAGTATGTTCAGTCTGATGCATCAAAGGTTTATGAACAGATCAAGGAAGTGTTAAAGGCTGGCAGAAGCGCATTGTTCTGTGGCTGTGGATGCCAGGTGGCAGGCCTGTACGCAGCACTTAAGAATGTTGATACATCAAAGCTCTATACAGCTGATCTTCTCTGTCATGGCGGCCCTTCACCTATGATTTTTGAGAAATATCTCAAGGAGTGCAGCGAGAAGCAGGGCTCTGAGATAGAAGATGTCATGTTCAGAAACAAGGAAGTCTTCGGATGGGTTGCAGGGATGACCCAGAAATATAAAGATGGAACGGTTAAGTATTCTTCAAAGTTGTTGGATAACTACTTTAAGGGATTTGAGAAGAGCCTTTCAACCAGAAAGTTCTGTGGACAGTGTTCATTTGCAAAGGTTCCCAGACAGGGAGATATAACTCTGGGTGATTTCTGGAAGGTGAATGCTTACAAGGGGAACACAGGTGGACCACATGGTACATCTGTAATATCTGTAAATAATGACAAGGGCGCACAGCTCTGGGATGCTGTTAAGGATCGTATGGCATACAAAGATACTGTTCCATATGAGATTGTAGCTAAGAAGGATGATCATCAGCCATATAACAGATGTCACAGCAGTCATCCTAACAGAGACCTGTATTTCGAGATGATCAGTGATGGAGCATCTCTGGATAAGGCTACGGATTACGCACTTAAAGGAAAATATGATGTTGGTATTGTAGGTGTGTGGTATGGTGCTAACTATGGAAGCGTTGCAACATATTATGCTCTTCATCAGATTATCAGATCATTTGGACTTTCTGTTCTCATGATTGATAAGCCGGTATCAGCGAAGAACAAGAAGAATGACTGGGAGCTCAATGACAACCACGC
Source organism: Coprococcus sp. (assembly GCA_016297325.1). GTDB lineage: Bacteria > Bacillota > Clostridia > Lachnospirales > Lachnospiraceae > Coprococcus. Next base: position 2,414 of record JAEDGW010000070.1, on the reverse strand, counting down.
AAGAAGATTTGCAAGGGAGCATTATCACACCAGCAGGGTATATACACTGGGTGAGATGCATGAGCTTAACAATATAGTTGATTCCTTTGTTCTCGGTTCTGATCAGGTATGGAACCGGGGCGTTAACAGGGGTTCTGATTTTGCATTCTATTTCAACTTTGTTAACGATAGTAAGAAGAAGATAGCATTTGGTACCTCCTTCGGACATGGAAAGGATTTCTGCGATACCAGAGAGACTGTGAGAGCAGCTGCGTATATGGCAAGATTTGATGGAATAGGAATTCGAGAGACAAGCGGTGTCAAGATATGTCAGGATAAATTCGGTGTAGATGCAGTGAGAGTTCTGGATCCTGTATTCGTAGCTGAGAGAAGTGTGTTTGACGAGCTTGCTGATCAGGCCAAGGAGAAGAAGCAGGAGAAATATCTGCTGGCATATATTCTTGACCCAACTCCGGAAAAGAGAGATGCAGTGGTTCATCTGGCAGAAAAGCTTGGCCTTGAGATCGCAGTCATGCTTGACGGCCGTTCTAAGAATATTAATAGAGACCGGGAAATCATGGGAATGGATGATAAACTGGTGGGCAATGGCGATATCGGAGTTGAGGACTGGCTTGGAATAATAAGGGGTGCTGATTTTGTAGTAACTGACTCCTGTCACGGAATGAGTTTCTCCATTGTATTCGAGAGAAACTTTATAGGAATAGGTAATAAGTCAAGAGGTGTGACCAGATTTGAGTCTCTTGTGGATGTGTTCCAGGTCAGAGATCATTATGTTGCACCTGATGATGTCACAACAATTATCGACAATGAAGAACTTATAAAGCCTGTCGATTATGAGAAAGTCAATGAGATTCTGTACTCAGAGAGAGCAAGATCAGTGGAATGGCTTAGGGATAAGTTGTTCAGTCCAAAGGTACTTGACAACTATACAGCATATCCAGTTATAGATAAGAGACTGGTAGACGATAAGGAGGATTAAGGAACATGGCAAAGTATGATTATCTCATAGTTGGTGCCGGACTTTTTGGTGCGGTATTTGCCTATGAGGCGGGAAAGAGAGGCAAGAGCTGCCTCGTGATCGACAAGCGTTCACACATTGCAGGAAACATTTACACAGAGCAGATCGAGGGCATCAATGTCCACAAGTATGGTGCACATATATTCCATACTTCAGACAAGAAGATATGGGAGTATGTAAATCAGTTCGCTGAGTTCAACAACTACATCAACTCACCTGTTGCATCATATAAGGATGAGCTGTACAACCTTCCATTCAACATGAACACATTCAGCAAGATGTGGGGAATCAAGAAGCCTTCAGAGGCAAAGGCCATCATTGAGAAGCAGATTGCAGACCTGAACATCGGTGAGCCAAAGAACCTTGAGGAGCAGGCATTAAAGCTTGCAGGTACAGATGTATACGAGAAGCTTGTAAAGGGATATACAGAGAAGCAGTGGGGAAGACCTTGTACAGAACTTCCTGCATTTATAATCAAGAGACTGCCTCTGAGATTCATATATGACAACAACTATTTCAATGATCGTTTCCAGGGAATCCCTATGGGTGGATACACACAGATCATTGAGAAGATGCTTGAAGGCGCTGAGGTAAAGACTGATACAGATTACTTTGAGTTCATCAAGGAGAATCCTGATATCGCAGACAAGACAGTATACACAGGTATGATCGATGAGTTCTTCGGATTCCAGTATGGTCCGCTTGAGTACCGTTCTGTAAGATTTGAGACAGAGGTTCTCGATGAGGAGAACTATCAGGGAAATGCTGTTGTGAACTACACACACAGAGATGTTCCTTACACAAGAATCATCGAGCACAAGCATTTCGAGTTTGGCAAGCAGCCTAAGACCGTTATCAGCCGTGAGTATTCAGCTGAGTGGAAGCCGGGCGTAGAGCCATACTATCCTGTAAACAACGACAAGAACAATGCGCTGTACGAGAAGTACAAGGAGCTTGCAGAGACACGTAAGGACGTGATATTCGGCGGAAGACTTGGACAGTACAAGTATTATGACATGGACAAGGTAATCGCAGCAGCACTTGAGTGCGTTGAAGCTGAGTTTTAAACCACCGAAGTGGCAGCATGGATCCATGTACATGATTTCCCATGCCCTATGTTATAAAAATAAATATGACATATATATATAAAGAGCATGTCTGGAATTTTGGGGATCACCTCAATTATAATTCCGGACATGTTCTTTTTTATATATTCTGCGCAAATTAGCGCAAAATATATGAAAAATATATACACATTTGCTGGAACGTGATAAAATTATACTAATTATGGGCGTTCGCCCACAGGGGTAATTGAAAAAATAAGGGTAAAGGGCATGTGTTATGAGACGGAAAAGGATAGCTGTACTTACAGCTCAGGCTGATGAGTACATACAGG
>JAEDGW010000069.1 GCA_016297325.1 Coprococcus sp. | reverse complement strand
TCCTCAATGATATTATTCATCATCTCCATGTCTATTGCTCTTTTATCAATTTGGACAGATCAAGTTTCCCTGTCACATCTTTTATGGTGTCAAAATCCTTTCTTTCTATTGACCAAGATTCCTCAAGGAAATTGTCAAATCTGAAATGTGTGTCTGAATCAAAGAACACAGGATATATCATTACCATGTCACCGGAAATGTTGATCCCTGCAATGACCTGTGTATCATCCGGGATCTCCACCTCCTGGACATCACCGGAGAATTCTTTAAGTAATACTATCATGTCCTATTCCTCCAGGTTAAGTCCGACAAAGATCAGTTCCTCTGCTAATGGGAGAGTCTTGATCCAATCAATGAACTGATGCCATTCCGGGAGTCTGTGGTTGTGTCTCTGTGCGACAATCCTACGGAGGGTCTGATAGGAAAACATATCCACCTTGGTGAGTTCCTTGCCCATTGGTATAGTAGCCTTTGCTTCCTGCAACTCTTTCCCGGAAAGTCCTTTGCAATCTATGTGCATAGTTGATTCGGATGCAAGCCTTTCGTGACCTGCCCTGTAGGTCTCGGCTTCTGCCCACCAATATACAGGTGCAGTTATCTTTGCCCACACCATGATGCCTCTGATAACCTTTGCATGTTCATCACCTCTTTTGACCAGGGTCTGCATGAGGGTGAGGTCTTTATCCTCAATCTGCACAACGGAACATCCATACATGGTCGGTCTCCCTGGATAAGTTATAGTCTTTATGTCTTCCAATCGGTCAATTGCTCCAATTGAGGGGTAGCCATTTCCGAATTCAAACTTATTCACTCCACTCTTGTCATATTGGTGGAATGTATCAATATGGCTCCTCACATCCTTTCCAAAGGGGAGTCTCAATGCAGTCAATGCTCCTGCAAGTCCTGCTATTTCTATAGTTTCAATCTTCATTGTTCTTGAGTTTATGGGAGGGTTTCCCCTCCCTGGTTATTACTCTTCCTCTGAATCAGTGGTGTCCTCAATCTCTCCATCCTGGATCTTGTCAAGGGCCTCTGTATTCATTGACCAATATTTCTTTGCCCTACGGAGATTTGCCCTCCAAAAATTGAGGGTGTCCTTGATGTCATCATCATCTGTGTGGAGATATTCCTCATGCCTTGACTCATGGACTCTCTGTCCATCTTTCCAGGTGTCCTCCATCTCAACCCAGGTGAGTTTTCCATTCTTGTAGAGTTTGAAGTTTGCAACCTCCCTGGTGGTATTGGCATCCTCATAGAGGGTCACAAAGATTTCTCCTGTCTGCTCTCCAAACTCCTTGAGGTCTTCATTGAACTTCTCAAAAGCCTTGATCAGTTTATCTGTTGTCTTCATTGTCATAGAGATTTAATGGGGAGGGATCACCTCCCCTGGGTTATTACTCTGTGTATCCTACCTCCTGTTTCCACACCTTGACAGGCTTGACAGATGCTGCCTTGAGGAAATTCTTGTAGCATGTGCAGCCAACTTGAAACCAACCCTGGTCAATGCTGCATCCGTCTTCCACAACCTGTGAGTCTGTCAGATCTCCTGTGGTCATAAGGTGGAGGAACTTTCCCTCTTTCATGTCTTTCTCATTGAGAGGTCTGCCACAGATGATGCAACCATCATCACCCCATCTGTCACAATTCTTGTCATAGTCCTTTGTCTGAATCTCTGCCAGGTCAATGACTCTCATTGTCTCCTCTGCCTCTTCTGCAATCTCTTCAACAACCTCTGTGGTCTTTAGTGAGAACATCTCTGCAAGGTCATACTCCTGGAGGATCATCTCTATTGAGCAGGATGCACAATCAAGGTTGCTGCCTATTGTTCCGTTTTCCTCATGCATGAGTGAGATCTCCATGTCCTCATCAACCTTTCTTCTGAAAGCATCAATTCTTTCCTGGATCTTCACAAGGGTCATGAGTTCCTGCTTGTTGAGTCTTGTCTTTTTCATTATCTATAAAGATTTGAGTTTAACATTTGTGAGTCCCAGGGAAGTGGTATGTGCAAGTGTTTGTCCCTGTCTCACATTGCAAAGATACATAAAATTTTAATTAAACAAATAATTTTTTCAAAAAAAGACAAAAAGGGAGCAGATAAGTGTCCGCTCCCTTTAGTTCCACAACTGAATACCCCTATGCAGTTATGGTTTTGCGAATATAGTTAGTATGCCGGTCATTTGCAACCCATCACTCCCCTGGCATCTCGGCAGGATGCTCCAATTCCCATTGCGTCTTGTACTCATCGGTCACTTCCTCCCACTTGGAGAGGTCTCCGTACCCCGATACCTGTCTTGCGAAGGACTCTCCGTTGAAGAGCCACATTCCCTCTTTTGCTATTAATGTATTCATAGTGATATGCTATTATGCTGAAGCGAGTGATACTTTAGGGTGTGTCTGGAGTGCAGCCACGATGTCAGCATTAGCCATTGCCCTCGCATAAGCATCTGCGTGCAGGGTGATGGTGATGGCAGAGGTGGCTGCTTCGTTTTGTATCATATAGAGGATGGACTTGTTGGTCAGTTTAGAAGAATGCCTAATATCCAGGTTAAATTTTATACTATATAGTTTTACTGACCTCAATTCTTTGCATAAATAAAATGGAGTTATTACATTTTCGCAAGAATTTAAATTAATAAGTCCACTTATATGTTTAAGTATTGCATCGTACGCAAACATTGTTTGAATATTTATTGGACGAAAGCAATAATTCGGCTGGTTCCCGTTATCATATTCGGGTATAACAATAGCCTCTGCATTCAATGCAGAACGAAAGCCATCAATGTATGATACCCTCATTCTCACCATAGTAATTTTATAGATAGGTAGTGGTAGATTAACACGGAATTTTCCTTGCGAATAATAACCTTGCCCTGATGCTTGTATCGTTGCTAAAAAATTATTCGTCTCAAGAAATATTATCCTCATCTGCTCATTGGTGATGTCTCCCAAGCCATTTAGATACCAATAGCCCGCCTTGTGTGTTACCACCTTGTCTGCATCATCATCTACCATATCCGCCCAAGGAGCGGTCTTGACAATATCCGCCCCTGTGCCGTTCCACTCTGCCCCTGCTGCGATGTAGGCATAGTGCATCGGGTCTCCGCTTGGGGTTGCAGGCATAAACTCCTTGCTCTGCCCTTGGATGTTCGCAATGACGATATTGCCGTTGTCCTTGATGGTCAATGTGAGAGCATCCTGCTTTTCCGCCAATTCCTCTTCAGATGCAAGACCTTCCACCATCTCATTCATGACGGAATTAAGGATCTGCCCGGTAATAGCCCGGTCACCATTCTCCTTGATATATGTGTTAATAGATGCTGTAATTGATTCTTTACTCATAATTACCACGATAATATATTATACGAAATGCCGATACCCACATAAGGAGTGAGAAAGACCTGCTTACCGCAAAGTCCAACACCATATCCTGCATTTACTCCCAGTCCCCAATGTGTCTTAATCTTTACAGGAACCTTGGTTTCAATTGTGACAATCTTGTCACATACATAGTGTTGAACAGAGTCCACTTGTGGCATCACTCCGGAGGCATAGACCTTACATAGGGAGTCCTGCCATTGGATCTGTTCCCTTTCCATGTACACATACATTGTGTCTTGTATTCGCAAAGTGTCAGTGACCGGAACAAGGACAGAATCCAACTTGACTTTTTCCACATAAACAGGCTCTGAAAGGGTTATGGTGTCGTGAAAGAACAAGGTGTCCACTTTCTTGTCCATTGGCTCTATTGGCTTTTTTAGAGGGTATTCTCTCCCTATCAGCACACCAATTAGGAGCGCAGCCACAATGCTCAACAACAATAATATGTAATGCCACCATTTCATTGTACTACATACTTGGCGATACCTTTCGCAGCAGCAGAGGCAATTCTCCTCTTGGTCTCATCCTGGAGCATCCAGGCACATTCTTCCTTGTTATCATAGAAGAAATTTTCCAGGAGGACTGCAGGACACCGGGACTTCTCAAGGACATAGAAATTCTCCTCCCAATCTTTGTCACCATCTGACAAGTCCTTTCTGATTTTCCGCTCCGGGAACTCCTCCTCAAAAGCATCATAGAGACATTCTGCAACCTGGTCGCTCTTTGTCTTTCCCTTGGAGGTGTAGCAAGACCAACCCTTGGCATTCATCCAAGATGACCCATTCCCTGCTGCATTGGCATGGATGGATACCAGGAGGACATTGGATGCTCCAACCTTGTTGCAGATAGTGTTCACTCTGTTCACCCTGTTCCTCAAGGTGACATCATTGGTCTCCGTGACAACAAGGGAAGCATCAATGCCCATAGAGACAAGTTTCTCCAGGAGCAAATCTGCAACCTGTCTGTTCCATAGGTATTCCAGGAACAGACCATCCGGAGACCTTTTGCCCGGTGTGTCAATGCCGTGACCTGGGTCAATTAGCACCTTCATCGCCCTGCCCCTGTATGTCCTTGATCCTGCTGATGAGATATGGAACCGCCATTGCAACAAGTGCTATATTTGTCACTCCAAACAAATACTGCTTGAAATAGAACAGATATGCAGTCCCACCTATTGCAGCGAGAACGAAAACGATAATGACCAAAAAGTCATAGATTTTTTTGAGATTCTTCATAACTATTGATTTTGATTGATTCCTTTGGCTTCAATTGTCATATCCCCCTTGGTCATCTTGACATATCCGGCGACCTCTATGATTATAGGTATCTGCGCCAAGGTCGCAAAACCGAAGAGGACACCGACTGCAGTCAACACCGAACCATCTATAATGCCTGTTGGAGGAACGCAGAATCCTGCCACCATCAGACCAATGCTGACTATAAGGCATATCCAAAATGGGATTGTTTTTTTCGCTCTTACCATAGCCTAATAGTTCATAAAGTCATCGTTGTAATCATTCCGCGCGAAATCTGCAAATGACTCCGAACAGAGAGATGCAGCAGGAACAGAGATGGAGACATTGCAGAAGACACCTGCACATTCATCCAGGAACCTTTGGTTGAAGGTCTGCATGGTGTAGTTGCTATCCACAAAGAGTCCCCTGGAGTCCATCTCTCTGATGATGTTGTCAAGAGTCTCAATGCCCACAGACTGCACCTCTATCTGATTGGATCTATCCTCTGTCAGCCTGTCCACATAGAAGAAGGTGAACTGATAGGATATGGTATTTGTGTCCACACCCATTGAATGGATGCCCTGTGTCCACCCGAATACTCCATAGCGGGCATTGGGACAGGCATTCAGACGGAAGATGTCATTCTGCACTATCATGTTAACAGATGGCTGATTTGAGGCAATCGCCTCAAATGCCTTGATTACCTGGAACAAAGTCATATCTACCTCCTTTTCCCCCTGGCTCCTCCAAGGAATATTCCACATGATGCTGCTGAATGCAGGTTAGAGGAGAGTTTCCGGCAATGGCATTCGTTCAGTTCCGGAAATGACTCCTTGTTGTCCAAGATCCATGTCTGCAATTCCAAGCAGTATGCATCAACCTTGGTTTGGTAGTAATACTGCATCTTGACAATTTCATCGTAGGATGCCACCTGCAGGTTTTCATCCTGGGACTTTGCCACACCGAAATTCCCTATCTTGAATGAGACCTTGTTAGTGACCTCCACGATGGCTGCATATGCAAGGTAATATTGACAATGGTCAACAAGTTCCTTGTATTTGCCATCAAGAGCATTGCTGATAATGAGTTGCTTAACCTTGGACAGGAGGCAGTCTCCAAGAATGCCCTTGAGACCCTGCTCTTGTGCCTCTCTAATAGATGGCAAGATATATTTTCCCGCAAGGTTGTCGGACACATTGGTGACCGACCTTACGAATGACTCCGAAGTGAGAAGAATTTCAGTCATATCAGTTCACATCCTTTTCAATATTGCCATCAAGGGTGAATGGCTTAATGCTCAACACTCCCTTGGCTCCATATATCTTATCAAATGCATCCGCAATAATCCTCTGAATAGGTCTTATCTGTGTCCTATTGTACAATTTGAAGGATTGCTCAAATTCCTCGGTTGAAAACCCGGTATTGACATCGGAGGTCAATCCAAAGAGGAGAGGAATTGCCCGGAATGCTGAAAATATCTGTTGCCTTGAATGCTTTGCAAGCGCAGTCATCTTATCGGCAAAATTCTCCACCTTAACGGCATCAAAAGTTGTCGCTGATACCCTATCCTTGTTCCAGGAAAACATGATTCTTCCTGCATTCTGATGTCCGGAGAATTTCTCATTGAATTCATTCTCTATCTCTTCCCTAATTTCATCTCCTGGATCACCATTGTTGAAGTTGACCACCATAGACGAGGTAAATCCATTCTCTATGTTATTGAGATGGTAGTCATCAATACCTCTTTCTATTTCGCAAGCCTTGATTGCTGCAGCGAACATAGGTGCAGGATATACCTGGGTGTGGACATTTTTAACGAAGAGGATAGAGGATGCATGACGATTCTTCTCCTCATCTGTTAGCCCTGCCCAATTGAGATTGCGAATGAATTTAGGGTATATGATAACATCCTTTTTGCCACCCTTATCCCAATGCTCATTATAGTAGAATACATCATTCTCCTTGTTTGAACGGAGGAAACGCATGTCTATGTAGTATATCTCTGCAACATCTCCATTGTGGTCTCTGATAATTTGCAGGGCAAAACCTCCATATAGGTTGTAATCCTTTGCAAGATCCCTCACAATGTCTGTGATCAGATCGCCCCTGGTGTTCATGATGCCATCTGCAAACCTTTCTCCCAATGGGAGGATAGTGACATCATCTCCTGTCACAAAGTCTATATTGCCGTTGATGATAGACCTTAATGTTGTCACATTATTGTACAAATCCAGGATATATCCTGGATAATCGTTCCCTTTGCCCCATTCCACGAAGTTCCGGTTGGTAACTTTTTCGGTAGGAAGGACAATATTACTCTCCACATATTGGTCTATAGCAGCAAAGGAGACATTCTTCTTTTCCTTATTCTGACTCATACTGCTTATATCTTATTGTTTTTTCGTACTGACTTGTAGACTGCAAGTCTCCGATGTAGAGGAGACCTTGGGACACCAGGATGTTGCCATCTATGAGAGTGTATTGATATTCGCCATCTGCAAGTCCCTCCGGGAGAGCAACTGCCATTTTCACATAACCTTGCGAAGTTGCCTGTTCCCTCACAGGCAAGGTGACTTCCTGGTGGTCGGTAGTGTTGCACATCACAAGAGTGACATCCCCGGTCACCATCTCTCCATTCCTGGGAACCAGGATAGTCTGCTCTTCTGATATGTTCTTGAGATATATCATTTCCTCTTTTTCTTATATATAGAAAGTGCCCATTCTGTAAAACCAAAAAGCACCCACACCTGGAAGATGTGAGTGCCTTGAGATTATCAACCTATAGGTTAACCTATGAGACCGGAGACGATGGACTCCTCCACCTCGTATGGCATCTCAAGAGAGTTGTCCTGGAGGGTGATGGAATACCCATTCCGGTCTGCCCTTGCCGTTCCGGTGAGTCCGTCACCTGCAGTTGCATTGACAGGTTCATCCTTACCCAGGAGCCAATATTTGCCGTTGGCATCCTTGACAATGACAACAAGGTCGTTCTGTGCAAGCGCGGATATCTCTATCCTCTTCGCAGTCTCCATCCTGTTGAACTGCAGAACAAGGTCAGATGCGACATAGCGCACACCTGTGGTCTGATCTATTGTATAGCTGGATGTGAGGGAACCTGTATTGCGAGCGAATGAATACCTCTTGAACTTTGCTGAAGAGGACATGGTTATCTCGGTGACCATATCACTTGCTACGGAGATATTAGTGACATCATCCTTATTAGCGATAAGGGCTTCCACTATGCCACCCATAGAAGGGGAGCAATCCCTCACAATTCCGCTTAATGTCTGATTACAAGCCATATCTTTGAGTTTTATTCGTTAATGAAAAAAGGGATGGGTGAATTGTGCCACCCACCCCTTGATTGATGTGTATGTGAGTTGTTACTCGGTGATGCTTGCGGTAACTGCCATATCCGGGAATGCGATCTGAACACCTGAGTTCCATTCAACTGCGACCCTCCAGGTTCTGTTGTCCTGCGAGAACCAAATGTCAAACTTCTCTGCATCGTTTTCCATATCGCAACCATAGACAAGGTTCTGCGCGAAAGTACCCACTACGACCTTGGAACCTGCGAGACCCTGGGTGCGGACAATCTTCGCATCCGAACCTGGGAGGAGGAATTCACCGAACTCCTGGTTGCCAGGGTTGTAGTTGAAGTAATTCTTTGCCACCATTGCCTGCATGAACTCTCTGAAGACTGCAGGGGATACATAGATTTCTGCACCCCTCTCCAGGACTTCCTCCGGCAGCGCTTCGTAGACACCCAGGATGGCATCATATGCCGTTGTGAAAGTTCCCTCTGCCTTTACCCCTTCAGCATTAAGGATGTGAAGGAAACCATCAATCCATTTGAGGTCGGAGTCAGATGAATGGGTGGTCTTGTCACCCTGCCATATGAGTTTCTCAATCTTCTTGTTGAGTTCATCGGTGAGTGCAGTCGTGATGTACTCCTCAAATGGGAATGGGTTGTCAACTGCATTTACCTTGACAAGATATTCTGCATATTTTGCAAGGAGGTTCTTTTCGCAGAACTCCATGTTGACCTTGATCTGCGCGGTCTCAATGAGCCTCTGTGAGATAAGTGCATCACCTGCTGCGGTAAAGTTGCAGCCTGCGCCACTCTGCAGGGTTGGAGTGAGGTTGAGAAGGTTGATATATGCATTCTGCTTGACTCCGGTCTGAATGCTGATCCTTGACCTTGTACCTGCGCCAACCAGGGCAAAATTCTTGACCAGGAGGTCATGGTTATCCTGCACATAGGCAGGAAGTGAAGATACATTGTAAGCCATTTTGTATAACAATTAAAGGTTTGTCATTTGTGGAAAATATAGGTATATCCCCAAGTGTAACTTTTTACTCTGCAGAGAGAATTCTCGCAAGGTTGTCCAAGCCCTTGACACCTGTCTTCTTGAACTTCTCCCCGGTCTTCACCTCCTCATGGGCAGGTTTTGCTGCGGGAGTCTTCTTGAGTTTGGTCATCTCGGACTCTGCCGTTGCAAGGGCATTCTTGAGTTTCTCAATTTCAGCCTTGAGGGATTCATTTTCAGCCTTGAGAGACTCATTCTCTGACTTGAGGGCATCAATCTCTTCTTGGGTCTCGCCTTCCATCTCCGGGGCAACTTCTGCAGCAGGATCTGTGATGGATGCAACCTTGCCATCTACGACCTTGATGACCTTGCCATCCTCGGTGGTGTAGTCACCATCCTCTGCCGGCACATTCTCGCTATCCTTTTCCACGAACACGGCATCTCCTTCCTTGAGGTCTTCCTCTCCGTCATAGAGAAGGTCACCCTTGTCTGTGGATACCTTGCCCATTTCCTCGGTTGCGGGTTCAACCTCTGCCTCCGGGTCTTTGATTTCTGCGACCTTGCCATCAACAACAACAATGGTCTTGTTGTCTTCGGTCTTATAGTCTCCATCTTCTGCCGGGGTTCTGTTGCCTTCGGAATCCTCAATATATACTGCATCTCCTGCCTTGAGGTCATCATCACCATCCCATGCCAGGATGCCCCTGTCGGTAGTGATATTACCGAATTCTGCAAATGCCTTCGCAAGTGCAGCCTTAAGTCTTGAAAGTTTGCTCATTGTTTTTGAATTTGAAGTGTTTTTGAATATTCTCTTGAACTTGCCATCCAGGGAGTCAATAATCTCCTGGACTTCATCCTTGTTCTGCTCCGGGCATAGGTCAAAGATGCCCTCCAGGGAAAAACCCTTATATGTGCCATCCTTGATTTGTTCCCAAACCTCATCATTGGTGACATGGAATTCTCCAAAGAGAGATCCGTCTGCAATCTCATCAAAGTTAGCAGGAGCAATACCTGCAGATGAGTCTTTGATGAAGAACTGCACCATCTGAACACCATCTACATCAGAGTCTGCAGCATGCATCAAGTTGACATTGTTCTGCCGATTTTCCACCAGGTATTTCTCTGCCATCTGACGGATGGTGTCTGCCTTGTAGATGATATAGTATTCTCCCATCTCCTTATCTCTTCGGAAGATTGGGAAATCTGCCCTCATTACAACCCCTCTTACAAGCCTCTTCTCCTCATCGGCAACTTCGTACATCAGCATTTTCTTGTGTGAGTCAAATGCCTGGAAATTGGACATTACGGCAGGGTCATCCACCAGGGATATCTTGAGCATCCCCGATTCCTCGTCAAGTATCATTGCATCATAGACCGGGATGCCCCCAATAGTTACAATGGACATAGTTATCTCTTTGTCTTATATATAGATTTCCCTTTTCCTGTAACCGGGATATAAGAAAAGTGACAAAGGGACACATTTGTCACCTTGTCACTTCTTAACGATATATGATTTTTCCAGGTTAGAAAGATGCTTCTGCGACCTGTACCCTGGACTGATTCTGCTTCACCTCCAGGTCACTCATAACAAGAACTACCCTCTGTTCACTTGCCATCTGATTAAGCCTCTCCTCCTCGCTTGCAGATGTGACGGATCTAACCTGTTTGATGTCCATTGTCATTGCCGGAGCAGATGTGACCGCAGGAGCCTTTGGTGAGGAATTGGAGACTTCACCGGATACCTTGGTTGACTTCATCTGTGCAATCTGTGCCAAGCCTGTAGCGGTAATGGCAGCAGCCTGGACACCTCCGACAATTGCTCCGAATGGTGGTGGCATTGATGCTACTGCTTGCATATATGCTCCTACGGCTCCGGAGATGGTGTCAATGATAGCAGCAGATACCCTTAATGCCTTGATTTTGTTGGCATTCTTCTCTGCATTTTCCTCATCTGACTCATACAAATCAGCCAGGGTTCCAAGGATGGAGGATGTTGCCTCGGCTACCGCAAAGATTGTCTGTATTTCTGCTTCTGCTCTTTCCTTCTTCTTCCTCAATCTCTCCTCCTCCATCTGATCCTGCTCTGCAAAGTATGCCTCTATTTCTGCATTGGTCTCTGCAAGCGCAGCCTCCGTCATATCATCAAGTTCCTTCTGTGCCTGTTCCCTTGCCCGGAGACCCTCCTCAAACTTCTTGGTAGATTCAGCAAGTGCCTTGTCAAATTCTTGTTGCACATTGTAGGCAAGTTCCTTTCCGACCTCCTTGCCAACCTGCGCTGCTGCAGTCTTCGCGGATCCCTTCTTCTCCTTTACCCCGGCAGTAATGGCATCCACTATTGACTCTCCTGCCTGGAAATTGGACTTGAATGAGAGTCCGGTCTTCATCTCATTGCCGAATGCCTTGGCTGCATCTCGCAAACCCTTGATGCCCTTCTCCTGGAAGACCTTGATAGCCTCAATGACTCCCTTGAATGGTGCTGTGATATATTTGATTATCGCATTGCCGACACCCACTACACCATTGATAATCTTGGATATCAGACCATTGGACTGCACGAATGCGGACACCTTGGTTATCAAGTCGCTAACAATGCTGCTCACCTTTTCAAGTATGCCCTTGAGAAATTTGAAGATTGGCTCAAGCGACATTCCTGCCTTGTTGACTGCAGCCATTGTTGTCTCATCTTCCTTGAGTGTAGTTGCAAGCGAACCGAAGAGTTGGACAACAACTCCCAGGATAGCAAAGGCAGGATTGACCGCAAGTGCATCAAAGCCTCCTTTCAGACCTCCTACGCCTGTTGTGGTTGCCTTGAGTCCCTTGTCCAGGGCATCCAGGGAACCTGCGAAGTTCTTCATCAGCCCTGGATAGTTACCCACATTCCGTTGGAAGTTACCCTGCAGGGCATCCATGTCTTTGAGGGTGTTGTTCACCTCATTGATTTGTCCTGCAAGTTCCTTGAACCTTGTCTTGCCCTGCTGCGTAGATACATCGGTGGCACGGAGTTCCTCCTTGAGCGAAGCCATACGATGAACAAGGGAGTTGTAGGATTCCGAAGTTCCGGTAGCAGATTTCGCAAGATCCTCCATTGATGCAGTAGTTGCATACATCGCATCTTTGACTGCAGCCTGGTTGACCTTGAGTTCATCCAGGGTATCCTGGTATTCGGTGGTTCCTATCTCAAGGTCTCCAAGTCGCTCCTTGAGTATCTTGACATTTTCCCGGAGATCATTGACAGACTTGACTGCCTCTCCTGTATCAATTCTGATTATCTGAATTGTTTCTTCTGCCATTGCTAATATTGTCCGTTAAGATAGTTGTTCTTGTCTTGTACCTGCACGAATTCGCATTCCACCGGATCATAGGTAGTCAGTGAATAGTTGCTAATCTTGTTCAAGACCCAAAGGGAGTTATCAAACCAAAAGAATTTCCTTAAGAGATCCTGTCCCACCTGGATTCCTCCGAAATTGACCCTGCATGTCATCACCTTGGTATTGACATCATATCTATCGCGGAGATATTTCTGCCAAAATTTTGAATAAATGGTTGTTCCATCCGTGTAATATATGTGAGGAATGTTCATCTCTTTTGGTATGCCGAAATCCATTGAATCCTGGATGTTCCAATTACTTCCATATATATATCTTTGGAATATAGGAATGCGGACTCCACTTGCCATACCCGGTTGCAGCAGCCAACAAGGTTTGCCATCATTCAATGTATCCATTGCAGATATATCATCAGAGAGACGGAAATAAGGATAGGTATTATATCCCTCCCAAAAGACAAGTACCCCGGCTCCATCTATAGGATTATTGTCTTTATCCCGGAATTCCATCTTGCGAGCAAACTCTATGTCATATCCTGGATGTCCATACTCATTAAGGTCAGACACAGATGCAGTATATGGTATTACAGGGACAGGTGTGTCCAATGACTTCCCATCAGCATCCCACAGGGTGAATGTGTGCCCTTGATCCAGGAATACGGAAGGTCTGAAAGAATTAGAGACTTTTATGGTATTGTAATACTTGGACTTGTCAAGGATAGTAACGGCATTCTTGAACACATTGCTATCAAACAATTCTGTGGTCTCTGCGTTGAAGTCATAGCCTGTATTGATTTTTTGGATGCCATACTTCATTCCATACTTTGACAGATATTCATCATTGTAGGCTCCACCTATATCTTCCAAAGACATGTCATACCACTTGGAAGTAAATGTAAATGGCACGATGTTAATGTCCCTGGACACATCAACTCGCTTGGACAAATCAATGGTCTCATCTTGATATAGGTCATTCCGGTCTACGATAGTAATGGTTTTCGTGTTCCCATCATAGAGGAGATGAAGTCCAAATATCTTGCAGAATGATAGCAGATAATCTGCAGGAGTATTGGATGAGGAAAGCAGCATTGATTTGCTGATGAGGCTTCCCGAAATGAATGTATCCGGCTTTGTGTATTTAATCGTATTGGCTAATTCCCCTTGTGCTATAAGAGCATTTGTCGCTGCATATTCCGACATATAATTCTTATACAGATACGGCAGGGGAGAATTCCCCCCTTTTATCGCAGTAATTTGGTCTTGTTGACCAATTACAGACTTCCGCGTGATGTTATATGATATGACATGCAGAGCATAATAAGCGACACCCTGTGCCTCAACTGCGAAATTCAACTCCTTGCCTAACTGATATGCCGTATCTGCCTTGGTGAGTTCATAAACCGAGGTGAAGGTTGGTTCATAAGTGGCATCACCCATGGTATATTTAGGAGTATAGCCACATATGCTTGCCAAATCTTTAGGCAATGTGTTTCCCCAGGCAGAACCAATGACTTTCACTCTGCTTCCTCCTACAATGGTTCCATTCGTTGTGTAGGCAACCATTTGAAGGAATATCACGGATTGCTTTTCAAGACTCGTGCGATTGGTGACCTCCCTGTCTGCGGAAAGATATAGTTTGTCTTCAACGGCATCAGGGACTTCATAGAAGAGATTGAGATTGATATTCGCTGATATCTTGGCTCCCTCCTGCACGGAACCATTGATGATATAAGTGCCGATTTGTCCTGCCGAAGTTGGTGCGCTAAAGAACGAAAGTGACAGGTCACCTGCTTTCTCCTTAATGGTGGATGCTATCATCGGCAAGGTAAGCC
>JAEDGW010000201.1 GCA_016297325.1 Coprococcus sp. | reverse complement strand
ACCATCGCTGAACAGGAAAAGATTATAGCAGAACAGAAGAATGAACAATCTGCTCTTATTGATGAAATCAATAAATTAAAGGAACAGATCAACAATCTGAATATAAAACTTGAAAATTAAATTAATACTATACCAAAAGGGAAAGCTGTCATTGTGGCAGCTTTCCCTTTGTTTTTCATTTTCTACTTTGAAGCCTTCTCCGCTTTGATAACCGCCTGGAATTCCCTGATATCCTTTGCGATCTCACCACTAAGTGCCAACAGGCAGATAAGGTTCGGAATCGCCATGAGGGCATTCGCTATATCTGAGAAGTTCCATACAAGATCCAACGATATCGTTGCTCCTATATACACTACAAGAGAGAACACTATTCTGTATATCATATTATACTTGTGTGATTTAAGCAGATACTCAAATGCTTTTTCTCCGTGGTACTCCCATCCAAGGATCGTAGAAAATGCAAAGAGCACTATTCCTATGGTGACAAGCCATCCACCCACCTTGCCGAGAGCCGATCCGAATGACAATATCGTGAGCGCTGCACCCTTGATGACCGTCGAACATGCAAATGTTCCGTCCCCGGCAAATGTATAATGATTTCCGGCTGCATCAGTCCAGGTTCCCATGATGCTTCCTATAGAAGCCTGACTCTCCGTCACCGCAAGGTCATCGGCAAGCTTTGCGTTATCGTTCTGATTGAGCTCATCCGCCGGAACTGCAGAGAGGGTCAAAGTATTTGCAGAATTTGACACATCGGTGAGAATGAGCTGGTCATCTGTAAATTCATATGTATAATCTGTAGTCGTTGTCTTGTTGTCCGAATCCGTGGCCTCCACAGTGATCGATGTGCCATTTGCCTGATAGCTGCCAAGTGTGCTGTTCTCCGTGATTCCAAGCACACCCGAAGAGGCAATACAAAGTCCTGTGATGGTACACACAACGATCGTATCCCAGAATGTACCGGTCATGTTGATATAACCCTGACGAACAGGATTGTCTGTGGTAGCCGCTGCCGCTGTGATGGCCGCCGAACCCATACCGGCTTCATTTGAGAAAACTCCTCTGGCTACGCCGTATCTCATGGCGTTCATCATTGCCGCTGTGATCGAGCCGCACAGTCCGCCGCCCACAGCCTTAACTGAGAATGCCATCTTGAATATCATGGCAACTCCGGCTGGAACATTGTGGATGTTCACTATGATCACAATAAGACCTGCTATTACATAGAATATCGCCATGAGCGGAACCACCACCGATGACACCTTTGATATGGTCTTGATTCCTCCAACTATTATAAGAAGGGCAAATACCGTGAGTATGATTCCTGTCACATATGTAGGCACGCTGAACGTACTACTAAGAGACTCTGATATGGAATTTGCCTGTGTCATATTTCCAATTCCAAATGACGCTATGACCGCAAACAATGCAAACAGCCAGCCCAACGTCGCACCGAGCTTCTTATGTTTGAACGCCTTTTTCATGGTGTACATAGGACCGCCACTCATCTCGCCCTTGGCATTCACCTCACGATACTTAATGGCAAGCATACACTCTGAGAACTTGGATGTCAGTCCAAATGCCGCCGATATCCACATCCACACAAGGGCTCCCGGACCTCCCGACACCATGGCCGTTGCAACACCGACGATATTTCCCGTTCCGATGGTTGCCGCAAGTGCCGTTGTCAGTGCCGAAAATGGTGACACATCTCCAGTTCCCCTGCTCTTTGTCCTTGCCTCTTTGCTGAGTGTGCTTTTAAGCGCATATCCGAGATTTCTCCAGGGAAGAAATCCTGTTCTGATCGTCAGAAAAATTCCCGTTCCGACAAGGAGCACCAGCATGACCGGTCCCCACACAAATCCGTCCACCGCCGATACGATCTCACTTAACTTCTCCATACAACCGCCTCCTCTTTTCAAGTTATCCATATTATCCGATCCGGTACTCCCCTCACTTTTTGTTCCGAACCAGCTTATATACCCGTAAATTTACTGTATTTTTGCTGTAAAGTCCAGAGTATTGTGGTGTTATGGATATTTTCCTTTATTAATTAAGTTATGTGGATGTTTGGCGAAATATTATGCGGTGTACACACAAACTCAATATTAAAATAAGCTTCCACAGCATCTTATGCTATGAAAGCTCATTCCAAGTGTTCTTGTTCTTTGTTCTGAGTGTATTCCTCAGTTTCCTATTTATTTAAAATGCACCGTTATCGGGCATATCTCCGCCTTGGTTCCAACCCTCATATCCGGTCCAAACACACCTACACCTGAGGTGACTATGTTGTGCATGCCATCGACATTCAGATAACCACAAGAATTTTCCCACATCATCGCCACAAGTATGTTTCCTGGGAACATTTGCCCATCATGGGTGTGCCCGCACAGATCCATATCCACACCTGCCGATGCCAGCTCCTCAAGCTCCTTCGGCTCATGATCAAGGACTATGATGGGCTTTGATTTGTCCATATTTTCCGTGATCTCGTCCGCGGATGCTCTGTCTGTAACTCCATTTCCCGGTCTATGGGCATCTCGGCGGCCATAGATGTATATGGAATCGTTTATCAGCACTCCCTCGTCACGAAGAAGTGTGATTCCCGCTTTCTCTATAAACTCGTCCATCTCCGGGCTGCTGGTCTTCTCCTTCTGTCCGCCAAATGTAAATCCGGCAAGCACCTGCTCCTGTATATCGTGGTTGCCATAGCATGCATACACTCCATACTTTGATTTGATCCCCCGGAGTATTTTCTCAAGCTCCTCCGGCTGGTCAACGGCTTCCCATTCGTTGTCAAATATATCACCCGCTATCAGCACCAGATCTGCGTCCTGCTTATTTATAGAATTCACTATTCTTTGAACCTGCCTGACGCCTATGTTGTATCCAAGATGAAGATCTGCAACCAGCACTATCTTCATGGAATCCATCTTCTGACCATTCTCATCCCGTGCTTCCTTATTGATGGTCACATCATAAGGCGTCACCCGCACAAGTCTCGCATTTACCACTCCCCAGAATGATATACACATGATGAGTGTTGCGCACACACAGCCTACTATCCTACGAACCCGCGGCACACATATCTTATCTTTGCT
>JAEDGW010000200.1 GCA_016297325.1 Coprococcus sp. | reverse complement strand
ACGTTTTCACATATACACTTTGAGTTTGGGATACCTTAGTGGCTATAATTCAGCCATAGCAAGACAGAAAAAACGTTAAAGCAACAGGAGGTGTAAGACTTGAGTGAAAATGTTGAAAAAGGGAAGATACAGATTAAGAATCTTAGAAAAAGGTACAAGACAGATCCGGGAGAGAAGTCGCTGTTATTTTCAAAAAATATAAATCCGGATGCAATATTTCAGAATGAAGAAGGCGGGTATGTGTTAAATGACGTCAACCTTGAAATAAACGAAGGCGAGTTTCATGTGTTTCTTGGGGCGAGTGGATGCGGTAAGACAACACTGCTGAACATAATAGCAGGTCTTCTTCCAAAGACATCAGGACATGTGATGCTGGATGGAAAGGAGATAGATGGCCCTGGACCGGAACGGGGACTTGTGTTTCAGAATGCAGACTCAGCCATATATCCGTGGCTTAATGTGTACAAAAATGTGGAGTATGGACTGAAGGGCAGGAAGAAGAGTAAAGCTGAAAAACGAGAGATCGTAGAGAATGCAATTGAGCTTGTAGGGCTTTCGGAGCATAAGAAGAAATATCCATCGGAGCTGTCTGGCGGCATGAAACAGAGACTCCAGATAGCAAGGAGTATAGCGAGTGATCCGGAAATACTGATAATGGATGAACCGTTTGGCGCACTTGATGCACAGACGAGGAGTGTGTTGCAATGCGAGCTTATCAGAATATGGAAGGAGACTGGAAAGACGATACTATTTGTCACACATGATCTAAGCGAGGCGGTTCTGCTGGGTCAGAGAATAAGTATTTTGTCATCTGCACCCGATGCACATATAGAGTATAAAGTGGACGTACCGCTTAAGTATCCTAGAAATCAGAATTCTAAGGAGTTCATCAGTTTCACGGCAGATGTGCACAGAAAACTTGAGGCTGCGATCAATATACACGGAGACAGATTTGAGATAGACAGGTCGGCTTGATAGATAGAAATAAATTTGCTGAGAATTGTATGAAATGAGCAGGAGTTCAATAAATAAGGAGGAAAGAACATGGCAATAGAGATGAAATTCACAACTGACAGAATAAAAAGATTGTATGACAGGCTGCAAAGTGACCGTAACTACATAGATATAGAGCGTGCGAAATATTTCACAGAGTCCTTCAAGGAGACGGAGGGAGAACCGATAAATGTGAGATTTGCAAAAGCACTGCTCCATACGGCACAGAATATAACGGTGAGAATAGAAGACGACCAGCTGCTTGCAGGCCAGGTTGGAGGCCCTGAGAGATATGGAATCCTTTATCCTGAGCTTGACGGACTGTTCTTTTCAGATCTGAAAAGAGTGCTGAGTGACAGACAGGAGGCAACCTTCAATTTGAGGGAGGAGGACAGAAAATATCTGATAGATGTCGTGGCGCCATACTGGCAGGGCAAAACATATTATGAGGAGCTTGCATCATCACTTCCGCAGGATCTTCTGAGACTTACATATAACCCTGAAAATATTAAAGAATCCAGATATCTGATAAATGAAACCGCAACCATGAACTCGGCAACACAGTGGGTTCATGATTATAAGATAGGGATAGACAGAGGCTTTGAGGCTATAAAACGTCATGCAGAGCAGAGGCTTAAGGAGCTTGAGAATGAAACTGAAGAAACCATTCCAGACATAGAGGTACGGAGAGCATTTGAACAGAGCTCAATAATTGTCAGCGATGCCATCATCACATTTGCAGAGAGATATGGGGATGAGGCATACAGACTGGCGGAGACAGAGCTTGATGACGATAGAAAGAGAGAGCTTAAAGAGCTTGGAAGAATACTTCACAGAGTTCCGAGATACCCTGCTGAATCATTCTATGAGGCATTCAGAAAGCAGGAAGAATATCTCATCTCAAAGACGTGCGAACAGATATGGGCTATCCATAAAGCAAGGGAAGGCCATTTTGCATCACCGCTGGGATCGGTGCTCCATGGTCTGTGCCTTGAGAAGGAAAGAGATATACATTCATCTTATATAGAAGGTGGAATAAATCTTGGATTCTTTGATATGGTGGGATTTGCGACGACTATAGATTCCCTTGCCGCTGTTAAAAAGAATGTATACGAGGAGAACAATGTAAGTCTTGGCGAGCTTGTAAAGGCGCTTGATGCAAATTTTGATGGTTATGAGACTTTGAGACAGAGACTTATCCATTCGGCGGCGTATGGCAACAATGACCACGTGGCAGACGAGATAGGAAAAGATATAGACAGACTTGCATCAAAAGTTGCAGCAAGAGAGGCTGACAGGCTGTCAGGAGGCAGGCTGGTGATAGATGTAAGGTATGTTCCAGCTTCTGCAAATGTAGCCATGGGAAAAGTCCTCAGTGCACTCCCGGATGGAAGACTTCAGGGGCTTCCAGTGTCAGATGGTACATCGGCTGCGCAGGGAGCCGATGAGCACGGACCGACAGCGGTACTGCTGTCCAACTTCAAGTCGAAAAACCTGGATCTCAATAACCGTGCGGCAAGACTTCTCAATCTGAAGTTCAGTCCGGCCAGCGTTGCGGGCAGAGAGGGAACGAGAAGACTTGTTGATTTTATAAAGAGCTGGAGAGATCTGAAGCTGTGGCATGTACAGTTCAATATTATAGATCAGACAAGGATAGGATCAACTCAGCAAGGGTTCTTGGAGTGTCGGAGTTTCAGATACTTCTGACAGTGATCTGGCCATCGGTTATCCCATATGCATTTACGGGAGCGAGACTTGGACTCGGCGGTGCATTTGCCTCGATAGTTGCGGCGGAGATGCTGTCATCAAAGGAAGGAATTGGATATCTGATATTCACTGCAAGAATGTATTTTCATACAGACTGGATAATAACAGGAGTTATCGTGCTTGGAATATTAGGCTATTTGTCTGATAAACTCCTCAGACTGATTGGCAACAACTTACTTGCCAGGTATGGAGTAAGAGAAAAGAAAGCTTTTTAAAAAATGAACATAAGGAGAGAAAAAGAGATGAAGAAAAACAGGTTATCAATTAAGAATGGTGTTAAGATGTTGAAAAAAGCCGGAACGCTGGCTGTTGTAACTGCACTTGTGGCAGGACTTGCAGGCTGTGGTGCGTCAGGAGCGGCTGATGGAAAGTCCACGGGATCAGCA
>JAEDGW010000199.1 GCA_016297325.1 Coprococcus sp. | reverse complement strand
AGATCAACAACATGGATCTCCTCATAGACTTCGCCGCCATCGGTATGGGCGTTGCAAGCGTGGTGAGGGAATTTGCGCAGGAACAGCTGAAATCAGGTGTCATCACCGAGCTTCCACTGAACACTCCTATTCCGAGCAGGACTGTCGGTTTTGCTTACTCGGGGGTGAAGAACCAGAGTACGGCTATGAAAAAGTTTATGGAGTGGGTGGGGGTGTAAATATCTCACCCTAAGACCTGTTTGTCCATCTTATACCTTACAACTTAATACCACATCGCATATTCTATCAACATCATCCATCTCCAGATCTGCATAGAGCGGCAGTGTCAAAACTCTGTTTGCAACACTCCTTGCAACAGGGGTGTCATCCACGTCATATTTATTATGAAAGCATGCAAATGTGTTTGTAAGCGGATAGAAATACTTTCTCGCACATATGCCATTATCCGCAAGTCTGTCAAACACCTCATTCCTGCTCGCCCCAAATGTTCTCTCATCAAACAGAACCGGAAAATAAGAATAGTTATATGTCACATCCGGCTGTCTGCTGTTTAACTGTAAGCCATTAACTCCCGCAAGTCTTTCCATATATCTGTCGTAAACAACTTTTCTCTTGCCAATCTCCGAATCAATATGTCTCAGATTACATATTCCCATAGCTGCGCAGAACTCGTTCATCTTCGCATTTGCACCGACAGCATCCACGTCCTCAGGACCGTGTATACCGAAGTTTTTCAGTTCATATAGTCTTGCGCCGAGCTCTTTGTCACGGTAACACACAGCACCGCCCTCTATGGTATTGAACACCTTCGTCGCATGAAAACTAAAGCATGAAGCATCTCCAAAACTGCCAACGCGCTCTCCCTTATATGTCTCACCGAACGCATGGGCGGCATCATATATCACTTTCAGCTCATACTTGTGTGCGATCCTCTGTATCTCCTCTATATCACATATATTTCCATAGACATGAACTGGCATTATCGCACACGTGCGGTCAGTTATAAGATCTTCTATCTTTGTGACATCCATAGTATATGTAACAGGGTCTATATCACAAAAAACCGGCTCAAGACCATTTCTGACTATTGCATGGGTTGTGGATGCAAATGTAAAAGGAGTTGTTATCACCTCTCCCTGCAGATTCATAGCCTGAAGCGTCATCTCAAGGGCCATGTGTCCGTTTACAAGGAGTTCAACGTTATCAACACCCATATAACTCTTCAAATTTTCCTGAAACTGCTTGTGCTTGTCTCCCATATTGGTGAGCCAGTGGTTATCCCACACAGATCTTATCTCGTCCACATATTCATCAATATCTGGCATGGATGAACGTGTCACCATTATCTTATCTTTACTTTTATTCTTATCTGCCATATATATCAACTCTCGTTTTCCCAATATTTTGTCTTATCTATAAGCTCATAATAATCGCTTGCCAGTATTCCGGACTCCATCAAATCCCTGAACCTGCCATGTTTGTATACGTACTGACGCCTTATCCCTTCTTCCTTCCATCCGCATTTCATATACATATTTTTTGAAGGCAGATTGTCTGCAAACCAGGAACTATTCAATCTGTTGAGGCCAAGTTCATCAAACGCATACCGCATAACGGCCATAACAGCGTCCGTTCCTATCCCCTTACCTCTACAGCTTTCACTCGCAATTTTTATGCCGTGCTCCGCCATTCTGTTTTTCCAGTCTATATTGATCAGTGTAGCCACACCAACTCTGTTTCTATCTCCATCTTCTATTATGAATCTGAAATTTTCATCATTGTAATGATTCTCATACCATTTTTTCTGAGCATATTCCGACAGAGGATATGACCATCCAACAACTTTATCCTCCATATCAGGATCATTGAACATACCGCGGACAAATTCGCAGTCATCCATCTCCATAGCCCTGAGTACCACTTTTTTACCATAAATATTCATATCTTACCTTCTCCATCCTTTTTGAACATCAGCCCATAAAAATCGCCCCGGCAGGTGCTGATTCAGCCTGTATAATTACTTATTACCCTCTCTGCTACATACTCCATATCAGATTCATCATATCTCTGATCCACCGGAAGTGGGATAATATCCGCTGCCAACATATGATCAGTTGTTCCTTCCATGCATTCGCAGATCACATTCGGCCACAGTGTCGGAATGTATATCTTTTCGTTTATAAGATCAGCCCTGAGCTTTGACGCATTGTCAACCATCAATGGATACATAAATCCGCCCTCTGGAACTTTTAATGAAAGCTTATTTGTATCCTTAAGTTTACTGTGCAGTGTCATAAAGTTATCCCTGCGTCTGTTCATGACATACTTGTAATCTACTCCTCGAAGCAGATTCTCAGTAAGTGCAGACATCCTTTTTATCGGTTCACATGCAAATCTTTCATTATTCCTGACATACTCCGCATAAAATTCCCCCGCTGGTCTCTCATATCTTCCAAGCAGAAAACCTACCCGTGAAAATGATTCATCCTGTTCTTCCACAGATATAGTTCTGTCCGTAAAGAGCATCGCCCCATCTGCAACACCAAAAAATTTCCTGCAGGAATAAAACGTGTCAACACCCTCTATCGGCCTCGAAAAATATGCCTGCGAATTATCCACGATTATTTTATCCCCAAATGCCAATATCTGATCTTCTGACAACTGGCCATAATAATTGACGATATACAGCCATTCATCATTTTCCCTTTCTATGTCCCGTGGCAGGAAATTCAGATCTACGGAATACTTCCTGACCATCACACCCTGCTCATCAAATATCCTGTCACAGGAGCTGCACATAAAATATGGCATCAATATCTTCTTAATATTCCTGGCCTTCAGAATATACCACAACGCATTGCGCCCACAATTGAGCTTTATCGCATTATCATACATCATCGTTCCCCGATATGTATCAAGTTCTATATATCCGCCTATCTCTCTCATAATGCTCACTCTTTCACTTTTATATTAATCCACTCTTTCGAATGCTGCATAACTGCATCTAGTTCCTGTCTGCTGTCAAATCTCAGGAACAAATCTCCCATAGACATATTTGCACCTGAAAAAGGCTTTATAGTATCTCCGGATTTTACCGAGAGATCCTGCACCTTTACATACTTTTCTTCAATATCTCTATCAATTGATATTC
>JAEDGW010000068.1 GCA_016297325.1 Coprococcus sp. | reverse complement strand
CAAGGCTTGATGAAGTCAAAAAGAATCGTTGACACATTTTCATGTTAATGATAAAATAAACACATCTAAGAGGTCAAATGCTATGACGAGGAGGAGTACATGCATCCCCCGATCTACAGAGAGAAGATGGTGGTGAGAATCTTCATCAGGAGTGTGTGGAAGGTAGCCTTCGAGCAGTGAACTGAAAGGAAACAATTAGTTTTCGAGTAGGCTTCAACGGTTTTCCCCGTTACAGGAATAAGATATTATACAGTATCTGATGAGAGCAGACATTAGTCTGAATTTAGGTGGTACCACGGATATGAATTTATTCGCCCTAAGCGTATATTACATACGCTTAGGGTTTTTTTATTGACTAGGAGGAGGTATAAGGATATGGAGATCAATGGAGCAAAGATGTTTGTAAAAGCGTTGCAGGAAGAGGGAGTAGACACTCTGTTCGCATACCCTGGAGGAACGGCTATAGACCTGTTCGATGCACTGTATGATGCAGAAGGTATCGATATGATCCTTCCAAGACATGAGCAGGCGCTTGTTCATGCAGCGGATGGATATGCACGTTCTACAGGAAGAGTTGGAGTGTGTCTGGTTACAAGCGGACCGGGTGCGACAAACCTTGTAACAGGTATCGCAACAGCCAACTACGACAGCGTTCCGCTTGTATGTTTTACAGGACAGGTTCCAACAAACCTTATTGGAAACGATGCTTTCCAAGAGGTTGATATTGTTGGAATCACCAGAAGCATTTGTAAGTATGCAGTCACAGTAAGAAAGAGAGAAGATCTCGGAAGGATCATCAAGAACGCTTTCTATATTGCAAGAACCGGAAAACCGGGTCCTGTAGTTGTAGATATTCCTAAGGATATCCAGCTCGCCATGGGAAGTGACGAGTATCCAACAGAGGTAAATATCAGAGGCTACAAGCCTTCAGAGGGTGTACATGTAGGTCAGATAAAGAGGGCTCTTGCGGAGCTTAAGAATGCTAAGAAGCCAGTATTTCTCTGTGGCGGTGGTGTCAATATCGCCCATGCAAGAAAAGAGATGCAGGAGCTTGCAGAGAAGACCGGTATACCTGTAGTTACTACAATTATGGGTAAGGGCGCAATACCTACAGATCATCCACTGTATGTCGGTAATATCGGTATGCATGGTAATATGGCATCCAACAAGGCTATTATGGAGAGTGATGTACTTTTCTCCATCGGATGTAGATTTAACGACCGAATAACAGGTACTATAGATACATTTGCCAAGAATGCAAAGATCATACACGTTGATATAGATGCAGCTTCCATATCAAGAAATATAAAAGTTGATATACCTATAGTTGCAGATGCAAAGGTTGCAATATCCAAGATGCTTGAATACGCTGAGCCTCTTGACGTCAAAGACTGGGTAGATGACATTATGAATGTCAAGGCTGAGTATCCTATCAACATGAACAGATATGATGGTGTGACCCCAGAGGCTATCATCAGAACCATAAACGATATGTACAGCAATCTCATCATCACAACTGATGTTGGACAGAACCAGCTCTGGACAACCCAGTACATTGACATAGACGAGAACAAGCAGCTTTTAACTTCCGGAGGCCTTGGAACCATGGGTTATGGTTTCCCGGCAGCCATCGGAGCAAAGCTTGGCAATATGGATAAGGATGTAATCTGTATCTCAGGAGACGGCGGAGTTCAGATGAATATCCAGGAGATGGCAACAGCTGTTGCGCTTGAGCTTCCTGTAACTCTCTGTATACTGAACAACGGCTACCTCGGCAACGTTCGTCAGTGGCAGGAGCTGTTCTTCAACAAGAGATACAGCAGCACATGTCTCAGATACAGAAGAAGATGCAACAGAGACTGCCAGAATCCGGACAAATGCTGTCCAAAGTATTCTCCGGATTTTGTAAAACTCGCCGAGAGTTATGATGCAAAGGGAATTAGAGTTACAAAGCCGGAGGAGATCAGACCTGCATTCGAAGCTGCAAAGGCAAATACACAGGGACCTACAGTTATAGAGTTCTTCATTGATCCTACAGCCAACGTATTTCCTATGGTTCCGGGCGGAAAGTCACTGAACGATATGATACTTGACTGTTGATATTGATATTTTGCAAGAAAAATATCTATAACAATTGATGATATAATCCATATGAAAGGGGTATAAAGAATGAGTGTAAAGAAGAGATGGATATGCCTGTTCGTAGAAAACGAAGTAGGTGTACTTGCAAGAATTTCAGGTTTGTTTTCAAGCAAATCATACAATATAGATACTATAACCGTTGGAGTAACCGAGGATGAGACCATATCCAGAATGACCATCGGTTTCACCAGTGATGACAGGACATTTGAGCAGGTGAAAAAGCAGCTCAATCGAAGCGTTGAAGTTATCAAGGTCGTAGACTACACAGATATTGCAATCCACAACAACGAGATCTTATATGTCAAGGTCAACAGCTGTTCAAATGAAGATAAGGACGAGGTCTTCCGTATCGCAAATGCATTTGGCTATAAGATAACCGACTACAATAAGAAATCTGTTCTTGTAGAATGCGTACAGACTGACGCCAAGAACGACAACGCCATAAAGCTGTTCAAGGAGAGTTTCCCTAACAGAATCGAGGTAGTAAGAGGCGGAAGCGTGGCAGTTGAAGCGATAAGTATGGCAGACAGATAGTCTGGAATCAAAAACCGCATTTTATATGTTATCGCTAAAACAGCCTACAAGAAATTTTGAAAGGAACTTTGAAAGGAACTTGTAAGTCAAAATGAAATTTGTAATACAGCGTGTAAATCACGCTTCAGTTGAAGTAAATGGAAATGTGATCGGAAGCATCCAGAAAGGCTTTCTTGTGTTTGTGGGTGTATACGATTCGGATACCAGAGAGATAGCTGACAAGATGATCAATAAACTTGTGAAGATGAGGATATTTGCTGATGAGAATGGCAAGACCAATCTGGATATCAACAGCGTTGGAGGCCAGTTGCTTATCGTATCACAGTTTACTCTCTGTGCAGATTGCAGGAAAGGCAACCGTCCATCTTTCACAGGCGCAGGAGCACCGGATATGGCAAACGAGATGTATGAGTACATCATCTCTAAGTGCCGGGAGTTTGTGCCAGTTGTGGAACATGGAGAATTCGGTGCAGATATGAAGGTAGATCTGTCAAATGACGGGCCGTTCACCATACTGCTTGACAGCAATGAGCTGTAACAATGAAAGAGTTATGCCGAAAAAAAACCGGGATATTCGAAAATATTTATAAAATTTAACAATATTGTTGAAAAAATCCATATTTGTTAATATAATTACAAATGGGACTTTTGTAAGACATAGACCCAATTAATACTGAAAAAGGAGAACTATGCAATGTTGACGAAAGATCAGATTGAATCTAAAACCTTTAAAAAAGGACTCTTTGGATATAATAAGGATGAGGTTAATAGTTTTATTCGTTCTGTAGCAGAGGACTATGCTGAACTTCAGACAAAGTATGCTGCACTCGAATCAGAGAATGAGGTTTCAAAGAAGAACCTTATGGAGAACAGTGTCAAGATCTACGAGCTTGAGAAGCAGCTTGAGCAGGCCGCTCCAGGTTCCAAGAAGGAAGCCAACGCTGCCAACGCTGAGGCTAACAAGATCATCAACGATGCTAAGAAGAAAGCCAACGAAGTTATTGCAAACGCAAAGGCTGAGCTTGCAAAGCTGAAAGAGGAGATGGAGACACTTAAGAGCGGTTCAAGCTCAAAGATCACTGAGGCTGCTGAGAAGGTTGAAGCTGCAGCTGCATCAGTTGAGGCTGATCCTATCACAAAGCTCAAGATGAAGTCACAGGGCGGAGATGCTCCACAGAAACTTAAGATGACACCAAAGGCTGCTCCAACTGCAGAGCCAAAGCCAGCAGCATTCACAGGTAAGAGTGCTCAGGCAGCTCAGGAGGAAGAAGAGGAAGAGCTTATCATCGGTGAAGTTGAAGAAGGAGTTAAGCGTAATCAGGTACTCATCGGCGATGGCGATGAGGGTGAGGACGATTTCGAGTTCTTATAAGATGTACGCAATATAATATAAAGGGAGTATTATATGACATATTCAGAGTGTGCGCAGTATATCGACGGCATTCTGAATCTGATTGATTGGGAAGATACGGAAGATTGCAGTCTTCAGTTCAATATGATCGGTGCTGATAGTGGGGTGTTCTACATAGATATAAGGGATCATGCGGCCGGAGTCAGATATACTGAAGATGGTGAATACAACGTAAAGTATGTATTTACAGCTCCTGTTTTTTCCAGACTACTCAGAAAAGTTGTCGATCCGATATATGCATATACTACAGGCAAGTTTAAGATGATGGGGGATGTGCCACTTGGAAGGCGCATTCTGATAAAACTCTGTGAACAGTACAACAAAACAGAGCATGAATAACAAAAATAAAACAGTCAATTGTGAATATCACAGTTGACTGTTTTTTAATGCATTTCTTTATGTCTAAAAGAATTCTTTTGATTACAGAAGTTCTGCAACTTCTTTGAGAAGTCTCTCTGTCTTATCCCATCCAAGACATGGATCAGTGATAGACTTTCCGTAACATCCGCCGTTTACAGGCTGGTTTCCGTCCTCGATATAACTCTCAACCATAACACCCTTGACAAGATTCTTTATCTCAGGGTCATAATTTCTGCTATGGATAACCTCTTTTACAATTCTTGGCTGCTCTATGAATTTCTTACCTGAATTGTTGTGATTTGCATCAACGATACATGCATGGTTGACAAGATCAAATTTCTTGTATGTGTCTGCAAGAAGTCTGAGATCCTCATAATGGTAATTGGAGATCGACTGACCATGCTTGTTAAGTGCACCTCTCAAAATACAATGTGTGAGAGGGTTGCCGTCAGTGTGAGCCTCCCATCCTGAGTACAGGAATGTGTGATGATGCTGTCCGGCTATACATGAATTCATCATGACGTTGTAATCGCCGCTGGTAGGATTCTTCATTCCAACAGGAACATCCATTCCGCTTGCTGTAAGTCTGTGCTGCTGATCCTCAACAGATCTGGCACCTATAGCGACATATGAGAGTATGTCATCCACATACTGCCAGTTCTCGGAGTAGAGCATCTCATCGGCTGCTGTAAGACCAGTCTCCTTGATGGCTCTAATATGCATCTTACGTATAGCATAGAGTCCTTCCAGCATGTCAGATGCTTTTGTAGGATCCGGCTGATGAAGCATTCCTTTGTATCCATCACCTGTTGTTCTTGGCTTGTTTGTATATATACGTGGTATAACAAGGATCTTATCCTTAACTTCGTCTGCAACCTTCGCAAGACGTGTCTGATATTCACATACAGCATCCTCATTGTCTGCTGAACAAGGTCCAATTATAAATATAAATCGGTCATCATCGCCTACAAATATCTTTCTGATCTCTTCATCTCTTCTGGCTTTGATGGCTTTCAACTCGCTTGACAGAGGGTATAGTTCCTTGATTTCATCGCCAGTTGGTACTCGTTTAACTAATTTCATACTCATGAAACATGTCCTCCTTATTTTCTAGCCATTAATTATAGCAGAAAGAAAAAACAAAATAAAGAAATAATTCCTATATTTCCAATAATGAAAATTACATACTATTAAAAGAGAATAAAGCCACGGTATTCATGAATATAATTACAAAAAGAATAACGGCGATGAAAGGGCGTTATATGAGATATCTAAATTATAAACTCAGCAGGATCATGCTGACTATTTTGCTTGCGGTCGGATTAATGTGCGGCGGCACCACTGTACGGGCAGAATCACAATATACGGATGCTGCACAGATTGATGTGCAATCACCCAGTTGTATACTTATCGAAGCCTCCACAGGACAGGTGATATACGAAAAAGACTGCGACAGGGCGATGGCACCTGCATCTGTCACAAAAGTCATGACACTTCTTCTGACTTTTGAAGCAATGGATAAAGGAGATTTTGGTCTGGATGACGAGGTGGTAGTCAGTCAGCACGCTGCGTCCATGGGCGGCTCACAGTGTTTCTTTGAGATGGGTGAAAAGCAGACGGTTGAGGACATGATAAAGTGCATAATCATAGCTTCGGGCAATGATGCCGCAGTTGCCATGGCTGAAAAGATCGCCGGTTCAGAAACTGCATTTGTAAATATGATGAATGAAAAGGCAAAAGAGCTCGGTATGACAAACGCAGTGTTTAAGAACGCCTGTGGCCTTGATGTGGATGGCCATGAGATGTCGGCCAGGGATATAGCTATCATGTCACGTGAACTTATCACAAAATACCCGCAGATATTTGACTATTCAGGCATATGGATGGACTCGATAATACATAAAACAGCCAGAGGGGAAAGTCAGTTTGATCTTGTAAATACAAATAAATTTCTGAATATGTATACTGGCGCCACAGGGCTCAAGACCGGATATACAAGCACGGCAAAATATTGCATGTCGGCAACTGCGGACAGGGATGGAATACAGCTTATAGCCGTGATCATGGGAGGAGAGACTAAGGATATCCGAAATAACGACGCCTGTACGCTTCTTGATTACGGATATTCCAGATGTAAAAAGTATATTGATAAAGATGTATTTCCTGACGAAAAAATAAGTGTGGACAACGGACGGGGGGATTATGTTAAAATAAAGGGCGGCCTGAGCTTTGAGGGAATATTGCTTGACGGCGAGTCTGCTGACGATGTCAGCAAGAAACTAATTATTGATAAGGCTGTCAAGGCACCTGTGCACAGAGGTGATGTAGTGTGCACTGTAGAGTACCGTGTAAAAGACAGACTCATGGGTTCAGTAGATATCCAGGCTGATGAGGATATGGAGGCTATGGATATGGGATTTGCATTTACAGATACAGTAAAGAATTTTTTTGGACTATAAGGAGAAAAGCATGAAGTATTTTATAGCTGTAATTGTTATACTTGCGCTTATTACATTGATAAATATTCTGATTGAAAGTTATAAAGAAAATAGAAGGATATCATTTTCCAATTATAAGCTCCATGATAAAAGAATACGAAAAAATGTCAGAATAGTTATGATATCAGATCTTCACAATGCGCAGTTCGGAGACCACAACAAAGATCTAATTAAAAAAATAGATCTGTTAAAGCCTGATATGATCATTTCTGCTGGGGATATGATAGTTGGAAAGCCTGGAAAAACCATAGATATCGCAGCAGACCTGTTAAACAACCTCGGGCAAAAGTATCCGGTTTATATTGGGAAAGGCAACCATGAGATGAGAACTTCAATCTATCCCCAGTACGGTGATATGTGGGAGAGACTGTACAATAACACAAAAGATAATGTGACATGGCTCATAAACGACAGCATATATCTTCCAGAATACAATCTCAAGATATATGGCCTGGATATGAAGCCTGAATTTTACAGAAGATTCAAAAAGTTATACATGCCGGATTCATACATCAAAAGTGAGATTGGTGCACCTGACGAGAAAGCTTACAACATATTGATAGGGCATGATCCTGACTATTTTGAAGAATATGCTGCGTGGGGAGCTGATCTGTCGTTATCTGGACATATACACGGTGGATTAGTGATCCTGCCGCACTTTGGCGGCTTCATATCGCCGATGATAAAATTTTTCCCAAAATACTTTAAGGGTATGTACGAATGCGGCAAAAAAAGAATGATAGTCAGTGCCGGTCTCGGAATCCACACCCTTAAGATCAGAGTGAATAATAAGCCTGATCTTGTCACGATCAATCTGTCCTGATCGTGACATTCATGCACAATAGTTAAAGATATTTAAGAGTTGCATTATAATTAGATACAATATATAGTAGATGTATTGAACATAAGTCCGCTTGGAATTATGTGTATGAAGGGGAATGTGTACTGATATGAACAATATAGATGACGACGAGAAGATTGAAAATGAATGCGGTGCTGCGGACACCGATAAGATGATATGGGAATCTGAAGATGCCAAACCTGCAAAACCAGAAGATATGATATGGGGACAGGATTCATCCGGTTCACCAGAAGCAGGCAGTGCAGACAACAGTTCTGACCAAAGCGGCTCTGAACCGGTTTTCACCTTTGACGCAAATACTGATAGTACAGTAGACGAGGAACAGACGGAGGAGAGTCCGTCCGATCAGGCTCAGGCAGGAATTTTTGACACAACAGATGATACCGCATCTGCAGATAGTGCAGCAGACCAAGGCGGCATACAGCCAGAAAATGATCATGCCTCTGATAAAGGCAGAAAAAAGAAAAAGAAGATGCCTAAAGTGTGCAAGATCATTCTTATCGTACTTGCCGCAGTTATAGTGTGTACATACATCTCGGTATCGGTATGGTTCATGTTCCATTACAATTACAAGACATATATAAACGGAGTCGATTATTCATTCTATACTCTTGATGAGATAGATGATGTCATAACAGAGCATATAAAGGATTATTCTCTCACGGTTAAGACCAGGGAAGGCGAGGAGTATGTCATATCACCGGACAGCATAGCCCTTGATATACAACCGAACATAACAGCCAGACAAATCATAAAGAAACAGAACGGATTTCTGTGGCCATATTATATGACCATGAAAAAGGATTATGATCTTTACTACACAGCAAAATATGACGACTCCAAGCTCAAAGAGCTTCTGCACAGCTTCGCATTTACTCAGGATGCGAATATGGAAAAGCCAACAGATGCCTATGTGACCATACAGAACGGCAAATCAACTATTATTTCAGAAACTGAAGGAAATTATGTTGATTTTGATAAATTATGCGCTATAATAGATGAGGCACTTGTCAAAGGAGAGAAGCTTCTTGAACTTGATCAGACAGATGTATATGCAGAGCCTGAGATAACTTCAGAAAGTCAGAGTATTATTGACGAGCAGGAAAAACTTGCAAAGATTCTTGAACTCACGATAACTTATAGCATCGATCAGGTATCATGGAAGCTTACAAGCGAGGATTACGGTGACTGGATCAATATCACCAAAGATGGAATCACATTTTCACACGACAAGATCCAGGAATATGTTGAGAACATGGCTGCCAGATATGACACTTACGGTGTCCCGAGAAATTTCAGGACGCACGACGGCCGTGTTGTTACATTGGACAATACATGGTATGGATGGAAGATCGATGTGGAGGGTGAGACAGAGGAGCTCACAAAGCTTCTTGAAGCCGGGGAATCCACAGAGAGAGTACCGCTTCTCGACTGTTATGCAGCAGTATACCGAGATGGCGGCGATGATATAGGTGATACATACATTGAGTGTGATTTCGGACAGCAGCATATATATGTGTATGTTGACGGTGAACTCGTTCTGGATTCAGACTGTGTATCCGGAGGTCTCTCAAACAACTGCAAGACTCCTGGTGGTGTCTACACCATACTTTATACCAAGACTCCTGCAGTCCTCATAGGTGATGACTATGAGACCCCTGTAAAGTACTGGATGCCTTTTATAGGCGAACTTGGAATCGGTTTCCATGATGCGACATGGAGAGGTTCATTTGGCGGCGATATATACAAGAACAACGGCTCACACGGATGTGTGAATCTGCCACTTTCCGTCGCAGAAAAATTGTTTAATATAGCATACGAGGGAATGCCTGTAGTCTGCTATTATTAATATAACTGGAGATGTACCCAAGAGGTTGAAGGGTCCGCACTCGAAATGCGGTAGGTCGGGAAACCGGCGCGAGGGTTCAAATCCCTCCATCTCCGTTACTATCAAAATGATACTGGTCAGGAGTGATATCCTGACCTCGTTTTGTCTTATGGGGTGATTAGATGATTACATATGAACAACTGAAAAAAGCTGCTGAATATATATCAGACATAGTAGGAGATACACCTGATATCGCCATGGTCCTTGGAAGTGGGCTCGGTCATATGGCTGATATTATTGAGGATCCTGTATATATAGATTACAGTGATGTTCCGCATTTCCCAACGTCAACAGTGGCAGGACATGCTGGCAGGTTCGTAAGCGGTCATATTCATGGGAAAAAGGTTCTTGCCATGCAAGGACGTGTCCATTATTACGAAGGATATAATATGGATCAGGTTGTCATGCCTGTGCGTGTCATGGGTCTGCTTGGAGTAGACAAGCTGCTTCTGACAAATGCATCCGGCGGAATATCTGATGAACTTGAACCGGGAGATGTCATGATGATAAGCGATCACATCTCATCATTTGTGCCTTCGCCTCTTATATGTGAATACTATGACAAACTCGGAGTCAGATTCCCGGATATGACACATGTATATGATACGGAATTATGCAGGATCATCAGGAAAGCTTATGATGACAATTCCATAGCCTTCAAAGAAGGCGTATATATTCAGGTCACAGGCCCTCAGTACGAAACACCGGCAGAGATCAGGATGTTTGCACGTCTCGGAGCAGATGCCGTGGGAATGAGCACAGTATGTGAAGCGATTGCAGCCAGACATATGGGCATCAAAATTGCTGCCCTTTCGTCAATTTGCAACAAGGCCGCAGGCCTTGGAGGTATTCTGTCGCACGATGACATCATAGCCGCAGGGGATGAGGCATCAGAAAGACTTGCAAGAATAATTGACAGCTTTATAAAGAGCCTGTAAACTTTGTATCGTAAAATAGTTTGAATATGGAGATATATTGAATGGATGTAATACTTTATACCGATGGATCAGCAAGGGGAAATCCAAATGGTCCCGGAGGATATGGAGCAGTTCTGCAGTATACTGACAGCAAAGGGCAGCTCCATGAGAGAGAATATAGCCAGGGATACATTAAGACAACGAACAACAGGATGGAGCTCATGGCCGCCATAGTAGGGCTTGAGGCTCTCATAAAACCCTGCAATGTAAAACTTTATTCCGATTCCCAATACCTTTGCAACGCTTTCAACAACCACTGGATAGATGGCTGGATAAAGAAGGGCTGGAAGAGAGGAAAGAACGAGCCCGTAAAAAACAGAGATCTGTGGGAGCGACTTCTCGCGGCCAAAGCACAGCACAATGTCGAGTTTTTATGGGTTAAAGGCCATGCGGGAAATCCTGGAAATGAAAGGTGCGATATGCTTGCGACAGCGGCGGCGGACGGCGATGACAGGATTGTGGACGAAGGACTTGAATAATTTTGATATACGAGGAGAAAAGATATGAACAAGGCTGACTTTCGCAGATTGTTTGACGAAAAGATACTTATACTTGACGGTGCAACAGGCACGAATCTGATGAATGCAGGAATGCCCCTCGGTGTTTGCCCGGAGAAATGGATACTTGAACACCCACAGGTTATGGTTGACCTGCAGACTGCATATCTCGAAGCGGGTACAGACATCTTATACGCACCGACATTTACCTGCAACAGGATAAAACTAAATGAATATGGCCTGGCAGACCACCTTGTTAAGATGAACAGCGAACTTGTGAAATTGTCCAAAAAGGCAGTTGCCGCAGCAGGACATGGACTTGTAGCCGGAGATATCACTATGACCGGTGAGATGCTCTATCCTATGGGAAAGCTTCAGTTTGAGGAACTTGTAGATGTATATAAAGAGCAGATAAAGGTTCTCGACGAAAACGGCTGTGATCTTCTGGTTGTCGAGACCATGATGAGTCTCGCTGAGACAAGGGCGGCTGTAATAGCTGCAAATGAGATCTCAGATCTTCCGATCATAGCAAGTCTTACATTCAACGAGGACGGACGAACACTCTATGGAACGGATCCTGTGACAGCGGTGAACGTCCTTCAGAATCTCGGTGTGGCAGCCATAGGTGTAAACTGTTCCACAGGCCCGGACAAGATGGTTGAGCTCGTTGAACAGATGAAGAGCATTGCTTTCATACCTGTATTTGCAAAACCAAACGCAGGTATGCCGGAGCTTATAGATGACAAGAGTGTATACCGCATGACACCTGATGAATTTGCACAGGATATGAAGATGATCATAGAAGCCGGTGCAAACATGGTTGGCGGATGCTGTGGCACAAGACCTGATCACATAAAGGCACTTTCAGATATGGCGGTTCAGATGCCTGTCCCTGAGATCAGCAGCGAACATATCAGGTGCATCTCATCAGAGAGATCGTCACTCAGAATAGATCTGGATGCACCGTTCAAGGTTGTCGGCGAGAGAATCAATCCAACAGGAAAGAAGAAACTTCAGGCAGAACTCAGGGAGGGCTCTCTGGAACTTGTCATGAATATGGCTGAGGAACAGGTTGAAAAAGGTGCCTCCATCCTTGATATAAATGTAGGAATGAACGGAATCGATGAGAGAGAGATGATGCTCAAGGTAGTTTATCAGGTATCACAGGCTGTAAATCTTCCTCTCTGCCTTGATTCAAGTTCGCCTGAGGTCTTAGAGGCC
Organism: Coprococcus sp.; assembly: GCA_016297325.1. Lineage (GTDB taxonomy): Bacteria > Bacillota > Clostridia > Lachnospirales > Lachnospiraceae > Coprococcus. The sequence continues at coordinate 2,031 of JAEDGW010000068.1, read as the reverse complement.
GCACTCAGAATTTATCCAGGACGTGCCCTTGTCAATTCGGTATCACTTGAAAAGGTAAAGATGGAAGAGATCCTTCCTCTGGTAAGAAAATACGGAGCGATGTTCATACTTCTTCCTCTGTCAGACAAGGGATTGCCTGAGAGTCCGCAGGAGAAAGAAGACATCATAAATACTGTATTAAATACAGCATTTGAAATGGGATTTACCAAAAATGATGTTGTCGTGGATGGCCTTGTCGCCACAGTCGGAGCTCAGAAGGACGCAGCTATAAACTGTCTAAAGACAATAAACTATTGCTACAACAACGGACTTGCGACCATATGTGGTCTTTCAAATATCTCATTTGGACTTCCTGAGAGAATGTTTGTCAATACTGCATTCCTCACCATGGCAATAGAACGCGGTCTCACCATGGCCATCGCAAATCCATCACAGACCATGCTTATGAATGCGGCATATGCATCGGACATGCTCCTCTTTAAAGAAGAGAGTGATGTGAGATACATAGAAAATGTCAAAGCACTCGATATAGCAGCACCGGGAAGTGGAGCTTCTGGCGGCAAAGCAGGGAGTGACCTTGAAGGGAAAAGCCCAATATTCATAGATGTACTCAAAGGAAATAAACGATCCATATTGAATGATGTCCATGCAGCACTTGATTCAGGAACAGATCCGCAATCGATCATAGACAACGATCTTATCGGCGCGATAAACGAAGTCGGAAAACTGTTTGAGAAGAAGAAATACTTCCTCCCACAGCTTATTTCAAGTGCGGAGACCATGGAGATGGCGATAGGTGTGATAAGCCCTCTCGTCCTCAAGGATAAAGACAGCTCAGACATGCCAACGATCGTTGTGGCAACTGTTGAAGGAGATATCCATGACATAGGCAAGAATCTTGTAGTCTTAATGCTCAGAAACTACGGATTCAACGTCATAGATCTCGGTAAGGACGTTCCGTGCGATACGATAATAGAGTCAGCAATAGAGAACAACGCCAGCGTCATAGGTCTTTCTGCACTTATGACGACAACAATGGTAAAGATGAAAGATGTGGTGGAAGCCGTCAAGGAGAAGAACCTTTCCTGCAAAGTCATAATAGGTGGCGCGGTGATAACACAGAGTTACGCTGACGAGATCGGCGCTGACGGATACTCAGAAGATGCCGCAGACTGTGTCCTGGTGGTCAAGAGGCTTCTCGGAATTGAGTAAATTTAAGTGTATTTTATACATAACAATATAATTTTTGGAATTAATCAGAAAACTCAGCAATTTTTATTTCTGTGAATTGCGAAAAAAATACGAAAAACAACGACAAAATTCATGTTATAAATTGACATTAAAGAAGTTTATAACTATAATAATTTAGAACATTTTAAAGAGACAAGTTGAAAGGTGGTACATATAAATGGGTAATATTGTATTGTCACTGCTGGTTGACAACACATCAGGAGTTTTGAGCAGAGTATCCGGACTGTTCAGTAGAAGAGGTTATAATATTGACAGTGTGACAGTAGGCGAGACAGAGAATCCTGCTTATTCCAGAATGACGGTTGCAGTGAGCGGCGATGAGGCAAGTCTTATCCAGATTAAGAAGCAGCTCAACAAGCTTGAGGATGTAGTTGATATCGTTGAGCTTGAACCCGGCAAATCAGTTTGCAGGGAGCTTGTTCTTGTCAAGGTGAAAGCTACACCATCTGAAAGAAAAGATATTATCTCAGTGGCAGATATTTTCAGAGCGAATATAGTTGACGTTTCCAAAGAATCAGTTATCATAGAACTGACAGGAACCACAACAAAGTGTGAGGCATTCCTCAGACTTCTTGACGGACATGAGATAGTTGAACTTGTCAGAACAGGTCTCACCGGACTTGTAAGAGGCTAGATCCGGGATTGTTCACAGATCAATTAAGTTTTTAATTATCCAAGTGGTAGTTAATATATAAGTCATTTTATACAAATTTAGGAGGATTAAGAAAATGGCAGAAGCAAAGATTTATTATCAGCAGGATTGTAATCTTTCATTACTTG
>JAEDGW010000067.1 GCA_016297325.1 Coprococcus sp. | reverse complement strand
GCATTTGTGATCCCGTTGATCTCGGCGTTGTGTCTTGCATCATCTATAGCCTGTGGAACGATCTCCACTCCGTATACCTTCTTTGCCTTCTGTGCGAGGAACAATGATATGGTTCCTATTCCGCAGTACATGTCCCACACGGTCTCGTCGCCGGACAGGTCCGCATACTCCAAAGCCTTGTTGTACAGGACATTTGTCTGGACGGGATTTACCTGGTAGAAGGACAATGGGGATATCTGATATTTGATGTCGCCGATATAGTCCGTGATGTATGACTGTCCCCAGAGGGTTATGCACTTATCACCGAGTATACGGTTCGTATTCTCCATGTTGACGTTCAGGCAAATGGATGTCATGCCGTCTACCTTAACCAGTTCATCTATCAAAATCTCACTGTGTGGAAGCTTGTTGCCATTTGTCACCAGACACACCATGATCTCCTTGGTGGTAAATCCAACTCTGATAAGGATATGTCTGACCAAGCCTCTTCCGGTCTCCTCATCGTAGGTCGATATGTGATTGTCCTCAATGAATTTTCTGACAATAGCAACGATCTTGTCATTCACAGGCGCACCGATGGCGCAGCTCTCTGTGTCTATGATATCGTGGCTTCTTCCCGCGTAGAATCCGATGACAACATCGCCGTTCTTATCTCTGCCGACAGGAAACTGTGCCTTATTTCTGTAGTGAAATGGTTCGTCCATGCCGTAGGCAGGCTTTTCCATGATGGCTTCCACGTTCTCCATCTTGCCGATCCTCTGCAGACAGTTTTTCACCTTGTTCCACTTGTATTCGAGCTGCTGCTCATAGGAAACCTGCTGCATGGTGCATCCGCCGCATCGTTTCGCCTTGTCACACACTGGTTCCACGCGGTATGGAGATGATGTGATAATTTTCATCAGTCTTCCGTAGGCTATGTTCTTCTTCACCTTGACGATCTTCACCTCCGCCAGATCGCCCACCACAGCATCCTTGACAAATACAGTCATACCCTGAACGTGTCCTATGCCCTCTCCGTCATTACCCATATCCTCGATAAGCACCTGATAATCCTCATTCTTGACAAGTACGGTTTCACCAGTTTTTGACATTTTTCGACCAGACGTTTTAGCATCTGAGCCAGTATTCAGCGTATCCGCTCCAGTATTATTTCTCTGCACACCATTTACTCGTCTATTATTTTTTGGACTTCTACTGTTCCTATTATTTGACATATACTATCTCTCTTCCTATCGCCATTTTTGAACTCATCATCCGTCATGAAGAGCATTTCTCTGTCTTAATCTAAACATGCATGGGACATTTCTCATGACACAGGGACGCTCCTCGTGACACAGGGACGCTCCTCGTGACAAAAGAAACGTCCCCTACGATGTCCTTACTCCGACGTCTTCCTTATATTAGACTGCAGCGCCCTGTTGAATCCCAGCCAGCCATTGTTGTCCTTTGCCGCATCCAGTTCCTGGATAAATGTCTGGATCTTGGCGTCTGTGTTGTCCGCCATGGACAGTGCCAGGGCCTCGATGAGTGCCGGCTTCTTTGGTGAGCCGTACTCAAGCTCTCCGTGGTGAGCCAGTATGCAGTGCTCCAGCTCATTTGCCGCCTTGGCAGGGAAATTATCTATGGTGTTGATCTTGTCGCGGATCATCATTGTTCCCATGACGATGTGTCCCAGAAGCTGACCTGCGTCCGTGTAGTCGTTCTCAGGGAACTTGGAGATCTCGTAGACCTTGCCGATATCGTGGAGAAGTGCCGCCGTGATAAGCAGATCCCTATTGAGCACCGGATAATATGTAGTGTAGTAGTCGCACATCTTGGCAACAGCCAGTGAATGCTCAAGCAGGCCTCCTATGTATCCATGATGTATCGACTTTGCAGCCGAGTGATTCTTGAATTCCTTTACAAATGCAGGATCTTCTGCGAAGAATTTCTTCAGAAGTACCTTATAGTAATCCTTATCAAGTGATTCTACGAGAGCCATCAGATCTTTGTACATCTGCTCTATATCTTTCTTGGTGCATGGCATATAATCGGCCTCAACATACTCTCCCTCATCAGCAATTCTGATCTTCTTGATGTTGAGCTGGAGCTCATTGTTGAACGATGTCACCTGACCATCAACCTTGATGAAATTCTTTGCCTCAAAGTGTCCTATAGCATTTGTCAGCTCCCAGACTTTTCCGGCTATGCTTCCTGTCTTATCCACAAGCTCCAGATTGTAGTATGTCTTTCCTGATTTTGTAGTTCCTGTCTGCTTGTTCTTGCAGAGATAGACATTCGATATCATGTCGCCTTCGTTGAAATCTGTTATAAATACCATTTTACTTTCCTCTTTCTATTATGTTTAATTATTATTGTATGCTTTAATTTTAATCATATATAAGAATACAATAGGCGGTTGTGAAAATCCAGTATTTACTGAACATTTCCACAACCGCCTGTATTACAGGTCATCACACGTCAGTGTTATGACCTACACACGCCCAAGCATGATTTCTTATATGCATATCCTCAATATGTTACACATACAAATTCACATTCACTGCAATTTCCGCACATCACATCTTATCATACTAATGCAGCTTATCAGAAGCCGCCTTCCCATTCTTTCTGGTCTCTTCCCTGTCGAGCTTTCTCACACCAAACAGCCCCTTGATGACAAATGCTATTCCAACGCACAGTGTTCCAAGGATAAGTGTAAGCTCAAGTCCTGACATATATCTAAGTGATACGTTCAGTGAAATGACGATGCATACAAAGAATGCTATACAAAGTCCTGTGAACACAAGCCCTGTTCCCATGTTCGGCTTAACCAGCAGCGCGATAAACGCTATGACCAGCAGCACGATGAATATGCCTCCTACACTCACACCTCCGCCGATACGAAACAGAGAACTGAGAAGTCCCCAGTCAGATACGACTACATTTTTCAGGAACATCACTCCACCTGCTACCATTAAAACTATCCCCAATAGAAACTGTAACAACTCTTTCATTCGCCTTTTCTCCTCTTATAAATGTATTGTCTTCCGCCCAATCAGATGTGGCTGGTCGTCAAATTCCAAACGTATCCAACACCCATTAACCATATTGTAATTTATAATATCAGCTTTGTAGTCCTCCCGCAACCACCAGCGCTGATTAATAAGGGAAAATGTGCGTATTTCTACACCTGCAATATGTTGACGCTCTATAATTATAAGGGGTATAATCAATTATGTATGTTTATAATTAGAGTCTTTATGCATCGTTAATTATGCTTTTACAGCACTTATTGAATTAAGCACTGGGCGGATTAAGCTCTGATCTGGTTAAATACTGATCGAATTTATCATATGACCACAAGATTCATTCCCATGCATATGAAATTAACAGCTCTGCATTTATATAAACATAATAAATGCATTTGCATAAACACCAAATTCAAATAAAGATATTAAATAATAAGGAACACAGAAAATGAATCTGAGAACATTACGAGTTATCGAATACAATAAAATAGTTGAGATGCTGACCACATTTGCCTCATCACCCATGGCGAAGAGAAAATGCCAGCGTATAAAGCCCCGCAAGGATCTCGCCATGATCGAGACGCTCCAGCAGGAGACAAGGGATGCTCTCCGCCGACTGAACACACAGGGCAATCTGTCATTTGCAGGACTTAAAGATATCGGGGCATCTCTAAAGAGACTTGAGGTTGAGGGAATCCTCACCACCACAGAACTGCTTGATGTGGCAAGCATGCTGGACCTGGCTGCCACCGCCAAGAGATACGGTGAGAACGAAGGCACAAGCATGACGGATACGAGAAGACGCAGCAAGGAGCAGATCGAGGAAGAGAAGGCTTCCAACAAGATGCAGGGTCTAAGCATGAACCCGGATGGAACCACATGTCCTGACAGTCTGCGCACGAGATTTCTGGAACTCATGCCACTGGAGCATCTGTCCAGAGAGATACACAGATGCATAGTGTCCGAGAACGAGATCGCCGACGACGCTTCATCAGGGCTCAAGGCCGTGCGAAGGAACAAGCGACTGACAAATGAAAAACTGCACAACCAGCTTTCAAAGCTTGTCAGCGACACCAGCAAACAGACCATGTTCCAGGACAATCTTGTAACCATGAGAAACGGCAGATACTGTATCCCGGTCAAGGCCGAGTACAAGAACCATTTCCCTGGTATGATACATGACCAGTCGTCGACCGGAGCAACAGTGTTCATCGAGCCTATGGCCATAGTGAACCTGAACAACGAGCTGAAGGAGCTGGACAATCAGGAGCTTGCCGAGATTGAGAAGATACTTGAATCTCTGTCAGCGCAGACCTCAGCGGAGATCGAATACATAAAATACGACTTTGACACTTTGGCTGAACTGGACTTTATATTTGCCAGAGCGTCATTTGCAAGAAGTTACAAGGGCACTGAACCGATATTCAACACCGATGGAATTGTTGATATCAGACAGGGCAGACACCCGCTGCTGGAAAAGCATACAGTTGTCCCTGTAGATATCAAGCTGGGCGAGGACTACAACCTCCTCATCGTGACAGGACCGAACACCGGTGGTAAGACGGTATCACTTAAGACTCTGGGGCTCTTCTCCCTCATGGGCCAGTCGGGACTCCACATTCCTGCGCTTGACGGTTCAAGGCTGAATGTATTTGACGACGTATTTGCCGATATCGGAGATGAGCAGAGTATAGAGCAGAATCTGTCCACCTTCTCATCCCACATGAGCAACATCGTGTACATACTGGATCACGTAACTCCGGGAAGTCTGGTTCTCTTCGACGAGCTGGGAGGCGGTACTGATCCTGTCGAGGGTGCTGCCCTCGCCATTGCCATCCTTTCACATCTGAACGACATGGGTGTCAGATGTATGGCGACCACACACTACAGTGAGCTCAAAACATTTGCCATGAGTACACCTGGCGTTGAGAATGCAAGCTGCGAATTCGACGTGGCGACACTCCAGCCGACATACAAGCTGATGATCGGTATTCCTGGCAAGTCAAATGCTTTTGCCATAGCGAAGAAACTTGGAATCGACGAGAGCATCATTGAGAGCGCAAAGGCAAATATTGACAGCGATACGGTAGACTTTGAGACGTTGATCGCAGATCTTGAGAGAAGCAAGAGGGAGATCGAGCAGGACAAGGCTGATATCGCAAGGCTCAAGGAGGACGCAAAACAGCTTCAGGAGCGTGCACAGATGAAGGATTCCGAGCTTTCTGACAAGAAAGCCGAGATTCTGGCAAAGGCACGTCAGGAAGCCTCCGAGATCATAGAGGAGGCTAAGGCCGAGGCCGACGCCGCCATCAGAAAATACAATAAGTGGACAACCAATCCTGCCAAGGCCGATGCCAAGGCTATGGAAGCCGAGAGACAGAAACTCCGTGCCAAGATCAATGACCTCGGCAAGATGAACGAGGAGAAACGAAAGACTGTGAAGTCTGATCACAAGGCATCCGATTTCAAGGTTGGCGACACGGTTCACGTCATCAGCATGGACTCCGAGGGAACCATCACGGCTCCGGCGGATTCAAAGGGCAAGCTCAAAGTCCAGATGGGTATCATAAGTGCTTCTCTCCCACCTACGGATCTTCTGCTCGTTGAACATGAGAAGAAAAAGCCACAGAAAGCAACCGTCACAGGCGGCAAGAGCATGGCAAGAATGATGAATATCAAGCCTGAGATCAACGTTCTGGGAATGACCGTTGATGAAGCCACATCCCTTGTTGACAGATTTCTGGACGATGCCCTCATGGCTCATCTGCACAAAGTTACGATCATACACGGCAAGGGCACCGGTGCACTCCGCAAGGGAATACACCAATTTCTGAAATCACAGCCACACGTCAAATCATTCCGGCTCGGCGAGTTCGGCGAGGGCGACGCAGGCGTGACAATAGTAGAATTATAGAATTTGAATTTATTTGCAAGGTGGCCTCACGCAAGAGGTGGATTCCCTGCAAACCACACATGTGCTGCACGAAGCGGCTTCAATGCACATACTTTACAATCAGGAGGTTATATATATGAGTAAGAATAATATTCTCATCGTTGATGACGACGAGAACATTGCAGAGCTTATATCACTCTACCTTAACAAAGAGTGTTATGAGACGGAGATCGCCGCAAGCGGTACAGAGGCGCTGCAGCTATTTGAAGAATATTCACCTGACCTTGTTCTCCTGGATGTCATGCTTCCGGGAATGGACGGATATCAGGTTTGTACAGAGATCAGGAAAACATCCAACACACCTATCATCATGCTATCCGCCAAGGGGGAAGTGTTTGACAAGGTGCTTGGACTGAAGATTGGCGCAGACGATTATATCGTGAAGCCATTTGACTCGAATGAGCTTGTCGCAAGGGTCGGCGCACTTCTGAGACGTTCAGCCATGACCGATAATTCACAGAAGCAGGCACAGGCATCTTCCTACGATGTGACCAGCGCAGATCACGTGGGCACATTTGTGGAATATGACGGACTTGTGGTGAACATATCCAACTATACAGTCACATTTGAGGGGCACAACCTGGATATGCCGCCAAAGGAACTTGAAATTCTCTATTTCCTTGCCAGCAGACCTAATCAGGTGTTCACAAGAGAACAGCTTCTGGACAAGCTGTGGGGATATGAATATGTGGGTGATACCCGAACCGTTGACGTACATATCAAAAGACTTCGTGAGAAGCTGAACAACAATCATAACTGGAGCATTGCCACTGTATGGGGCATTGGCTACAAGTTTGAATGGAGATCATAATGAAGAAAACTGCTTTTGATAAGATAGTTGTCGGATTTGTCGTTCTGGTCGTACTCATATTTTCACTGCTGATGATATACAGTATTTCAACCACGCAGAACACGGTTCTCGCCGAGCGCAAATCCACAATTCAGAAAGAAATAGAGCTGCTCATGGACGGCCCTCTGACAGATTACAGCAACAACACCATAGACAACAAAACCCTGTTCACAGAGCTTCAAAACACAGCAAATACTCTGGAGATGGGAATATGGCTCACCGATGAGCGCAGCAATATAATATTCAGATCATCTGCAAGCTCTGACAGTAACGATTCTGACAAAAACCAACAGAAAGATACAACGCAGAATCTCGGGACTCTGAAAAAATATGTCGAAGAGTCAGAACTAAAATCCGCTTTCTGCCATGAGGACACATTTGGCGGATTCTTCTCCGCAGACACACTGGTCATCGGTCAGCCTATGTACTATTGGAACAATTACATGGGAACCATCATCCTCACGTCACCAATGACGTTCAAGCAGGATATACAAAGCCGTATGCTGTCGACGACATTTGTGCCTTTCCTGATATTGATGCTTATCGCCATGATAGCGCTGATGCTCATGTCCAACAGCCTGCTGAAGCCTATACGTGAGATCATCAAGACATCCAAATCCTATGCGCAGGGTAATTTCAACGCCCGTGTAAATGTGACTGCAAAGAATGAGTTCGGCGAACTTGCAAGATACATGGAGGAGATGGCTGACGAACTCAGCCGCTCAAATGAATACAGAAAATCATTTATCTCCAATATATCCCACGATTTCAGATCACCGCTGACATCCATCAAGGGCTATATAGAGGCCATGCTGGACGGCACCATACCGCTTGAAAAACACGAAAAATATCTTGGGATCGTACTGAACGAGGCACAGAGACTTACCAAGCTCACGCAGGGACTTTTGGAGCTGAATAACTTTGATTCATTTGACCTGCAGCTTGACAAATCAAACTTCGACATACGAGACATCATCACACCGACCATCAACACATTTGAGAAGAGGTGCAATGACAGGGGAATCTTCCTAGACAGCGTATTCCTGACGGACAATACCATAGTATATGCGGACAGGACAAAGATCCAGCAGGTTATATACAATCTGGTGGACAACGCCATCAAGTTCACCCCTGAGGGCCGCCAGATCAGAGTCCAGGTGACTGAGAAAAATGACAAAATATATACCAGCGTCAAAGATGAGGGTATTGGAATCCCTAAGGAATCCCAAAAAAAGGTATTTGAAAGGTTCTACAAGACAGATCCAAGCAGAGGCAAAGACAAAACAGGAACAGGTCTTGGCCTTGCCATCACGAAGGAGATCATCAAAGCCCACGGTGAACAGATAACACTGACATCTGAGGAGGGCGAGGGAAGTGAATTCATCTTCTCCCTTCCTATGAAAAAGGATATGCTGGTTCCTATCAAACCGGTTCATGTGGATCACCACACAGACAACCTGAAGGGATCCGATATGACTGTTCCAGGCGTGAAGAGCAATGGCAAGTTCAAGATAAAAGATTCATAACAAACGCAGACTCTGCCAAACAGGATCAGGCTCTTTCTAAACAAAAGGGGTCAGGCCCCATCGAAAAAGACTAAAAAAAATGACTTTTCGATGGGGGCCTGACCCATGGATATCTTTTATAAAGCTAAATATTAATTATTATATCTCTCATTCATCGCTTTCACGGCATCGCCGATCTGAGTTCGCAGATCGGTTGGATATATCACCTCGCAGACCGTACCATACTGCATAGCCCAGTGGGCCATGGCCTGCCGGCTGCACACAAGGCGCACATAGGTCACATCGTCATCCGTCTCACGGAACCCTTCGTACTGCCTTGCTATGTCCTCACCTATCACATCAAAATTGCTTCCAAACCAGTCAACCACATCTGAAATCGCGCGCTTATTCACCCTGAGAACTATGGTCGCAGGCTCATCTGCAAACATATAGATATGCTCCGCCATATGCTTTGGCAAATTCAGTCCATGCTCCATTCCCTTAACCTTTGAGCGGTCCTTGACAGGACTGTTTACGATCTGCACCTGTGTCATCTTGTCTATCCTGTAATTGGACAGAGAATCGTACTTGTCATAATTACAGATGAGGTAATACTTGCCGTCATTTGCAACCATCTGATACGGATTAACTATATACGGTTCCTCGCGTCGCGGATGAAGCTTCTTGTCCTCGCCATAGTTATTGTATAGAAATGATATCTGCTTGTGCTCAGATATCGCATCGTCTATAATCCCCACATTAAAAAGCGTCTGCTTGTTGCTTGTATGCTCCAGTCCCGGAAGGCTGCTCACGTGTGTCATCTTATTTGTAAAATAAATGTTGGACAGCCCTGCTATCTTATCGATGAGCTGCTGTGCCTGTCCTGCCGGTATTGTCTTTGAAAACAATATACTGTCTATCATCATCCTGAGCTCTGCATCATCAAATTCGTGGTTGTAGTACCAATCCGATGTGATGACCTCAGTCGTGCCATCCTTCTTCTCACGCTCTGTCTCTGTATATTCTATATCATATCCATAGTCCACCAGACAGTTCAGATTGGCCTTTATGGACTTTCTCTCAACAGTCATGTCATAGTCTTCTTTCAGCTTCGCCATGATGTCCTTCTGATCCATCGGATGATCGCAGTCTGTATATTTTTTCAGAATATCAAGGATGCATATATTCAGCATCTTTTTTCCACTTGTAGGATACATATTGTCCCCCTCTATACATTAATAGGCAGCACGCTGATGCGTGCTTTGTCGTCAAGCTTCGCTTGATGGCAAATCCCAATTTAGTCTGTGGAGGTTACCGGCCTCCTCAAGGCCTGGGAAGTCGTTCTGTCTGAGTGCCTCGTAGAGCACGATCGCCACTGAATTGCCAAGGTTTAAGGATCTTATGTCCGGGAACATCGGGATTCTGATGGCTGTCTCTTTATAATCGACAAGAATCTCCTCCGGAATTCCGGCACTCTCCTTGCCAAACATGATATATGCGTCATCCTCAAATTTTACATCTGTGTATTTCTTTCTGGCCTTTGTGGTCGCCATATATATCTTTGCACCTGGATTCTTCGCAAGAAAATCCTCAAAATTCACATACGTTGTGACGTCAAGCTTGTCCCAGTAGTCAAGCCCTGCACGCTTTAACTGCTTTTCATTTATCTGGAATCCCAGCGGCTCTATAAGGTGCAGCCTCGCGCCTGCTGCCACACAGGTTCTTCCTATATTTCCTGTATTTGCCGGAATCTCCGGTTCATGTAACACAATATTCAACATCTCTGTATTCTCCTCGTATAAAATATATCCAATCTGGGACGTGCTCACAAACAGCCGCCGCCCATTCCAGATAGAAATCTTCTACAAATACCTCGGCGGTGTGAGGAATCGTCTCTCATCATCGTGTGTCACAACACGGTCACTTCCCTCCGTCAAATGTCCTATGACCGCAGCCTCATATCCTGCTTCATACAATTTGTCTGAAAGTGCCTCACCATCTGCTGTGACAAACAACGCTGCACCACATCCATCTATCATATACGGATTGTCACCCGTATGTTCACATATCTCTATAGTCTCCTGAAGTATCGGAATGTCGTCATGACACACACAAAGCCCTGACCCCAGGGCATCTCCCATCTCCCAGAGTGCGGCAAATACACCTCCCCTGGATATATCATGGGCATACCTGACACCGTGTGCATAGGCTATATCAACCTGTTTTTCAAGTGTTATAAGCCTGCCAAGCTGTTCAACGGGTCTCAGATAACTCTCTGAATACCTCGAAAACAGTTCCTTCTGATGATCAAAATATAACTGTATCGTACCGCCAACTCCGGTCTGTCCACACATAACTATGTCGGCACCGGCTTTTATCTCAGCGGCATTTTTATGATCAGCAGACAAGCCATCTATATCCGGCTCAGACCTCCTGCCTATCATCGTTATACTTATGATGGGCTCTGCCACCAAGCTGTTTACCTCAGTATGTCCGGCTGCAATATCCACGCCATATTCTGCGCATATACCAGCCAGTTTTCTAAGAAGCTTCTTCATCCTTCTCTCGTCACTGTCCGGCATGACTATCGTATCCGTAGCAGCCCACGGCTCATATCCGCCAATCCTCAAACTGTTGTACAATCTGACTATGTCAAGTCTGAGCCCGGCTTCACCTGAGTCTCCACACACACCCGCCGCCACATTTATATCTTCTCCACTATACAACAAGAGCCGGGCATAGTCTTCTCCTATTCCGGCTCTTGTTACATCACTATGGACAGTTTTGGGAAGGCTCTTAAGAATTGATCGCACCGTCTGATGCTCTCCAAACTTTCCTCTCATACGAACTCTCCTAACAGGCACTCACGCAGCTTACACCACGCATGCCCAATCTGTATTAAAATGCTGATATCAAAAGGGTAACAACCATAGCTATACAGAGAATCGCAACTATGATCCTTGATATCCATGTTCTTCCCTTTTTGCTGCTGAGATCTATCATCTTTACACACTCCTTATCAAAGTATCTGTCTCTACAAACTCCTAAATCTATTCTATAATATCAGACTATACCTGTGAGTTCAATACAGTTTTTCTCCGCACAACAACAAAAAATCATGCACGATATCTGCCAAATTATGCAACATATGTTGTGACGACCCACTCGATATTTTATGCTTCTAACATCAATAATCTAATAGAATGGAAATCAGTATATGAAACAATGCAATATGTGTGGCTGTATTACCGAGGATCATATAAATGTATGTCCTACCTGCGGAAATACGACTTTCAGTCCGATCATGTATCACGGCAGGCCAGCACGTAAAGCCAAAGAAAAGATCAAAACTTTTCATCGTACTGCCAATATTTCTCGCTGTCATGGTCATCGTGATAGCTGTAGAATTGATCACCCTCAGCAAATACAGAAAGTCATCCCCAGATCAAGGAAGTCCAGACACCCAGGTATCAGATAACTCTGCAAATGACAACGAAAACATCACTTCCCCTATCTCTGATGGCACGGACGATAACTCAGACGATGCCAGCCCAGTAACCGACAATCTAAACGCAACAGTCAGGCATGAGATGAGTGAATTAAAGGAATTCCGCACAGAATACCGAATTGTATCCTCCAGAAATGGATATTTGATAGTAACTGATGGCGAAAGAGGCTATGGATTCATGGACGGCACGGGAAAATTTATACTTCCTATGGACCAAAGAGAAATAACATTTGTCGGGAACCCGAATTTAGACATCATTAAACTAAGCATATATGTAAGTGAAAATAACACATACTATGCTGCATACCTTGATTTTGATGGCAACGAAATCGCAAGATCAGAAAATCAGGGCAGTGTCAACGGTTTTTACAAAGATGACACCACAGCAATAATATGTAACCCATATTCGCATATCAGCAAGCTCATTGACTGCAACGGAAACATACTCAAAGAATACCAGGAATTAGACAACGGCAAACTTTTCACTTCAATAGTTGGAAATAAATATCTGCTGACTGAAGATGAAGCAGCGCATATCGGACAACTCAACGGGGAAAATACAATAACCGAGGTTATGGGAATCTACAATCTGGACTGTTCTCCGGTATACGTTCCTGATACCAGTTCCGTCTTTGAGCTTTGCTACAATTCTTCGGGATACTTTGCTATTTTTGAATCTCCGCTTGATAATTCTGGCAGTTCGTCTTCTTTTTTCGTGATAGATGAAAATGGCAAAAAGATTTCTGACATCCCTGCATTCAGAGGAGTCCAGGAGAATAATTTGCGTGTTCTGAACGAAAACAGTTTTGTCGTCCCTACTGCCGTATCAACAGATGACGAATATGCCGATACTGCAGAATACTGTAAAATCTACAATGCTAAAACTAATACGTTATCAGATAATGACTTTGTTTTCGTAAAAGATATGATAGATGGAAAAGCATTTGCATATATGCCAGATGCTGACAGTTACTGCATCGTTGATGATGAAGGGAATATAGTGAAAACCGGTAATTACATGTTGAATTCAAATCTCAAAGTCAGCTATGGAGGTATAAGATCTGATGAATCGGAAAATATCTACTCAATAGTGATGCCAAACGACATTGTAATATGCACCGTTGACAATGCAGCGGATTTCTCTTTGGGAAAATATTATCTCAGTTATACAGATACTTCAGACAAAACAATATATATGGACTACGCTGGAAATACACTATACACTTCCGATTCAGCTGATTCTAAACCCGCTGCAATTGAAAGCGACGATGGAACCGTGTTATTTCTATGTTCAGCTAAACAAGACGAAGCAACTGACACTGTATACCGTGATATCATTCCGGTTATAATATCAGCTGCTAAATAATCATACAAAAACAGCGTATCTGGCTGCTTGATCTCCGCCAGATACGCTATTTTTTTTACATTCCCTGTCCCTTCAGATAATTGATAAACTGCTGCGCAGTACGTCCGCTTATGCCGCCGTGCGCAAGTTCCCACTTATTTGCCTCAGCACAGAGCTCTTTCTCGTCCATGGTGATGTGCTCTTTCTCGGCAAGGCCCTTGACGATCTCGAAATACTCCTTCTGTGAAGGTGCGCTGTAGCTGATAGTTACGCCAAATCTGTTGACCAGCGACAGCTTCTCCTGGATAGTATCACTTCTGTGGATACCATTATTGTTCTCCATATCGTTCCTGTCATTCCATGTCTCCTTGATGAGATGACGGCGGTTCGATGTGGCATATATGAGCACATTGTCCGGCCTGATCTCCAGTCCGCCCTCGATGACCGCCTTGAGGTACTTGTACTCTATCTCAAATTCCTCAAATGAAAGATCATCCATGTATATGATAAATCTGTAATTTCTGTTCTTGATAAGCGATATAACCTGTGACAGATCCTGGAACTGATGCTTGTAGATCTCGATCATACGAAGTCCCCTGTCATAGTATTCATTGATGATCGCCTTGATAGTTGTGGATTTTCCTGTTCCACTGTCTCCGAAGAGAAGTGCATTGTTCGCCTTGCGTCCCTCCACAAATGCCTCGGTATTATCCACAATCTTCTTCTTCTGGATCTCGTAGCCGATGAGATCGTCAAGCATGACATCCTCTGTATTGTTGATTGGAACAAATTCCAAATCACCGTGCTCACGTGTGATCCTGAACGCCTTGTTGAGTCCGAACATTCCCACACCATATGCTTTATAGAATGATGTAACTATATCAAATATCTGATCCTCATTCTCAGCTTCCTCTATGGCATTGCTGACAGCCTGAACCTTCTCACTGACATTCTTATTGTACATTCTCTCCTTCTTGCCAATAGACTTGTAATTGTTGATAGTTGAGAAACAGTCTATCCCAAGTGCGCTCTCTATCTCTGAGAAATCAAAGTCGAACAGCTTCTTGAATATTCTGAAATCATTCTTTGCAAAATAATTAACTGTTCCGTCATTCGCACCGACCTTCTCACAGGTGATGCTGAATGAATTCTCATTTGTGATGAGGATGAATGCAAGATAATTGTGCCACAGATTCTTGTCAAATCCATAGCTTGTCGCCAGGTCAAGCAGTCTCTTGATCTGATCATAGATACGGGCACACAGCTCCGCATTCTCACTTCTCTTCATATCGAAGTCCTCAAATATACCTGACAGCTTCATCAGTATGCTGTCCTCACCCAGATCTCTGTATAACACAAGTTTCGCTATATCTCTGTACATCTATTTATCCTTCTTTC
>JAEDGW010000198.1 GCA_016297325.1 Coprococcus sp. | reverse complement strand
TCAGATTCATTAAAATTTGTCCGAAAAAGTGTCTTAATTTATGAGACCATTATACAAGGGAATGTGTGAATGTCGCAGACATTACGGGAACCAAGATAACAGACAACAAACAGATAAGCCTCCTGATATTTGCGGGCCTGCTGTTTGTAATAGGACTTATCATATCGGCGACAAGCTCCGGGTTTGGCGGAGGCGTGTGGTTTGGTTATCTGGCAGGTATAGCTATCGTGCTTGTGATCGTATTCTTTGTCACATGGAATAAATATCTCGATATAGAATATCCGGGTGGCAGGATCAGACTTAAGGTCAAGAAGTATGGCATGAAGAATATAATCGCATTCCAGAAGTCGATATACAGAGTCAAGGATGCTCAGATGAAGGATCTGTATAGTATAAATAGTTAGGAAAAGGCGGTCATCATGTGTGATATGTACCTTCATTACTGATTGTTTAGTAAAAAGGGGGCATATCACACTTGATGATCGTTTTTTATTTAACACTTGACTTATTATTAAAAAGATAGTAAGCTAAACACGGTTAGATATTACCAAACAGATAATAAGTGAGGAAGGAGAATGGATATGAAGAGAACACTTATAGTTGTGGATATGCAGAACGATTTTATCGATGGGGCTCTTGGCACAAAAGAAGCCGTTGCCATCGTGGATAATGTAAAAAATAAGATCAGGGAATATGCAGACAGGGGAGATGAGATCATTTTCACAAGGGATACCCACCATGAAGATTATATGGAGACGAACGAGGGGAAGCATCTGCCTGTGCCGCACTGCATAAAAGGCACATATGGCTGGGAAGTGGCCGATGGACTGGCAGTTCCAGGAGCGATATACATTGATAAGCCAAGCTTTGGATATACAGAGTGGAAGGATTATGATCTCCAGGATGTGGAGATGGTTGGACTTTGTACAGATATCTGTGTGGTATCGAACGCTCTTATGATAAAGGCTCTTTATCCGGAGATAAATGTCAGGGTGGATGCCAGATGCTGTGCCGGTGTCACACCGGAGAGCCATGAAGCAGCACTTACAACTATGACCATGTGTCAGGTGGAGGTGGTTAGATGAGATCCGAAGAACAGGAATTCCTTGCAGGATATGATATGACAAAGTATGAAAGACCGTCTGTGGCAGCAGATGTAGTGGTATTTGCCATACTGCCTGATGGAGAAAGAAGCAGTATAAGGAGGATTCAGAGGAAGAAGCTGAAGGTGCTTCTCATAAAGAGAGGAGGATTTCCTTATAAGGGATGCTGGGCCATACCCGGCGGCTTCTGTAATAAAGGGGAAGATGTGATAGATTCTGCCAGACGAGAGCTATTTGAGGAGACAGGTATAGAGAATGCTTACGTAAACTTGGTAGGAGTGTATGGAAAGCCGGGCAGGGATCCTAGAGGATGGATCATATCGTCGACATATATGGCTCTTATGAATGGTGAAAACTGTGATCTGAAAGCAGGAGATGATGCCAGGGATGCAAGATGGTTTACAGTGGATCTGAGGGATATTTCAGATGAGGGCAGTAATGCAGATGGAACCAAATTCAGAGAATCGATTTTGAATGAGTCTGATAAAGGTGATAGATACAGACTGACTTTGTCGGATTCCAAGGCAGGTATAAAACTCACGGCATTGCTCAGAAGAACTGATATGAGTGCATGCGGACTCAGCTCAGACAGCTATGACATAGAGGAGTGCGATGGCCTGGCATTTGACCATGCAAAGATCATAACCGAGGCTGTGCTGGGACTCAGGAGAGCTGTGAAGCTTGACCCGGAAGTTGCATTTGGCCTTATATCGGACAGTTTTACCCTTACCGAGCTTCAGAAAGTGTATGAACAGGTTCTGAGCAGGGGGCTTACCGCACCAAATTTCAGAAGAAAGATTGCGGATTATGTCGAGGAGACAGATGGACTTAGGGAAGGAGAGGGCTTCAGGCCGGCTAAATTGTTCAGACACAAAAAAATGAAATAGTATGACGTATAGACGTTGCAGATATCCACAACATGGTTTTGGAAACGATATGTTGTGGATGTTTTTATGTGTTTTTTATCGTATTTGTGACTATGAATAAAATCCATATGATGATACAATAGTAAATAGTGTATAGACAGGCAGCTATGGCAGTAGTGCCGGCATTTGTTTGATGAAAGGTGGAATAGACAATGGCAAAATATATAATAAGCTGCTGTTCAACGGCGGATCTTACAAAGGAACATTTTGAGAAGATAGACGTAAAATATATATGTTTTCACTATGAACTTGATGGTGTGGAGCATTCGGATGACCTCGGACAGACCATGCCATTTGAGGAATTTTATAAGAAGATGGCAGACGGGGCGGAGACGAAGACTTCACAGGTCAATGCGGACGAGTTTTATGATTTCTGGAAACCATATCTTGAGCAGGGCTGTGACATACTGCATCTGACGCTTTCATCTGGAATAAGCGGTGTCATCAATTCTGCAAATATTGCGAAGGAGGATCTTACTGAAGAATTCCCAGACAGAAAGATATATGTGGTGGATTCGCTCGGTGCGTCATCGGGATACGGACTTATCATGGATACACTTGCAGGGATGAGGGATGAAGGAAAGTCCATAGATGAAGTCCATGATTGGATAGAGGAGCACAAGCTGAACCTGAATCACTGGTTCTTTTCAACGGATCTCACGTTCTACATCAAGGGCGGCAGAATATCAAAAACTGCGGGAACGGTTGGAACCATACTTGGTATCTGTCCGCTTCTGAACATGGACGATCAGGGAAGACTGATACCAAGATCCAAGATAAGGGGCAAGAAGAAGGTTATACAGGAGATCGTGAAGCGCATGGAGGAGAACGCTGAGGGTGGCCATGACTACTCAGGCAAATGCTATATTTCACAGTCGGCATGTATGGATGATGCAAAGGCTGTGGCAAAGCTTGTGGAGGAGAAGTTCCCGAAGCTTGACGGTAAGGTTGAGATAAACTATGTGGGAACTACCATAGGCAGTCACACGGGTCCTGGAACAGTGGCGTTGTTTTTCTGGGGTAAAAAGAGACAGGGGTAGCATATTATATTGCGTAATCAGTTGAGCACTGATATAATATACAAAGATTTTTATAAATATTAAATAATATTAATAATATAAACGCATTTGAGGAGAGGCTGTAGTTACGTGGAAGGAGGAAAATGCGTGAAAGACTGTATACAATTTGATGAACAGATGAAGGTGTTCTT
>JAEDGW010000197.1 GCA_016297325.1 Coprococcus sp. | reverse complement strand
AATGAGGTCAAGCAGCCAAAGGGCAGCAATGTCAATCTCGGAGACATGGGATTTGTTGGAAGATTCAGAGTCAGACAGATGCTCAGGGAGATGAGAACAGGTTTAACAGTAGTTATCGGAATGTTCATAGCTCTCATATGTATGATGATAAGCCTTGATACTGCAACCCTCTGTTCAAATGTTAAGAAGGAGAACGTCGAGGATACTCACTATGAGTATATGTATACATACAAGTATCCTACAGAGAATCCTCCTGAGGGCGGTGAGGCTGCGTATGCAAAGACTCTGAAGAAGGAGATATATGGTTACAACTGGGATGTGACAGTGCTTGGACTTTCAAAGAATACGAAGTATTTTGATGTTGACCTCAAGGATGGCAAGAACAGAGTAGCCATATCATCATCATTTGCTGAGAAGTATGGTTACGGCGTAGGTGATGAGATTGTTCTCCACGACGAAGAGAATGATATAGATTACGGATTTACAGTGGACAGTGTGACACAGTACTCGCCATCGTTCTATGTGTTCATGACCATAGATGATGCAAGGGATCTGTTCGGCGCAGGAAGTGATGAGTACAATGTGGTATTTGCAGACAAGGATCTGGGCGTTGATCCTGCAAGACTCTATGCAACTACCACAAAGGCAGATATTGAGTCGGCTGCCGGAATATTCGTCGACCTGATGATGAGTATGATCGTGATGATAGTAATTATATCGACACTCATATTCGTTGTGGTAATGTATCTGATGATGAAGGTCATGATAGACAGATCGGCGTTCTCGATCTCACTTATAAAGGTGTTCGGTTTCAGGACAAAGGAGATCAGAAAGCTTTACCTTGATGGCAATTTCTTCATAATCGCAATCGGCGCGGCCATATGTCTGCCGCTTGCCAAGGTCATCATGGACGCAGTATTCCCATCACTTGTGTCAAATGTAAACTGCGGCGTCAAGCTCACATTTGCCCCATGGCTCTGGGCTGTGCTCTACGGCGGAATAATTGTTCTGTATTTC
This sequence comes from Coprococcus sp., assembly GCA_016297325.1. GTDB lineage: Bacteria > Bacillota > Clostridia > Lachnospirales > Lachnospiraceae > Coprococcus. The sequence goes on along the minus strand of JAEDGW010000197.1, from coordinate 2,224 downwards.
ATAATCAACAGAGTTCTGGTTGGCAGACTGAACAAGATCGTGCCGGCTGAGGTGCTGAAGAACAGAGAGTAAGGAAAGTAGCAATATAATATAAACAATACACAGACTGCGGAGACGGTGTAAATAGCCGTATCCGCAGTTTTTATATGCAAATTTATGTCAAAATAATGAGTTTGCAGAATTTATTATGGTGATTTTGCCGGATATGCAAACTGTTTTCCTTGCACAATGTACAGTTTATATTGTAAAATCATATTTGGTATGTAAAAAAGAAAAACGAAAAGAGAAGAGTAGATATGGAGAAATTACTTAAGATCATTACCGATGTCAATTCATCGGTGAACAATTTTATATGGGGAGTGCCATCCATGATATGTATCGTGGGCGTTGGATTGTGGCTCCTCATAAGAAACCGTGGCGTTCAGTTCACAAAGTTCGGTTATGCGTTCAAGCATACATTTGGAAAGATATTCAATAAGAAGGAGACATCTGACGGTGCCATAAGCCCATTTCAGGCTGTGTGTACGGCACTGGCTGGAACGGTTGGAACCGGTAATATAGCAGGAGTTGCGGGAGCAATAGCCATAGGCGGTCCGGGAGCGGTGTTCTGGATGTGGATCTCAGCGCTCCTTGGAATGGGAACAAAATTTGCCGAGGTTGTACTGGCAGTTTTCTACAGAGAGAAAGATTCAAATGGAGACTGGGTCGGCGGACCTATGTACTATATCAAGAACGGCCTTGGCAAGAAGGCATATTTCCTTGCCATAGCATATTCTGTCCTTGGAATACTCACTGTATTTGGAACGGGAAATGCAACACAGGTAAATACCATCACAACAGCCATAGACTCAGCACTTTTTAATTACAATCTGGCTGACAAGAGCAGCACATTTACCATCAATCTTGTGATAGGTATCATTATAGCCATATTGGTTGCGCTTATCCTGATAGGTGGAATCAAGAGAATTGGAGGCGTGACAGAAAAGCTTGTGCCTTTCATGGCGGCTATGTATATCATCATGGCGGTGGTCCTTGTGTTTATAAATATCAAGAGTGTTCCAGGCGTATTTGCATCTATATTTGAGGGCGCATTCAATCCGAAGTCGGTGACCGGAGGAGTAGTTGGAAGCCTTTTCCTCAGCATGAGAAAGGGTGTATCAAGAGGAATCTTTTCAAATGAGGCCGGTCTTGGAACAGGATCCATCGCTCATGCATGTTCTGATGTAAAGCATCCTGTACAGCAGGGACTCTGGGGAATATTTGAGGTATTTATCGATACCATCGTTATCTGTACACTTACAGCCCTTGTCATACTCTGCAGCGGAACAGAGATAGTGTATGGACAGGCAGCCGGCGCAGATCTGACCATCAACGGATTTGTCACTACATATGGAAGCTGGATATCTATATTCACGGCTGTTGCACTCTGTTGTTTTGCTTTCTCAACCATACTTGGATGGGGACTTTACGGCTCAAGGTGCGTAGGATTTTTGTTTGGGGATAAGCTTATCAAGCCATTTATGGTGATATATGCACTTGTTGCCGTGATCGGTGCAACCATGGATCTCGGACTTCTCTGGGATATCGCAGATACATTTAACGGCCTCATGATCATACCGAACCTGATAGGTGTTCTCCTTCTCTCCGGTACGGTTGTCAAGCTCACGAAGGAATATTTTGAGGATGGAGCTGGAAAATTCGGCGTTGTAAGTGATAAGAACGTGTAGGGGATTAAAGGTTTAAATAGAAGGAAGGCGGATTATATGACCGAGGAAGTAGTGTCAAATGAGATTACAAGCAGATATGCTATACTTATCGATTCTGAGAACGTGTCAGCGAAATATGTTGAGAGCATATTTGATGAGCTTTCAAGACTTGGCTCGATAACTGTCAGAAAGATATATGGTGACTGGTCAAAGAATAATAACGGCTGGGATAAGGATTGTCTTTTATCCTATTCCATACAGCCGGTACAGCAGTTTTCGTATACGACGGGCAAGAATTCTACGGATTCAGCCATGATCATAGATGCCATGGATCTGCTTTATACGAGCAATATAGACGGATTCTGTCTGGTGACAAGCGACAGTGATTTCACAAGACTTGCATCAAGGCTCCGTGAAGCGGGAAAACAGGTCATCGGAATGGGAGAGAACAAGACTCCAAAGGCATTTGTCAGCGCATGTACAAGTTTTAAGATCCTGGATTCTCTTGTCACCGAGGA
>JAEDGW010000066.1 GCA_016297325.1 Coprococcus sp. | reverse complement strand
GCTAAATTTGTCAAAACGTCAACTATTGTGCTGCCCATTTAGTTGTTTCCTCCTATAAGATTTATTCGGATCTTGCTATCAAGATCCTGTGTACAGTTCATGTTACTAAGCAAATTAGTTGAGAGTTGCAAGTGTATCGCCTGACTCAACCATAGCGCCTACTGTAACATCGATGCTTGCGATTGTACCATCTTCTGGAGCAACAACTTCGTTTTCCATCTTCATAGCCTCAAGGATAAGGATAACCTGACCCTTCTTTACTGAATCGCCAACATTTGCCTTAACTGCAAGGATCTTTCCTGGCATAGGTGATGAAACTTTGATGCTTCCTGCGCCACCTGCTGGTGCTGCTGGAGCTGCTGGTGCTGGAGCTGCTGCTGGTGCAGATACTGCAACTGGTGCTGGAGCTGCTGCAACTGGAGCTGCTGCGCCGCCTGCTAATTCTTCAACTGTTACATCGTATGATGTTCCGTTTACTGTGATTCTATAATTCTTCATAACAATTATCCTCCTGATTTATTATCTCTTATTCTTTCTTCTTGGTCTTACAACCAGTTTATCGTTACTTGGATAGTTTACACGAACTCTTGTCTTACCACCCTGTGCCGCCATGACAGCTGCTGATATAACAGCCACAAGTTCACTGTCGTTCATAACGCTCTCTCCCGTCGCTGTGTTCACGATATCCACAATTCCGGCAGCAGGAGCAGGCATTCTCATGGTTGGTGTGTCATCTTCGTCGTCAGCAGCTGCTGTATTTGCAGCTTCCTGGGCTTTCTTTGCCTTTTCAGCTTTCTTCTTCTCTCTTGTCTCCTTGTCAAAAAGAGCTGGAACATACTTGAGAAGTGAAATGATGAATGAGATAAATATAAGTGCTATGAATACGATACCCATACCGATAACTGTATTGGCGCCGGCATCCTTCATCTTATCCTTCATCGTCTGGTTTGCTGCTACCTCGAATTCAGAGATCTTATATGGATATACTCCATTAGATGTGAGATAACTGTCAGCATCCTCTTCTGAACCGCCGTTCTGATTCATATACATATACTTGTTGTACTCATATACAACAGAATTGTCTACAAATGTTGCCTTGACAATAGCTTCTTTTTCTGCACATTCTGCATACAAGCTTACTACAACTTTGTCATCAACCTCTTCACAGTCATAATCACTCTTGAAATCTATGAACTTACCATAGTCAGACTCGAGTGAAGCAAATACCTTTATGGCATCTATATCACTCTCTGTGAGGCCTTCGTCAGTTCCCTTTTCAACAGCATAATTATATACCTGATCAACCTGAGTGAGACTCATCCAGCTTTTAGCATAGCTGATGGCATAATTTTTCATGTCATCCTCGTTATACTTAAAAGCAACTTTTTTGCTTGATGATGAACAGCCTGCAAGTGCGAATGTAACAGCTAACATAGAAACTATCAATAATAACTTTTTCTTTATTATCTTTTCCATTAAGTTGTCACTCCTTTATATTGTTCCGTGCTTTTTGTATGGTCTGTCCTCACTCTTAGAAAAAAGCATATCAAATGCTGCTATAACTCTCTTTCTTGTTGCATCTGGCTCGATGACATCATCAACATATCCTCTTCTTGCAGCAGAAACTGCACCTGAAAGGGCATCTGTATATTCAGCCTTCTTATCCTTTATAAATGCAAGCTTGTCATCAGCTGCTGCGATCTCATCCTCGTACATGATCTTGACTGCCATCTCAGGATCCATAGTTCCTATAACAGCCTTTGGCCATGCAAATACCATATCAGCGCCTATTGCCTTTGAGCACATAGCTGTATAAGCTGTACCATAAGCCTTGTCAAGCATAACTGTTACCTTTGGAACGGTTGCGTTTGCATAAGCGTAAGTAAGCTTTGCAACTGCCTTTGATATAGTCTTCTCTTCCTTAACTGTTGCAGCAAGTCCTGCCACATTCACAAGTGTGAGTACAGGAATGTTGAATGCGTCACATAACTTGACAAAATCCTCTGCCTTGTATGCGCCTGCTGTTGTGAGTACATCCTTCTGATTTCCCACAACTCCGACTGTCTCACCATTCAGTCTGATGAATGCTGTAACAACGTCATCTGCAAAATCCTTCTTGAGCTCAAATACAAACTCGTCATCTGTTATATCAGCTATAACAGCCTTTACATCTCCAGCCTTAGAAGCAAGATCAGGGATGATTCTGTTTACATCATCCTCGCAAAGAGCTCCATCCTTCTCATCCTCATTGTTTGATGGAAGAAGCTCTACAAGTGTTCTGACAGCTCCGAGAAGTTCAGCCTCTGTGTCATATACTGCATCAACGTTAGCTGTGTTTGCTGCTACATACTCTGCTGCAGCAGTGTCAAGCTTCTCTGTACGATTCTCATCAAGGGTGTTCGGGCTGTTTACAAACAGCTTTGAACCTTCCTTTGTCATGAGTGTAATATCAGTCAGGTTAGGAATGATAGCTGCGCCACCACCACACATACCGAATACAGCAGTGATCTGTGGAACAACACCTGAAGCCAGTGTCTGCCTGAGGTATACCTCGCCAAATGCGTTAAGTGCGTCAGTTGCCTCCTGAAGTCTCAGTCCGGCACAATCGATCAGCCCGATAACTGGAGCACCCATCTTCATAGCCATATCATAAAGGTTTGCGATCTTCTTTGCGTGCATCTCGCCGATAGAACCGCCGAGTACCTTTGCGTCCTGGCTGTAAACATAAACTAAATTGCCATCGATAACACCATATCCGGTTATAACACCGTCTTTTGGAGTATCCTTGTCCTGAATGTTGAAATCTGTATTTCTAGCAGTTACATATGCGCCGATTTCAACAAAACTTGAGTCATCAAGTAACATAGAAATTCTGTCACTCGCTGACAAGCTTGGTGTGTTGCTCATTTTTAGCCCTCCGTTTAATTTATTTTAGGACATATATAGTCCAATTTTCGCCGAGTATAATTGTAAAGCCTTTGACGCCATATTTCAAGTAAAAAAGGTAATTTTGAACAAAGTTTGAGCACGGCGCTCCTACCCTACATATACTCATTTATACATCAAAGGGGGAAATGTGTACCCTGTCATCGTCTCACATAACAGTATACCCCAAATCCCCCGTTGAATTCGTATCATTATATAATTGTTATAATCAGTCTTTTAGTACATCCCTGTTGTGGATCAGATAATCAAGCAGCGATACTATCGTTAGAACAAGTGCAAGATATATGAGCACCTGATCTATCACATAAAAGACCTTTCCCCCAAGATCTGCCACAAGGAAACATACCATGATCATCTGGACTGTAGTCTTAATCTTTCCTGACCATCCAGCGGCAATTACAACCCCTTTTTCCGCTGCTACAAGCCTGAAACCACTGATTATGAAATCCCTTGCGATTATAACTATCACTATCCATGCAGGCATACGGCCGATATCGGACAGTGCAATGAGCGCCGAGCATACCAGCAGCTTATCCGCCAGCGGATCCATAAACTTTCCAAAGTTGGTGACAAGGTTGTACTTTCTTGCGATCTTGCCGTCCAGCATATCTGTCAGCGATGCCGCTATGAACACCCCGAGTGCCACCCATTTGAGCCACCCAAAGTCATGTCCTTCCATCACGGACATATACAGAAATACAAGGAAAAACGGAATCATTATAGCTCTAAGTATTGTCAGTTTGTTTGGTAAATTCATTCTACAATCACTCCTGTCAAATCGTATTCATTGCCCTCAGTTATCTTCACATCGACATATGTACCGGACATGAGCTCGTATGGAGCACTGACAAAGACTATTCCGTCAACACCAGGTGCATCCCTGTATGTCCTTCCAACATACACATCATCATCAGAAAGATAACCCTCTATAAGGACTTTCATGACTGTTCCAACAAATTCCTGATTCTTCTCATAGGAAATCTCCTGTTGGAGCTCCATGATCTCATTGCGCCACTTTTCTGCGACCGCCTCATCTACCTGATCCGGATATGACGCTGCAGGAGTTCCCTCCTCCGGAGAGTAAGTGAACACTCCAAGCCTGTCGAATTCACACTGATCCACAAAATCCACAAGTCCATCATGCAGTTCCTGTGTCTCTCCCGGGAATCCCGAGATCAGCGTAGTTCGGATCGCAATATCCGGCATGGCAGATCTTAATCTGCCAACCAGTTCAACGATATCCTCACGGCTCGTTCTTCTGCCCATGCGCTTTAATATGGTGTTTTCTGAGTGCTGTATTGGTATATCGATATAATGGCATATCTTTGGCTCAGTTGCCATTGTCTTGATCAGATCATCCGTGATCTCCTCAGGGTAACAATAAAGCAGTCTTATCCATTCTATCCCATCTATATCACTAAGCTTTTTAAGCAGCTCCGGAAGTCTCTTTTCACCGTACAGATCAACGCCATACAGAGTAGTCTCCTGAGCGACCAAAACAAGTTCTTTTATGCCATCAGCAGCAAGTCTTCTGGCTGAGTCCAGCAGACTGTCCATCGGGACACTTCTATACCGGCCTCTTATGTGAGGTATTATACAATAGGTGCACAACTTATTACAACCCTCAGCAATCTTAAGATATGCCATGGATGCTGTAGTCGTGACAATACGTTCCCTGACAGGTGCCGGCGTATAGTCTATATCATCAACTATGGATTTCTCGTCAGCCCCTATAGCCTCAACTATCTTGTCAAAATTCGTTGCGCCAATTATCACATCGATCTCAGGAAGCTCCGCCATGATCTCATCTTTGTATCTCTGCGACAGACATCCCGCAACGATAAGCTTCTTCAGCTTACCGGTCTTCTTTAGTTCGCCCATCTCTATGATCGTATTGATACTCTCCTCTTTTGCATCCTTGATAAATGCACATGTATTCACCACAACAACATCAGCCTCAGTCTCATCATTTGTGATCTGATGTCCGGCCTTGTTCAAAAGTCCCAGCATGACCTCGCTGTCCACAAGATTCTTGTCACATCCCAGTGATATAAGTAATACTTTCATCTGTTCTCCAATAAATAAATATTCTAGTTAATATTGATCGATTCCACGCAGTTCGACATAAGCATCGCTATGGTCATAGGTCCTACGCCGCCCGGTACAGGTGTGATCGCACCTGCAACTTCTTTTGCTGACTCAAAGTCCACATCGCCGCACAGCTTATTGTTCTCGTCTCTGTGTATTCCTACGTCAATAACTGTTGCACCCTCTTTGATATATGATGCATCTATCATCTTTGGTCTGCCTATAGCAACCACAAGAATGTCTGCGCGTCTACAGACCTCCTTAAGATCCTTTGTTCTGGAATGGCACACCGTAACGGTTCCGTTCTCACGGAGAAGCAGCATGCTCATAGGCTTGCCTACTATATTGCTTCTTCCAAGGACAACACATTCCTTGCCCTCTATCTCTATTCCCGATCTCTTTATGAGCTGGATAACTCCTGCCGGGGTACATGACACAAATCCTGGCTGTCCAATACTGAGTGCTCCAACACTCATAGGGTGGAAACCATCCACATCCTTCTTAGGTGATATGGTCTTTATGACCTTATCCTCATCTATATGCTTTGGAAGTGGAAGCTGCACAAGTATTCCATTTACCTTGTCATCGGCGTTGAGCTTTTCTATAAGTGCAAGGAGTTCCTCCTCTGTGGTCTCCTCCGGAAGCTCATATGAAAGTGAGCCTATGCCTATATACTCGCAGGCTTTTTTCTTATTTCCAACATATACAGATGATGCAGGATCATTGCCAACCTGGATAACCGCAAGGCATATCTCCACGCCCTCAGCTTTAAGTCCGGCAACCTTCTCCTTCAGCTCATCCTTTATCTGCTTTGATATAGCCTTACCATCTATAAGTTTATACATACATCTGTCCTCCTGTAACATTTAGCACCAACAAATTATAATTATCTTTTATGGCCTATGTGGATCATTACTGTCCACAATATTAGAACAGGCCGACGATCTTGCCATCGTCATCCACATAGATCCTCTCTGCTGCTGGAGACTTTGGAAGACCAGGCATAGTCATGATAGTTCCTGTTATGGCTACCACAAATCCTGCTCCTGCGCTAACATACACTTCACGGATGTTTATATCAAATCCTGTAGGTCTGCCAAGTTTCTTAGGATCATCAGACAGCGAATACTGGTTCTTTGCCATACATACAGGGAAATTACCAAATTCCATCTCTTCTATCTTCGCAATGGCCTTGCTTGCCTCTGCGCTGTATGTTACGCCGTCTGCTCCATATATCTCTGTAGCGATGCAGTTGATCTTATCCTTGATGGAAAGACTGTCATCATAGAGCACCTTGAAGTTGCTCTTCTTGTTCTCTATTGTGTTAAGCACTGCATTTGCAAGGTCTATACCACCCTTGCCGCCCTGCTCCCATACATTTGCAAGAGCGAAATCACAGTCTCTGTCCTCACAGAACTTCTTTACAAAGTCAAGTTCTGCCTGGCTGTCTGTGGCAAATCTGTTCAAAGTTACTACAACCGGCACACCGTACTTCTGAAGGTTCTCTATATGCTTCTCAAGGTTTACTACACCAGCCTTAAGTGCATCGAGGTTCTCCTCGCCGAGATCTGCCTTTGCAACTCCGCCATTGTACTTGAGTGCTCTTACCGTTGCAACCAGAACTACTGCATCCGGCTTAAGATCATTCATACGGCACTTGATATCGAAGAACTTCTCTGCACCGAGATCTGCTCCAAATCCTGCCTCTGTTATAACGTAATCAGCAAGCTTTAACGCTGTCTTTGTAGCCATTACGCTGTTGCATCCATGTGCAATATTTGCAAATGGGCCGCCGTGTACAAGCGCTGGTGTATGTTCAAGTGTCTGGATGATGTTTGGCTTGATGGCATCCTTAAGAAGCGCTGCCATAGCTCCTACAGCCTTGAGATCTGCCGCTGTCACAGGCTCATTGTCCATATTATATGCAACGATTATCCTGCCAAGTCTTTCCTGAAGATCCTTCATATCACTTGCGAGACAGAGAATAGCCATGATCTCTGATGCAACCGTGATGACAAATCCATCCTCTCTAGGCACTCCGTCAACACGCTTTCCAAGTCCAACAACTGTATGTCTGAGGACTCTGTCGTTCATATCCATACATCTCTTGAACACTATTCTGTTCACATCTATCTTAAGTGCATTCCCCTGCTGGATGTGATTATCAAGCATAGCAGCAAGGAGATTGTTTGCCGATGTTATAGCATGGAAATCTCCTGTGAAATGAAGGTTCAGATCCTCCATAGGAACAACCTGCGCATATCCACCGCCGGCTGCACCGCCCTTTATTCCGAAACATGGTCCAAGTGAAGGCTCGCGAAGTGCGATAACCGCCTTCTTGCCAAGCTGTCCCATAGCCTCGCCAAGACCTACAGTGATGGTTGTCTTTCCCTCTCCTGCCGGTGTTGGGTTGATGGCCGTTACGAGGATAAGCTTTCCATCCTCGTTGCCCTCAACCTTCTTTATGAGGTCATCTGAGAGCTTTGCCTTGTACTTTCCATAGAGATCAAGGTCATCCTCTGATATGCCGAGCTTTGCAGCAACCTCCCTTATGTGCTTCATCTCAGCCTTCTGTGCAATTTCAATGTCTGTCATCATAACTCTTATCCTCCGCTTTTTATAAATTATTGTCTATATATTCATCGAACTGTTCCTGACTCATCAGAATCTTTCTGGCCTTTGTTCCCTCCTCCGGGCCAACGACTCCGGCAGCCGTGAGCTGATCCATGATCCTAGCAGCTCTGTTAAATCCTATCTTGAACGTTCTCTGAAGCATACCTATAGAAGCTTTTTCTTTCTCTATAATGAATCTTCCCGCTTCCACGAAATACTCATCTCTGTCATTTGCTGAAGCTCCGCCTATAGCTGTAGCTCCGCCCGAATCACTGCTTGATATAGATTTTGCCACATCATCATCATATGTGCCAACGCCGTTACTCTTCTTGAGGAAATCAACCACTGCAGTAACCTCATCATCCGACACAAATGCACCCTGCACTCTGACAGGTTTCGGATATCCTGTAGGATAGAACAACATATCTCCCTTTCCAAGAAGTTTTTCTGCTCCAACCATATCAAGTATCGTTCGTGAATCAACTCCCGAAGACACCGCAAATGCTATACGTGATGGGACATTCGCCTTTATGAGTCCTGTTATGACATCCACAGATGGTCTCTGGGTTGCTATAACAAGATGTATTCCGGCTGCTCTTGCAAGCTGCGAAAGTCTGACTATGGCATCCTCGACTTCGCCATGGGCAACCATCATAAGATCTGCAAGCTCGTCTACGATAACCACGATCTGTGGCATCTTGGTAAGCTTCTGGCCGTCTGCGCCAGCGATCACGGCACTCTCAACCTTGTCGTTATATCCCTGTATATTACGCACACTGTGCTCAGCAAAAAGCTGGTATCTTCTTGTCATCTCTACGACCGCCCAGTTGAGTGCTCCCGCCGCCTTCTTAGGATCAGTGACGACCGGGATTAAAAGGTGCGGTATTCCATTGTAACATGCCAGCTCAACCATCTTAGGGTCGATCATGATAAGCTTGACCTCCTCAGGTGTGGCCTTGTACAGAATACTCATGATAAGTGTATTGATACACACCGATTTACCTGAACCTGTGGCACCAGCTATAAGAAGATGCGGCATCTTTGCTATATCCGTAGCGATAACCTGTCCGCTTATATCCTTACCAACTGCAAATGCAACCTTGGACTTAAGATTCTTGAAGTTGTCCGATTCAATGAGCTCCCTGAACGCAACAATAGAATTCTCCTTGTTTGGAACCTCTATTCCTATCGCCGCCTTACCAGGTATCGGCGCCTCTATACGTATATCCGCAGCCGCAAGATTGAGCTTGATATCATCAGCCAGATTGAGTATCTTGCTGACCTTTACGCCCTGCTCTGGCTGCATCTCAAATCTGGTGACAGCCGGTCCGCAACTGTAATTGGTTATAGTTACATTTACACCAAATGTCTCCAGGGTCTTCTTGAGCTTGACAGCAGTCTCCCTCACATGGGCATCCCTGTTTGAATTGTTGTTCTTTGGCGGCTGGCAGAGGAGACTTGCCGTAGGGAATCTGTACTTTCTTCCCTCCTGATATGTCTTTGCAGAATCCGTATCTGCCGCAGGCTTTTTCTTCACACTGCTTCCACCGGAAGTTCCATGGCCTGCGCCATCCTCAGCAAATGCAGAGTCATACAGAGGGTTGTAATCCGACACACTTTCCGGATGCATATTGCCATTTACAGCACCTGCAAGTACATCCTCATCGGATTCCGCCGGCATCTCATTTAAAGATGGCAGTTCATTCACAGCAGGCCTCTCATCTGCATACTGATCACCAGCTTCCAGACGTGTCTCACTGCCTGAAGTCTTCCTACGCTCTCTATGTACAGCGTTTCTCTCCCTGCTCTCATTCTTCACAGGTTCTGCATAACGTGGCTCATACGAAGTCTCATCCTCAACCTGTACCGGATTAAGGAATTCATCACTATCAGCCATCACTATCTTTTCTATATCATTGTTGAACTCATCATACGGATCCGGCTCTGCATAGTTGTCCACCGAGTCCGCCCTAAGTTCATGCACATCCTGATTATAGAAGAAGTCCCTCGGTGTATCTGCATTATTCTCAGGTGCGGATGTCTTCTTCTCTTTCTTTGTATCCTGCATGTTCTGCGGCTTACTGTCATGTCCGCGTTTGCTCTCATACACGTTCAGATTGGCCATCGACGGCTTTGCACGTCTTCTGTCCTCCACGCCTTCGTCAATATCCTCATCAAATCCGGCTCTTTTCTTATTTCTCTTCTGTCTCCTGTCAGCCACAGCAGACTCTCTTGCAGCATATCCGTCGTCTTCCTCATCTTCGTCCTCATAGCTGTAATCTTTTTTGAACGACATGACAAGCTTCTTTATCTCATCTATCACGGATATACCGGTGATAAGAATGAACATGATAACAGCCAGAATAAACATGATGATGCACGCACCCGGAACACCTAAAAGTGTCCTTATGGCGAAGAAAATACCACCGCATATGACTCCTCCGCCTGCACGGTTCTTATATCCATCCATATACAAAGCCTTTACAGACTCATAATCGGTTGAGTATATGGCCTGGAACAGCATGGACACAAGTATCATCACCACGCCAAAATATATAACTTTTTTTACTATCTTTCTGTTGAAATCATTCGATATGAGATATGCCGCCGACACAAACAGATATACAGGGAAGACATACTCACTGAAACCTATGATACCGAAGAAAAATCCTGATATCGTATTGCCCACGATTCCACATATACGGAAATTTGCCAGAAGCAAAAACAGTGAAAATGCAAAGAGCACTATCAGTATGATCTCGCTTCTGAGCTGCTTCTGTCTTGCAGCCTCAGCCTCTCTGGCCTTTCTCTCCATCGCAGCCTTTGAACGGGCTGTAGAACCGGAACGGCTTGAAGTTTTTGACCTCGCCGTGGATCCTGAGCGGCTTGAAGTCTTTGATCTCGCTGTGGATTTCGTACTTCTCCCACCCGATGAAGTTTTTGTTTTCGCCTTTTTATTTCCAGAAGCCATGCTATACCTCTACTTCCATTCATCTTCTAATTTGTTGACATCCTATGAATTTTACTATCATTTAGTCAATTAATCAAGTCATAGAGTCTTTTTATGGCATCCTCCATCCCACCAACATGATCTATGATCCCGGCTTTCACAGCCTGTTCTCCCACAAGAACCGAGCCGATATCCTTTGTCAGCTCCGCCGTGTTAAACATATATCTCTCAAATTCATCTCTGCCTATTTTCGAGTGTGACACAGTAAAATCAATGATCCTCTGCTGCATCTTCTCTATATATTCAAAATTCTGTTTCACCCCGAGGACTGCAGAACTTGTCCGTATGGGGTGCACGACCATGGTCGCTGTCGGAGCAATAAAAGATACATCTGACGCAGTTGCCAGCGGAACACCTATGGAATGTCCGCCGCCGAGCACAAGCGTTACAACCGGCTTGCTGAGACTTGCAAACATTTCAGATATGGCAAGTCCCGATTCCACATCCCCGCCAACAGTATTTATCAGGATGAGTACACCCTTAATATCAGGACAGACCTCAGCCTGTGCGATAACCGGCAGAATATCCTCATAACTCGTACTCTTTACACTGGAAGGAAGTTTTTCATGTCCTTCTATCTCTCCGTACACGCCGCAGAGCAGAATAAATCCAGACCTTTCAGGTATATCCATTATATGGCATCCCGCGCAGAGTTTTATCTGCTCCGATATTCTACTACCTTTTGTATTTACATTTGAAACACCACCAGGATTTGACGCCGCCGCATCCTCACTTTTATTGCTGCTTTTTACAGCAGAGTTTTTCAAAATTGCATCATCCATATATTCCACATCTCCTTGAAAAAAATAAATACGAAGAGCTGTTAAACCCTTCGTATTTATTAGTGTGAAATATATTGTATTTTATACAATCTGCATCTATGATCCCATATCATTACATAACAAGAACTATCTCATTTGTATCTTCGAGCTCGCTTGCAGGTATGTAATTTGATTCCATCTCAGTTCCGTTGAGTGTAAGGCTCTGGAAACCACTCTCATGTCCATCAGGATTCTTAACCTTTATTGAAAGCCTCTTTCCACGGAATACCTTCTCGATCTCAAATTCCTTCCAGTCAGATGGCACTGATGGAGCGATCTTGATTCCACCGAAGTCAGGTCTCATACCCATGATTCCCTCAACGCAGCCAACCATACATGTGGACGCTGTTCCTGTGAGCCAGTGAACATGTGAACGTCCCTCAAACGGACTTCCAACAGACTCTGTGAACTGGCCATGGCAGTATGGCTCAAGCTTTCTGATCTCTGCCTTATCGTTCATGGACGCAGGTGAGCTCTCATTGAAATATTCAAATGCTCTGTTTCCATGTCCCATAAGAGCCTCAGCAAGGATTATCCATCCCTGTGGCTGTGAGAATATACCCGCATTCTCCTTTGTGCCCGCATTGAACAGAAGCATAAGGGCTCCGTCAAATGCATGCTCTTTATATGGAGGGAACATAAGTCTCACACCGTAAGGTGTATTGAGTTCTCTATGTACAGACTCAAGGGCTGTCTCGGACTGCTTTCTTGTTGCAAGTCCACTGATGACTGCCCATGACTGAGGATTCAGCCACATGCTTGCTTCAGGGTCATTCTTTGAACCTATAACCTGTCCGCCTTCCTTGTATCCTCTGATATATCTGTCATCCTCCCAGCACTTCTCCTGGATAGTCTCACCCATCTTGTACTGGATGCTGTTGATGTAATCGATATACTCTGTATCCTCTTTCATCTCAGCAAAATACTTGATAACTGTCATGGCATAATAGAGCTGCATTGCAACGAACGTTGACTCACCTCTCTTGCCAAGTCTCAGACAGTCATTCCAGTCTGCCCAGAGTCCTGCAGGCATACCGTTATCTCCAAGTCTGTTCATAGAGAAGTCTATTGCTCTCTTTAAGTGCTCATAGACCGTACCCTCGTCCTTATTTGCAAATGGTATAACCTCATCTATAAAATCAAGATTGCCTGACTCTGCAATATATTTGTATACGGTTGGGAACAGCCACAGTGCATCATCCGCACGATATGCAGGATGACCTGTCTCCTGTACATATGAAGGATCATCCGGTGTGTCCTCATGTCCTGCATTGTGCGTGAACTTTACAAGTGGAAGTCCACCGCCGTTGTCAACCTGTGCTGACAGCATGAATCTGATTTTCTCAAGAGCCATCTCAGGCGCAAGATGTATAACACCCTGGATATCCTGAACTGTATCTCTATAGCCATATCCGTTTCTGAGACCACAATATGAGAATGAAGCAGCTCTTGACCAGATAAATGTCATAAAGCACTGGTATGCATTCCATGTATTTACCATGTTATTGAATGAATCGCTAGGTGTGTGTACCTGGAAATTGTTGAGCTTTGAATGCCAGTAATCCTTGAGCTCTGCAAGCTCTCTGCTGCATGCGGCTGCTGGATCTGAATATCCTGCTATGACAGCATTTGCCGCATCGTTGTCTTTCATTCCAACTATAAATGCAAACTCCTTTGATTCTCCCGGAGCAAGTGTGAACTTCGTCTGAAGGCCACCACATGCATTGCTGTTGTAATTCAGCTTATTGCCAAGATCTCCATTTATAACTCCGATTGGATCACCGTAGCCGTGATATCTTCCAAGGAACTCCTCCTTGTCACCACAATATGATGCCACATCACTTCCAGCTATGGCAAAGAATCTTCTGTTTGCCTTGCTACCGTTGATCTCAGCCTTCTCAACATTCTCATTTATAACCTGAAGGATCTTGTTGTTGTCCATAAAATATGTCCTGGTTATGAACAGCGTATACTGGAGATTCACCTGATCCTGCTCATAGTTGCAGTCATTTGTGAACTCACAATATCCTATGGTAGAAAGATTTCTTGGTCTGTCTGAGTTGTTTGTTACCTTAACCTTCCACACCTCATGTGTCTTGTTGAGCGGAACATAATACAGCACTTCTGACTTGATATCAGAATACTCTGCGATCATCCTTGTATATGCTGTACCGTGATGACACTCACTCTTATATACATCAAGACTCTTGCCTACAGGCTGCCATGATGCTGACCAATAATCCTTTGTATCGTCATCCCTAAGATATACATATCGTCCAGGCTGATCAAAGCTGTTAAATATGTATCTAAGTATTCTTCCGTTTGCACCGGACTTCTCAAAGCTGTAGCCGCCGGCGTTGTTTGAGATGATCGCACCGTACTCCGGTGAACCGAGGTAGTTCGCCCAAGGTGCCGGTGTATCCGGTCTGTCAATTACATACTCTTTGTTCTGTTCGTCAAAATAACCGTATTTCATATGTTCCCCCTTAAATCTATTTTTGCATTTATTTTAGTTTATTTGCTTTCTGTCCGTCTTTTGTTTACTGCAATTACTGCAATTATTAGAATGCCCCGGAACCGGCCATATGACTGACCGGCTTCGAGACATCAGATTTACCCTTATAAAATTATAAAATAATATCAAATACCCTTATTATTATTTACTGTACATCCTTGAGGCTCAGGCTGATTCTTCCTGCTCTCTCATCGATCTTGATGACCTTAACGTCAACCTCATCGCCAACGTTTACAACATCCTCAACCTTTGCAACTCTCTTGTCTGAAAGCTTTGAAATGTGGATGAGTCCATCCTTGTTAGGTGCAAGTGATACGATAGCTCCACAGTCGATAACCTTTACGACCTTACCGTGATAGTTCTTGCCGACCTCAAGAGGCTCTACGATCATGTTGATCATCTCGATGGCCTTGTCCATACCTGCCTGCTCTACGCCGCAGATAGAGATTCTTCCCTCATCATCGATGTCGATCTTAACACCTGTCTCCTCGATGATAGTATTGATGGTCTTACCTCTCTGGCCGATGACCTCACCGATCTTCTCTGGATCGATCTTGATCTGCTTGATCTTTGGTGCAAACTCATTGACTGTTGGTCTTGGAGCTGCGATAGCTGGCTTCATACATGTCTCCATGATGAAGAGTCTTGCCTCACGTGTTCTTGCGATAGCCTCCTCAACGATAGGTCTTGTAAGTCCATGGATCTTGATATCCATCTGGATAGCTGTGATACCCTCTGTAGTACCTGTTACCTTGAAGTCCATATCTCCGAAGAAATCCTCAAGTCCCTGGATATCTGTGAGCACGATATAATCGTCATCTGTATCACCTGTTACAAGTCCACATGAAATACCGGCAACCATAGCCTTGATAGGAACACCGGCAGCCATAAGTGACATACATGATGAACATGTTGACGCCATTGAAGTAGAACCGTTTG
>JAEDGW010000196.1 GCA_016297325.1 Coprococcus sp. | reverse complement strand
TGACACAGCACTTGTATCGTTCAGATATCCATATATAACAACTTGACCATTCTCGCACAGATTCAAACCTTCCATGTAGTTATCACCAGTGACATTTGGAATACTTTCTGTTCCCTTTATCTGGTCATATATCTCATCAAAAAATACTGTCAGATCCGAAGTGTTAATTCCCTGGTAGCTGGAAGGATACCACCCCGCTTCATCCCAGTTGCAATACACATTTCCATTTGCCGTACAATAAGCTTCGTAGTCTCGCTCAGTTGTCTGAGGATTAACAACATCGGCAGGATTATACAAAAGATATGAATATCCATCAGTCATATATGACGCCTTGCCGTCACACTTCATATCCGCATAATCCGTATAGGTGTTTGTTCCTATCAAATGATTACTGCTGTCGCTCACGTACACAGTGCTCTCAATATCTACATTCACCTGAAACGGCTCCTCGTTTTCCGCCGCCGCTTTCACTGCGCTGATAGCCCCATCGATTGCATTTTTAGTCCGCTTCGTATACATTATCGACTTCATTATCACTATAAACACGACCAAGACGACCACTGCAGCAATACCTATACCTACCATTTTCGGAGATATTTTGATATGTATCTTTTTCTTTTTTTGTTTTGGCAATTCCTGTTCTGTGCCGCACACAGGACAATATAGATCCTCGTCATTTAGTACACGCCCACAATTGGGACAGTTTTTCATATGACACCCTCCTCTAATTTCATATTTTTCTTTTGCATTACCCTCGCTGCATTGTTAAGATAGCACATTTTTTTTTGCGTATTGTTGCATTTGTACAATTCATCATCCATATGTACATATTGACATCAAACACAAAAAGGCGATGGCAAATGCAACCACATTTACCATCGCCCTGGCCTATATATTCTGTTTTGTTTTCTGCTAACGAGACATCAGCTTCTCGACATTTGCATCGTATTCCTCTTTGGAAACCTCTTTTTCATCATTATATTCCAGCTTGGCTATATTATCCATGTCATCGCTCCAGTAATAAGAAGCAGGCCCATAGCTTCCACCTGTAGAAGTGCCGACCACCACAAGAATATCATCTATGTATGTGTAACATCTATCTATCAATTCAGGCTGGTATTTATACCTCATGATATGTCCATATACATGAATCGTTTTCTTATCATCCGACACCTGAACATAATCATTTTCAGCTTCAGTCAGGTCTCTGTTAATAATAAAATAAGTGCTATATACTTCATTATATTTATTTGCCGTAAATGTATACTGCTGGTCATCCCCCTGGGTATTATCATCCAGATTTACAACATCTTTGGTCTTAGCCCATTCCTTGTCTCCCGCCTTCTCAGCTAATAGATCCACCGTATCATGTTTTGCCTTGAGCGCCTTCACCTGTCTTGAATTATCAGCAAAACCATAATCAAACCTCTCTGATAATTTGTAAAATTCTGGAAGTTCCTCCAATTCACCAACTTTATCGTTATACTCATCGCCGGTTATACTGCCATTATCATCATATGCAGTCACTACCCCTACCATACCTCCTGATTCAGAACTAGCATAATGAATATAGTAGTTCTGCTGCTCTTCAAAACTATCTCCGTTGAAAGTATACATTTTCATATTATCTTCATAATCTTCAGTATTGACAACATCAACATCCGTACCACTTCTAACCCAAAGATTCTTTCCAGCATCGCTTTCTTCGTATCCAAACTGATAACCATCAAATGACTGGATTTCTTTTGCTTCATCATCCACAAAGTCAAACACTTTTACTGTATACTTTGAAGTTCCTTCTTCGCCATCTTCTGGGTTTTCACAGTATGCAAGAATCAACTGCTCATTTCCCGTATTATTAAAATCAACAAGTCCTGTATACACCATACCATCAAATGAATTTGTATATACAAAGCCACCTGTTCCCATTGTTGCTTCAACCGGGTAATCTTCCATTTCCTTCTTCACAAAATCATAATAAGCAGTATATCTGGCTGTTGCCTCATCCACCTTTGCCTCTTCTGTCGCAGCCTCGGTGGTCGCGGCCTCCGTAACTCCTGTACTATCACCTGTGCCATCAGCTGCGGATTCATCTGCCACCTGAGCTACAGACTCTGTGGTAGCCTCCACTGTAGTTGCTGTATCAGCGGCATTCGGTTTCAGGATCTTCACTGCTCCCACGCCAAGCCCCACAACCGCAAGTGAACTTATCACTCCAATTGCAATCTTTACACCAAGAGAAATTCCTACCTTTGCACCAACCGATGCCGCGCCAGAACCAATGCCAGCACTGCCGCCAGCTGCTGGAGCCAAGCCTACAGAACCACTCCCGCCGGTTGCTGAACTCACGCCCACAGAACCGTTGCCGCCTGTCGCCGATTCCACTCCCACAGAACCATTGCCACCAGTCGCTGAACTCACTCCAGCGTAGCCATTGCCTCCGGTTGCCGATCCCACTCCAGCGTAGCCATTGCCTCCAGTTGCCGATCCCACTCCAGCGTAGCCATTGCCTCCGGTTGCCGAGCCCATTCCTGCATAACCACTTCCACCAGCCGAGCCCATCCCTGCATAGCCACTTCCACCAGCCGAGCCCATTCCTGCTGAGGCGTTTCCGCCTCCCATAGCGGTATTCATCCCCGCAGCGATAACCGCAGCCTGCTCAGTGCGATTTGCGCCATTTCGCTCAGATGCGCATGGCATGTTATGTGTTGTCAGATATGTTGTGACATGTGTGAACAACTTGCTGTCAAGCCAATCAAAAAACTGATTGTTATCCGTTAGCTCAGTTCCTATACTCGCATAGATATCCGTATACAATTCGTTCATTATGTCATACGTAGCTTGCTGATCCTGCACGTTGTTCCATACATTTGTATACAGATAATTCGACGTCATACTGTAGAAATTCTGGTACGACGTGTAATCCCCAACTTTCAGTTTTTCTATCTCTATATTCAACTGTCTTGTGACCATTTGATTGTCCATATATTTCTCCTCCCGCTTTCGGCCATCATCACATAAATTCTCTTCTGTAATAAACTTTTGTAATAACACTTTCAGTGTGCCATCACATCTGTATCACCCTTGCGCTGTCCCCAATATACATTGCCGTTTATTTATTTTTTTGCGTAATTACACGAAAGCAAGCGGTGAAGGGGTCTCCCTCCGTCGCTCGCACACAGTCAACTATCGTTCTAATAATGCCTGTACATTTGCATTGAATTCTTCTTTGGTGACTTTGTTGTTATCATTCATTAACGGATGAAGATCACTGAGGAATTTCTCTTCATCACCCGCCCAGAAATATTCGTCATTAGATTTATGTATTCCTGCAATCACTA
>JAEDGW010000065.1 GCA_016297325.1 Coprococcus sp. | reverse complement strand
ACCGCCCCCATATATAGAAGAAATATGGTAGTTATGATATTCTGCATCTCATATCTGCCATCACTCATAAGTTTCTTGTTATATCCCATCATCATGCCCTCTTTATAACAGTGGTGACAGCAGGTTTAATATAGGTCCCATAATAGAAACCTTGCTGATATTCCTGCGGCACCATGGGAGATCTATCTCCTCAGACTCCTCAAACGTGTGCATCATGTCCGCCTTGACATCCTCTATCGCCTGGCAGTCATAGAGCAGAGTTCCACACTCAAAATGGTGATAGAAGCTTCTGTTGTCCATATTGATCGAACCAACGGATGCCAGACGGCCATCCATAAGCAGAGTCTTTGAATGAATAAATCCAGGCGTGTACTGATATATCCTGACGCCTGCCACCAGCAGCTCTTCATAGTTGAACTGCGTCATCTTGTAAATATATTTTTTATCAGGTATGGCCGGAGTGACTATGCGCACGTCCACGCCTCTCTTTGCCGCCAGCTTGAGCGAGAGCATAAGCTCATTGCACACGATAAGATACGGAGTAAATATATATATATATTCCTGCGCATCATTTATCATCTGGATGTACAGATTCTCTCCTACATTCTCACCGGAAAGCGGGCTTGATTTGTACGGCTGTACATATCCATCTTCTATATATGAATAGTCAATATCCGGCTTATAGCTTAAGTAGCTTCCCTCTGAATATCGGAAGCAGTTCCACATCTGAAGAAACATGACGGTAAAGCTCCATGCTCCATCTCCTTCAAGGCGCACACCGCTGTCCTTCCATCTGCCATATTTGACTATCTTATTTATATATTCATCAGCCATGTTATAGCCGCCAGTGTGGGCTATCTTGCCATCAACGACAGTTATCTTTCTGTGGTCTCTGTTGTTGAAGATAGTCGCAAGGAAAGGAACTACCTGATTGAATGCCATACATTTTATACCACAGGCCTCAAGCTCCTTCCAGTAATACTTTGGAACATTGAACACCGAACCGATATCATCATACATAAAACGGACATCGAGTCCCTCTGCAGCCTTTTTCTTAAGGATCTCAAGTATGGTATCCCACATATATCCCTTGTCAACGATGAAGTATTCCATGAAAATATACTTCTCTGCATGTTCAAGATCATATATGAGATCCTCCATCACATCATCTCCGATGGCGTAGTATTTAACCTTAGTATGTCCATACAGCAGCGCATCCCCGAAATCATCCATATACTTGCATATCCTGCATGCAGGGCTTTCCTTAACCGTATCTGCGGGAAGCCATCTGTCTCCCTTTACATTCTCATATATCTCCTGCTGCTTGACCCTGAGCATATTCTTTCTAAGCTTTCTCGGTATGAGCACATGTCCATACAATACATACATAAATCCACCAAGCACCGGGAACAGGAGAATCGGCACCATCCATGCCATCTTTATCATTGGATTGGTGTCCTTGGTTATGAGATGCAGGACAACGATGACACTAAGTAACTTAAGCGCGCCTGATATATAGATATACCTCTCCTGTAAAAAAACAATTCCAAATATCATAACCGCAAGCTGGAGAACAACCAGCAGGCATGTTATCACCATTCTGCTAAGCAACCTGTTCAGTATCTTCTTCATATATCATCTGCCTTTCACGCTACACTTATGTCTGTCATCGCCGTCATACAATATCCTAAGTGATTTTTTACTCCACTGATAACACCTTATAGTCCTGATCTTCCACTGCCTTAGAAAGCACACTGTCATCAACACTCTGGTTTAAAGTTACAACTGCAGTGCCAGCCTCATGGCTTACCTCTGCACTGTCAACCTCAGCAAGTGCCTCAAGTGCTTTCTTGACTCTTGCCTCACAGTGTCCACACATCATGCCTTCTATCTTCATTGTCTTTGTCATGTTTTCATCCTCCTTATGCTCTTCCATATCATTCATGCTTGCATCATCAGCAGCA
Source organism: Coprococcus sp. (assembly GCA_016297325.1). Classification (GTDB taxonomy): domain Bacteria; phylum Bacillota; class Clostridia; order Lachnospirales; family Lachnospiraceae; genus Coprococcus. Next base: position 13,038 of record JAEDGW010000065.1, on the reverse strand, counting down.
TTTGACAAATCTGTCGCTGACGAACCGCTTACTCTGTACTTGTCCTTTATTCTGTATCTCTTATTTTTATCATAAATGTCTGTCAAATTCAACCTCAGTGCATTTGTTACAACACAAAAACTTGAGAGACTCATGGCAAGTGCTCCAAACATCGGATTGAGCGTCCAGCCAAATATCGGTATCCATACTCCGGCAGCAAGAGGAATACCTATAATGTTGTATATGAACGCCCAGAAAAGATTCTCTTTAATATTCCTGAGCGTAGCCATGCTAAGTCTTATGGCTGCAGCCACATCTGTAAGCTCACTCTTCATGAGCACCACATCTGCTGCATCTATCGCGATATCAGTGCCCGCTCCTATGGCCACACCTATATTCGCACGGGTTAGTGCAGGGGCATCATTTATGCCGTCGCCAACCATTATTACATTTGCCTGTTCCATCAGATTCCGCACAACCGCTTCTTTTCCGTCTGGCATAACACCAGCGATAACACGGTCGACTCCAACCTGTTTTCCGATGGCCTGTGCTGTTCTTTCATTGTCTCCTGTCAGCATGACAACCGACATACCCATATCCTGTATCTGTTTTATGGCATCCCTGCTGTCATCTTTCACTACGTCAGCAACCGCGATTATTCCAAGCAGTCTGTAGTCTTTTCCTCCATCTTTGCTCTCAGCAAAATACATCGGAGTCTTTCCCTGCAGCTCCAGCTTTTCTGCCGGTACAGCCATATCGTCGCCAACCTTGACAAATGTCTCTATATACTTTCTGTTTCCACCGACAGTATGCCTTCCATCCACCACTGCACTCAGTCCATTTCCGGCCACAGCCTTGAACTCCTTTACATCCAGGCTACCTGCAGTATTTATGTGGTCTGCGCTACTATCTGTTTTCTCTCTCCAATAATTTACAACAGCCTTTGCAAGCGGATGCTCACTGTAGCTCTCAAGTGCCGCTGCCTTCTTTGTCAGATCTCTGTCTGTGATGCCTGAAGCTGCTATGACATCTGTTACAACCGGCTCGCCCTTGGTTATCGTACCTGTCTTGTCCAGAACTACTATACCTGTTTTTCCCATCTCCTCAAGTGCTGTAGCCGTCTTGAAGAGAACACCGTGCTTTGCACCTATTCCATTTCCGACCATGATGGCCACAGGAGTTGCAAGTCCCAGAGCACACGGACAGCTTATGACGAGAACCGATATACCTCTTGCAAGGATATAACCGACCTCTTTGCCAGCTATAGCCCACACTATCATGGTAACTATCGCTATAGCTATGACAACCGGAACAAATACACCGGAAACCTTATCTGCAAGCTTTGCTATAGGAGCCTTTGAAGCCGCAGCGTCGCTCACCATGTTTATTATCTTGGACAAAATGGTATCAGCTCCGACCTGTGTTGCCCTGCACTTCAGATAACCCGACTGGTTTATCGTGGCCGCAGACACATGGCTGCCCTCTGATTTGTCAACCGGGATACTCTCACCTGACAGAGCCGACTCGTCAACTGCCGAGTCACCCTCAAGTACAACGCCGTCAACCGGGATACTCTCACCGGGCTTCACCGCAAATATATCACCAACCTGAACCTCATCTATAGATACCTCTACCTCCTCGCCGTCTCTGAGCAAGACAGCGGTCTTCGGCGCAAGGTTCATGAGACCTTTAAGGGCATCCGTCGTTCTTCCCTTTGAATATGTTTCAAGGGTCTTACCCACCGTGATAAGCGCAAGTATCATCGCCGCAGACTCAAAATAGAAATCGTGCATCAGTGTCATGACTCTGTCCATATCTCCTGCAGTCTGCGCCGCAGTCATGGCAAATAATACGTATACACTATATATAAATGATGCACCTGATCCCATCGCAACCAGCGTATCCATGTTTGGTGCTCCATGTATCACACCCTTAAATCCACTCACAAAAAACTTCTGGTTTATGACCATGACCAATATGGTGAGCAGCATCTGGGCAAGTCCCATGGCCACGTGATTGCCATCAAAGAATGATGGCAGAGGCCAGTTCCACATCATATGTCCCATGGAGATGTACATAAGTGGTATCAATATGATGATCGATGACCACATTCTCTTTTTCATATTTGCAAATGCTCTGTCTGTCTCATCCTCTCCTGCTATCTTTGCTGTATTGGCGCCGGAGCTTCCAGTTCCGGAAGATACCGGGCTGGCACCGTATCCCGCCGCCTGAACTGCATCTATGATCGCCTGACTGCTTGCTGTGCCGTCAACCATCATGGAATTTGTCAGCAGATTGACCTGACACACCGTCACACCGTCCACCTTTGATACGGCTTTTTCAACTCTCGAGCTGCAAGCACTGCAGCTCATGCCTGTTACATTGTATTTATCCATACCATCGCCTTCTTTCTAATATCATGTATATCCTTTATGTCCTGATGATCCTGAGCGTTCATATCACTTCATAAGTCTTGTGATAGTATTTACAAGATCCTCAAGTGTATCTTCCTTGCCACACCTTATATCCTCTGCCACACACGTTCTTATATGCTCTGCAAGAAGCATCTTGTTGAAACTGTTGAGTGCCGCATTGATGGCTGACACCTGCAGAACTATATCAGTACAGTAAGCATCATTCTCCAGCATTCCCTTGACACCTCTGATCTGTCCCTCTATGCGGTTAAGCCTGTTCATCAGTTTTTTATATTCATCGCTGCTCCGCATCTTTGTTCTCTCATCAATATCTCCTGCGTGCTCTCCGCAGCAACAGCAATGTTTTTTCTCTTCTGCCATTACATAAGGTCCTCCTGTTCTATTATCTTCGTGTTATATGATTTACATTCTTCTATTCTGTTTTTCATATAAAACCAGTCATATAAAACCTGATACTTTATCTGTACCAGCGTTTGCAGTATATACCCCCAGGGGGTATGTGTCAATATCATTTCTTATTATCGACAAATATTTTCAACAGACAAAAAAATACCTCCAGGTATGTCATGTAACACACCTGAAGGTATATATCATACATCTATTAAATTACTGCTCGCTTGCTTCCTCTGTGACAACGGCATCGCCGAGATCAACATCAAGATCATTGATATCTATAGCATCATCGTTTGACTCAGAATCACTGCCATCTGATGTACCATCGGATGAGTCCTCAAGGATCATATCACTTGTATCATCGCTTCCGATAACCATATCACCATCTTCATCGTCAGTATATGTGCTGCTTATAACATCATCACCATATGAGTTGGTATCAAGAACTGACTTCAGATCAATGAGATCACCATTCGTTGCATCAAGCATGATGAGCTGGATAGGATAATTCTTGTCCAGATCGCCATTCTCATTCTTCTCACACTGAGCAAATGCCCATACAGGAGTATACTTGTATCCATCTCCATCCTTGATCTTGTAGTATGTGAGACTCACATCGTTGAACTCCACTGTGCTGTACTGTGTCTTGTTATCTTTGTAATAAGTATTCACTGCAGTTGGAAGCTTCTTTAATATGTCTTCCCATGAGAGAAGATCAACATTGTCCTGCTTGTCATTTGTAGCTTTTAAAGCATCAACACAATATGCCTGAACGATACCATTGTCATCTATTGACAGCTGGAATGTCTCATCAACTGTGTCATACCATGTATCACCGCTTGTGAGGGAATCTATACCGTATACGCTTGGTGTATATGGAGCAACTCCATCTATGGATCTCTTGTATGTCACCATATATCCGTTCTTCTCTGCTGCAACTGTATTGTATGATGCGTCATTGTACTCCCAGATAAGATCTGTAGCATCTGTCTGTATAACGTCTGTGATTCCGCATGATGCAAGGAAATCAATTCCCTTCTGTGCTGCATCCTCTTTGCTGATCGAAGCTGAGTTTGCTGAATCCTCGCCATCATAATACTCACCACTATAGCAGTATACGCTTGCTGCGCCTTCCTTTGGCTTGTAGTTGATCAGCTGATCTGATGGATAATAATCTATATCAAATCCACCGCCTGAACCATAATCTCCTGTGTTGAATGAGATCATGTACATATTCGATCCTACAGTACCGACAAATGCATCTGCAGTGTAATCGCCTGCACCTGCTCTCTCATCTGTAGCATTCTTCAACTCTTCCTTGAGAGATTCTATATAACTGTCAAAATATGACTTATCATCATCGCTTGTAGCCTGATCTGCCATGCTCTGTGCTGACTCGATCTCTCTCTCAACATCTCCCTTATATGGCTTATCCCAGCTATATTCATATATACCTGCGCTCACATCATAGAAACTCTCGCAAATACGCTTCTTGTATTCGCTGTCGATGGTATTCGCATCGTACTTGTATATAGACATCTTATCTGTATCCGGAACAGTTATCTCAGTTGCCTTTATAGATACATCTGTGAGTCCTGTCTCGCTGTCTATATCACTGAGCTTGCCATCGTATGACTCAGGGACGTTAAGTCTGGTCGAAAGCTTTCCGCCTCCGCCGCCATTGCTGTCATCCCCCATACTATAATCTACCTTCTTCTTACCACAACCAGCAAGAACTGTACCTGCTGCAAGTGATGTTACCAGAAGCAGAGATAAGGCCTTTACACAACCTTTTTTCCTCATAAGACTACCAACCTTTCTTTTTTACTGATGAAGCCCTGCAAAACCCATGCACGGCCAAGCATCTGATTTTTCCATAACACAGAGGTTATTATAATATATTTAAACTTTTCACACAAGACCAGGTTATATCCCGCCACAGGGATATAGCTACTCTTTTGTGATTATAACCTTGCCATTTTCTACCTGGACTTTTACCTTGTTGCTGTCGATTCCCGCAGCAGCAAGCATATCAGGACTGATCTGTACACGGTTTGCCTTGTCAAGAATAGAGAACTCTTCGTGTGAATCATCAGATGAGAATCCATCTGTGGTAAGCTCATTCATTCTATCCTTATATGATTCCTTCATGATCTTCTCGGTGCTTATCTTTCCATCTGATATCATGACCACACGTCCAACCTTATTTGCCAGACTGATATCATGGGTAACTATGATTATCGTTATGCCAAGCTCCTCATTCAGTTTTCTGAACAGATCCTGTATCATATTCGACGTCTTTGTATCAACCGCACCTGTAGGCTCATCCGCAAGAAGTATCTTCGGATTGTTTGCAAGTGCTATGGCTATGGCAACTCTCTGCTGCTCACCACCTGACATCTGTGACGGATATGAATTTATCTTATCCTCAAGTCCCACCTTACACAGAAGATCGTGCGCCCTGGCGTATTTGTCCTCTTTGTTATCCTTGTCAAAATACATTGGAACCTGAACATTCTCAATGGCTGTCATATACGGAAGCAGATTTCTTGAATTCTTCTGCCATACAAATCCTACAGTGTGCTTTCTGTATTCCACAAGCTCTTTGTCCGTCATGGCAAACAGATCTTTTCCATCGACGTACAGCTTGCCGGCTGTAGGACGCTCCAGACCACCTATCATGTTGAGCAGTGTAGACTTACCTGAACCGGATTTACCTATGACCGCCATCAGTTCTCCGTATTTTATGTTGAGCTCAAGGCCCTGAAGAGCCATAACCTCTACATCATCAGTCTTATATATCTTCACAAGACTGTCACAGGATATGATATTGTCATCATCCACCGGCTGGCTGCCATCATCACCTTTTGTCTCAGGAGCAGCATCAGCAGTGCTTTCATCCATTCCATATACATACTCATGGCTCCCGGTGCTTTCACCTGCCTCAGTATTCATCTCCGGTGCTATAGCTTCAGCTTCCGCAGTATCTTTCTTTTTCTTTTTGAATAAATGCTTATCGCTCAACTATCTCACCATCCTCTATCTCATACACTACGTCTCCAAGTTCCATCAATTTCGGATCATGTGTTGTCATGACTATCGTGATTCCCTCTTTGTATACAAGTTCCTGGAACAGCTTCATGACCGCAAGACCTGACGCCGTGTCCAAAGCACCCGTAGGCTCATCCGCAAATATAACCTTTGGCTTGTGGGCCACCGCTCTGGCGATGGCAACTCTCTGCTGCTCACCACCTGACATCTGATTTGGAAAATGTGTCATTCTCGATGAAAGTCCCACAAGATCAAGAACCTGTCTTATCCTGGCATCCCTGTTGCCGTCATACTCTGCAAGTCTCAGTCCAAAGTCTACATTCTCATAAGCACTCATGATAGGGATAAGTGCCACCGACTGGAATACAAATCCTATATTGTATCTTCGAAGCAGCTCCTTCTCCTTCTCATTCATCTGGCTGTACTCATGGCCATCCACGATGACCTCTCCCTCCGTAGGCTCATCAAGAGCGCTGAGGATGTTGAGGAGTGTCGTCTTACCTGAACCGGAACGTCCCTTCAATATGGTGAGCTTTCCGGCCGGTATCTGTATGTCTATACCTTTAAGTGCATAAAAATCTTCGCCACTTCCCAGTCTGAAGCATCTTTTGATACCCTTTGCCTCTATCATGACGTCAGAGACATTATCTACGGGAGCGGAATCAAATATATATTCTGTGTTCATTTCATTATCACTCATAGATTAATCCTCCCCCAGTTTAAGTGCCTGTGTGATGTTCATCTTCTTCAGAATAGTTCTGATGACTATGAAGCATACTACAAACATGAATACTACCACCGCTGTAAGCTTCACAAGATCATATGGGTTCACAGCTATCGATATTGCTATATTGTGTGACTCCGGCAGGTATACGACCGCCACAAGCTTTACAAACAGCACCGTGGCCGCAGCTCCTACGCCATAACCTGCAAGGCTGGCTAGAACCGAGCTGAATATCTGTTCATTTATAAGCATCTTGTTGATCTCACGCATGCTCATACCCATAGCCCTGTATATACCGAACAACAACTCTCTCTGCTTGATGGATGTTATCCAGTAGATCAGGAATCCAACTGTACAAAGTATGATAGCTATTATAAATGACAGTGAAAACAGACCGTTTGTGATAAGAACCAGTGGAGACTCCTGCATCTCCTGTATATCCTTATCCTGGCTGTCATACTGTACTATATTGATATCCTCTGACTTGAGCTCCGCAAGGACATCCTTGTAGCTCGTATTCTTTGCAAGTCTCATCCACACCTGATAAGGAGTCTGGCTGAACGCACCTACAACATAGGCATAATTGGCAACCACAAGGTATCTCTCAACCTCTTTCACCTCACCGTTGCTGTCCTTCTCATATACGTACTGCTGGAATCCAGGGAATGCATCTACTATGGCACACACCGTACCGCTCGGTGATGCTATCTCTGTTTTCTCCTGACTCTTTAACGGACTGTATCTTGCGTAATTTATGCTGTCACCAACTTTGATGTCATATTTCTTTGCAAGATTTGAAGATATGATGATTCCGTTTGATACCTGTGACAGATCATTCAGATAGTTGAACCAATGTTCATCGTTCAGTCCATCCTGAAGTCTGGCTGTCTCACCGAATTCCTTTGTGTTGATTCCCATGAGAACACTGCCCGCCAGCTCTTCTCCACCGGCCTTTATAACTGCATCGTCATCATATATAACCCTTGTCACCTTGTCACACAGGGATCCTTCAAGCTTTGTAAATCTCTCAAAATCTCCCTCAGTGTAATACCAATGGGTCTTCTTCTCTTTATCTACATATGTTCCTCTTGTCCACTGCTCCTGTACCACAAGATCAGTACCAAGGTTATAGTTGATTCTCTCTGTCTTGTTCTCGTTTATTGTTCTGGCCATATTGGAATTGAACATACCCATGGCAATGGTCATGACGAGGAATACTGATATAAATCCCTGTTTCTTTACAGTTCTTGTGATCTGAAGGAATGACGCATATACCGCTGGAGACCATCTCTTTCTTCCTATTCTGTATATCAGCCTGATAAGATACTTTATCAGTCTGAGCACCAGAAGACCAACTGCAAATATGAACAGCGATGAATTCAGGAAGATTACAGGATCAGGTCTTAATCCCGAAAGTATGTCGAGTGCGATGGTTGCTTTCTGTTTGTTGTAGTTGTACAACAGGTAAGCAGAAAGTCCCACAAGTATGACATCTATGAAGAACTTCTCCCAGAACGGCTTGTAATTCACCTTGCCAACCCTGCTCTTCTGCTCAACTATCGAGTTCTTCGCATATTTTATAACCGGAAGTGTCACGAACAGCACCGCTATGAGCGCCGCAGCCACACTGTACACAAACATCCATGGATCAAGCTGATAGAAATGTGTATCCTTCACTTCAAACTGAAGGAAAGATCTTGCACTTGCTGCAAGCTTACACAACAGGAATCCTATCGGTACACCTATCACGATAGCTATAGCAGACAATATCGCCGACTGCCCAAGATATATTCCGAGTATCTGCTTCGTACTTGTACCTCGGCTCTTGAGCATCGCAATCTCTCCATCTTCCATCTCAAGTATCTGGCTTGATACCATGTAGATAAACGCAAGGAGCAGAACAAGTATCGGAAGTTCCAGAACCCATATGATTATTCCTATGGTCTTCGCATCTCCTCTATAGTCAATGAGCACACTGGACATATTCTCCTCAAAGTATTTGTCCGAACTCTTGAATGAATCGAGGTAATACAGAAGATCCATGGCATTTGAATGGGTTATCTGTGAATAATTGATCATGTCGTGATCTGTGTAATATATAGTAAGGAAATTGTATTTGCTCACCATATCATCGAAATCACTCTTTGTCACATACACCTGCTTGTCAAGATCAGCCAGCTCATCGTACCAGAAGATGTCCGAATAATCTTTCTCCTCAAATACTCCGACTATCTGATACTTCATCGGATTGCCCTGAGAATCGACTGCGTCGCTGAGTCCTGTGTCTATGGTGAATACCTCACCAACGACAAGATTGTACTGATCAAGCGCTCTCTGTGAGATTATACATGGATACACGCCTGAGTCGGTTTTCGCATTCTCAAGACTCGTACCATATGTGATATTTATATGATCCTCTATTCCAGGCATATAAGCCATGTTAAAGTACGATCTATGATTCAGGTTACTCTGTGTATAACCAGCCTGTATCGTAAGTGTCGTCTGTCTCATCACCGTATCTATCTCGGTGTAGTAATTCCACATATCTTCATATTTCTTTATCCTGTTCAGGACAGCATCTGAATCCGGATACTCCTCCACAGCACATGAACCCGAACGTCCCATGGTTGCCGGATATCTGTTCTGCTCGGTCATTGATGCATCAAACTTTGATGACATGAGCATATCAAGCGCACCATTCTTGAACATAGGGTTACATGATACTACTGCCACCAGCAGAATGATTCCAAGGAGAAGACATGCATTCAACCACTTTTTATTTAATAATTTATGTGATAAAAATTTAAACATCTTTTCTCCTCTCTGTTACTCTTCCATGCTGTCTGAACCGCTGTCAGAACCTGAACCACTGTCTGATGAATCGCCGCCTGACGAATTATTTCCTGCCGAATCTGATCCTGATCCATCCGACGAACCAGATTTTCTGGATGAAGTTGCTCCCGACTCCTTCGCTATCACATCGCCCTCCTGAAGTCCTGACAATATGATGGTCTTGCTCTGATCCGAATCTCCCAGCGTCACATACTGTTTGATGATCTCATCATCCTTTAGAAGCCATACATAATCGTACTCGCTTGCATTCTTCTTGCTGGTCTCATGATAGATCATGTTGCTCGGAATCATGACCACGTTCTCATATGAGACTGTCGGATAGCTGACCTGATATGCCTTCGGCTTCTTGTAGAAGCTGCTGTCACTGACCTGTATGTAATATTTAAGGTCAGAATCACTTGAACTTTTTGTTATATGGACTTTTCCGTCAGAATCAGTCTCTATATAATTTCTTTCGCCGTCTCCCGTGGTTCCCACACAGGTTCCCGTGAACTTCTTGCTTGTATTACTCTTGTTTATGATCGTAACCTTCTGGTTTATGGCAAGCTTTCCGTCGCTTATCGACACTGCCAGGATCACGTTCTCATTGCTGCCGATGGTCACTATGCTCTGACCTTCCTTCACAGCCACATCTGTACTTCCATCAACTGACAGCACAGTACCTGCCTGCTCCGCATACACGCTGATCTTACCGCTTCCGTCATTGTTCTTGTTGAGCTTTTCCTTCTGCGCATTGAGACTTGATATCGTAGCATTGTGTGTATGTGTGAGCATCTCCTTGTTCAGGGATAACACATTTCTCTGACAAGTGAGCTGTTCAGCCATATATAAAGTGTTGTTCGCATCAGTCGGCGTAGCAACCTTGCCTGACTGATAATGCTTGATCTGTCTTGTGAGATCATTTATCTGATCATCATAATCCTTCATCTCGGAAGTATAACTCTGATTCTCGCTCTCAATCTGATTATCTATGTCCTTCATGGCTGCAGATCCGCCACCACTGTCTATCTGGAACAGCAGATCGCCCTTCTTTACTTTCTTGCCCTTCTTGATGTTCAGTTTTGTAAATCTTCCATCACAAGGTGCCACATAACTAACACTGTTCAGATCTTCCACAGTGAAATTGTCACTGTCGACCTTTGCGGTCTTGGTATAAGAGTCAAGAGATACCGTGTACTCTGAATAATCGCTAGGCATGATCGCATCAGATGCATAGTAGACGAGGTCGCCCTCCTTGAGTCCGCTCACAACCTCTGTGTAATTCGAATCACTCACACCTATCTCTATGTCACGTCTCTCCTTATCACTTGTATCCGTCTTCAGATATACAAATGTCTGGCCATTCTCCTCATACAGGGAATCATTTCCTATTGTAAGTACGTTCTTCGCCTCTGATGTGCTGAAGTACAATGATACAGTGTTTCCAACGCTGAGTATCTTCTCTGGGTTCTTCACGCCTTTAAGCTTGAATCTGGTGTACGGCATACTGGACATACTCTGCGCAACTGCTATCTCCTGATTCGTGTAATTGTACATCTCTATATCATACTTCTTGCCATCAACGACAGCGTACATATTCTTATACAGTGAATAATTACCTTTTTTGAACTTCTCACCTGTGATCTCAATATACGGCTGGCTGTAATCCGATACGACCACCACATTCTCACCGCCGGCGACTGTTGTCTCTGTCCCCTTTACTTTCTTGGCGTAGGTTACATATCCGTCGCCATCTGCCTTGAGAGTACCGTTCTGCTGGAGCTTCTCACTGTCTTCCTTCTCCTGCAGCTTCTTTTTCTGCTCGTATTCATACAGGACATTCTCATACCTGTTGTTCTCAGCATTTACCGCTTTCTCGATCCTTGCTGCATCAGCGCCTTCCTTGTCTCCGATCTCATCGCAGGCCTTTATCTTCCAGTCAAGCTCTGTCTGATTCTGCTCAAATATCTTTTCTTTTATATTATGTGAAAATGAATCGTCATCCGAAGTATCATCCACCGATCCATCATCCATTGTAGGATCACTTACAGATGGATCATCAACTGAACTTCCGTCATCTGCTGCATCAGTTCCACTTCCGCTTCCCGCCTCAGCAAGAACTGTTCCTTTTTTAACCTTATCTCCTACATTCACATACACCTTTGACAGGGTTGCGGATGTATCATAGTAATAGCAGTTATCTGTCGGAACTATTGTTCCTGTCTTGATGACCATTCTTCCTATGTCACCATATGTCACCGGTCTATAGGCCTCGTTCGTACTCACCGGATCCAGAAGATCTGGCGCACTCTCCACCTTCTCCTTGCCACATCCCGTCATAGCCGCTGCCATGACAAATGACATGAACAGACAGGCAACTCTTTTTGATATACAGCTCTTTGCGCTGCTCCTGTTAGTATATTTATGCTGTCTCAATTTACCACCACCTGCTCTCCAGCTTTAAGTCCCGATGTAATTATCGTCTTATCATCCACTGTGTCTCCGACTTCAACCTGAACTGCACTTCTGTATCCCTGATCGTCGACAACGTATACGTATGACTTCTCATCGCTTCCTACAAATACAGCTTTCTTATTCACATATACAACATTCTTCACGACCGGCTTTTCGATCACCATGCTAAGCTTATCAGCTTCAGTGACTCCAGCCATATCGCCCATCGGCTGGAATGTAAGTTTCTGCATCTCAGCACCTGTGGCATCACTTGTGTATTTGTCACACTTTACCAGTTTGAGTGAGAATGTCGCCTCATCGAAATCGGCATCATACAGGCTGCCAACCTTGAATTCAAACGGGTCCTTGGTCTCTGCAACATAATCAGATGATCCCGAATCAACAGTTATAAGTGTATCTCCGGCCGTGACATATTCATACTGCAGATCAGCATTCACATATGTGACAGTTCCATCTTTCTCTGCTATGACCTGATAGTCTTTCATTCTTTCATTCTGCTCTTTTATGTACGTATCGGCCAGATCAATAGTCTGTTTTGCAGCCTCTATGTCAGCCGAATAGTCCTGACTGCTGTCTATTGCTGCCAGTCTGTTGTAATGATCTATAAGCAGCGATGACTGCTCTTTCTGCTCAGTGTAATCGTCTATTGTCTTCTGGATCTCCTTGGCCTTGAACTGTATCATCACATCGCCCTTGGCAACTTTATCGCCCTCCTTGACATACACCTCCTGGACCTGATAATCCGACTGCTGTATGGAATAATCCTTACTGCTGTAACCGTCCGGCTTGAGTTCCAGGGATACTGACGACTGGATATCTCCACTCTTAACCTGCTCTGTATTGAACTCTACCTTGCTGTACGGTTCAATATTAACGCTGGCGTTACCGATCTTGTCATCAGATCCGCCTCCACACGCCACAAGAGACATCGACATCGCTCCCGTGAGAACTACCGTGAACAGTCTCTTGCCAAATCTAGCTTTTGACACGCTGTATTCCTCCTGTTTCCTGAATATATAATATGTGATCTGCATATGCCGATATCAAGACATACCGCATATTCACATCTTCTCTACTACATCACTATAGATTCTAACCCCTGAAGATTCATATATCAAGAGAATCTCCGTGAGTTAATATTAGTTAAAA
>JAEDGW010000195.1 GCA_016297325.1 Coprococcus sp. | reverse complement strand
CACAGCCATAAATACACTTAGCTGTCTTTGTCTCTAGATCTATACAGGTTGCGTCGTTGTTGCTAATATAATTCTCATACTTATGTGCAAGCTTTGTCCCCGGTGCTGTTTCTGTAATTGAATAGTTACACCATAAGCAACTCCAAGTCCGTGTTCCGTCCGCCATACATGTGGCATCCTCATTGTACACGGCTGAGCCGAAGCTATGAGAAAGGGCGGTTCCCTTTGCCACCCTTGTATCTGTGGCATCACAATTCATACACGTAGCTGTCTCTGTTCCATCCACTCCACACTTGCCATCCCCATTGTAACTGTAAATCAAGAACTGGTGCGCTGTCATAGGGGCAGACTCTGTCTTTGTATCGGAATAATTTCCCCACGTTGCCGTATATGTTATTGTCCCCGCCGATGTGCATGTGGCTGTACTTTTGCTTGTAACTGTACACTCTTTTGTGCAGGATTCTGAGCATCTGCTGCACGTTAATTGTGCGTTGCATTCTGCGCCGTCCCATACAAATGTAGGATCACCATACTTGTGTGGAAGTGACGTAACTTTCTTGTAATTCATGCCACTCCATGTAGCCCCGGCAAGCTTAACCTGATAATTAAACTGTATGTAACCACTAAAGCCACATGTTACGCCACTTGTTTCAATGGAAGTAATAGTTCCGGTGGATCTGTATTCTGTATCACAGTTGTCACACTTCAATGACATATCTGCTGTCATGGCATCAATATCAATATCATGAACCGTAATAAGTCCATTCTCAAATGTGTGAGTATGTCCAAGTGCCTCACCTAAGGTAAAGAATGTAACCGTGTAGGAAATCGGATTTGCTATACCTGTTATCGACACAGTAAACACATCTCCGTCGGCGTACTCTGTTATATCATTAGGCCTGAAAATAATAGTGCCATTCTGAATATAATCCGTCACATAGAAATCTCCGTCAGCGCTTGCCTGGGAGAAGCTCCACTCTTTTCCATCACTCTGTCTCGTGAGGGTAACCTTTACTGTACTTTCTGTCTCAGATGAACCGGTAAACACACTCCAAGGCATCTCAGTACTAAAGTATTCCAAAGGCATAACCTGAGCCGGCCATGCAATATTGCTTACGGATGAGGAATTGCTTGAGTCAAATGCATACATATTGTAGTATCCGTCTGCAGCGCCAAATCCTGTTTTCCCCATGGTCGGATTCAAACACCATGCCCTGTGTCCAACGCGGCTTATATTCGAGACATCTCCATCGTTGAGCCATCCATCTATGATACACATATTGAGATTTGAGAAGCCCCAAGCTATATTTGCCTCGCTGCAGCCCTTGTATCCAAGCTTATATAGTGTATCACCCATACCCTCCGGCTGTGTCGGAAAGTGGGATAACGTTCCATTTACAAGATTAACCATAGCACCTGCCTGACATGCCTCTGTATAACCGGCATCAAGGGTAACATCATAATTTAATCCTGCTATGTATCTGACATTATTCAGCATAGCTATTGCGCTGTTTAGCGTTTCATCTGAAAGAACACCTGCACTGTACGGCGCAGTTGTGCTGTACATAGTTTTATATGTAACCTCATCAGTGAGCTTTGCTCCACTATCTGAAATACATTGAATTATCTCAGCCTTTGTGTGCTTTGCAACACCCAGGCCACTCACTTCAGCTATGCCGGCATAATCATCACTTGATGTAGCAGCTACGCCTACTTCACCCTCGTCTGAGTCTGTCTGCACATATGAATATGGCATACTCTGCGCCAATGCAGTGCCTGTCTCTGACGCAACAAGCAGAGCCCCTGCACATACCAGCATTGCTGCCACCTTAATCAATTTCCTCATAGAATTCCTCCCTTCTGTCATCAAAGAAGCTTTCATCCGTAACAAAAAATATCCCTTTGTCCAGGCAACCTGCGCCGCCGCCAAAACAAAGGGACACTTTCAAAGACTAAAGAAAAATCCGTAATATAAACGCTTTTAGTCGAGGTAGAAGTAGTATGCAAGAAGATACCACTTGCCATCAATCTTTACTACATCAATATAGATTGAGCCGGTTGCTGTGCCGTCCTTTCCTTCTATGTCTACATCACTCTCTATTTCTGCCATACCCTCTAATTCTAAATCTGTATTGTATAAATTCCTGATATATTCAGTAGTCTGCTTGACTTCTTCCTCATCCTCATATTCTATATCAGTTTCAGTAATTGTAATACTCTTTAAGTCTCCAACCTCTCTCTCCATCTCTTTTTTGTCATATTCCAAGGTGTCATGCGCAGACTCACGGGCTGCACTGTCGACAAGCGCCTCCTCGCTTAAGAATATTTCGTAAATATCCTCGCCCATCATGTCAACTATGGCATCTTCATCGGTATTCTTAAGAGCCTCGGCTACATCATCATCCATATCTTTAATATCCTTATATCCGCTGCCACCAAGAAGTGCCTTTACACCAAATATAAGCACAATTATTGCCAGCACACCACAGGCTATTCCCACAATAAGCTTAACGTTAAGAGGCTTCTTATCCTTTGGCTTGCTACCCGGCATCTGAGGCGGCATACCCGGCTGTCCATACATTCCGCCCGGCTGCATGCCCGGCTGTCCGTACATTCCGCCCGGCTGCATGCCCGGCCGTCCGTACATTCCACCCGGCTGCATACCTTGCTGACCATTCATAGGCTGCTGCATACCCGGCTGTCCACCCATTGTCTGTGACTGCATACCCGGCTGTCCACCCATTGGCTGTGGCTGCATACCCGGCTGTCCACCCATTGGCTGTGGCTGCATTCCCGGCTGGCCATTCATTGGCTGCGCGCTTCCCGGATTGTATGCATTTACCCCCGGACTCGTAAGCACTGTAGTTCCATAATCTTCATCATCAGCCTGCGGTGACATTCCCATCTGTCCGTTCATAGACTGCGGCATGCCCGGCTGTGACGGCATTCCCATCTGTCCGTTCGTAGGCTGCGGCATACCCGGCTGTGGCGGCATTCCCATCTGTCCATTCATAGACTGCGGCATGCCCGGCTGTGGCGGCATTCCCATCTGTCCGTTCATAGGCTGCGGCATGCCCGGCTGTGGCGACATGCCCTTCTGTCCATTCGTAGGCTGCGGTCCCCCCGGATTGTACGCATTTACCCCAGGACTTGTCAGAACTGTTGTACCATAGTCATCATCCACGCTGTCAAAACCATTTAAGTTATTCTCGTCCATTTTTCTCCCTCTTTCCTTTCAATAATAAAGTGTATTCACATCTTGTCTATTTGTTTCATGCTATAATACAATGGTATCATTTTACACACCATATGTCCAACCAAAATTGCAAAACAAAACAGACTATGCA
>JAEDGW010000194.1 GCA_016297325.1 Coprococcus sp. | reverse complement strand
TGATGTTGCAGGAATCACAGATACATATAAGATCCCATACAGCAATAAAGACGATATAGAGTCTTTGAAGTTCAAAAATAATGCATCATATATTAAATTACCAGAGAATACATCAGGTAATGCCCAGTATTATATTTATAAGATGGTTGTCCCTGCGGATGGAATCTATGACACAGACTGTGAGTATGATGAAGCCTTCATGATGCCTGCGGATGGCAGTTCATGGGAGAATGCTGTAGACGTACTGAAAAATAAATTGAAAAAGGGCGATGTATATTACCTGAAGGTTTCTGCAGATCTGGATGGTGGTGCATTCTACATCGCACTTGCAGATATGCTGGAGTGGCAGGTTGTAAAAGAGCCGACTTGTACAGCAGCTGGTTCAAAGAGAAAATATGATCCAGAGCTTGGAAAGTATGTGACAGCAGAGATACCGGCCACAGGACACAGCTTTGAAAAGGGCTGGACTGTTGTAAAGAAGGCTACTTCAAAGGCGGATGGCTATAAGGCTCACGTATGTACAAAGTGTGGCAGCGAAAGCACAGGCAAGATCGTTATAAAGAGGATTTCATCTGTGAAACTTAGCCAGGCAGTATATACATATGACAATAAGGTTCACAGGCCGGGAGTAGTGGTGAAGGATTCCAGCAACAAAGTTATCCCTGCTACAAAGTACACAGTTACATATCCAAACACTAAGAGCATAGGAAAGGTTATTGTAAAGATAACATTTAAGGGTGAATATTCTGGAACTTCATCCAGAAGTTTCAAGATAGTTCCAAAGGCATCAGCCATAACAAGTGCCCAGAACACAGCAAGTGGTATCAAGATAACCTGGAGTAGATCAGCAAATGCCGGTGGATATCTCATACAGCGCAAAAAAGGAAATGGCAAGTATGTTACTATCAAGACGATCAAGTCAAATAAGACACTGTCATATATTGATACAGCGGCAAATAAACAGGGTGTGAGATATGCATACAGGGTACAGGCATACAAGACTGTATCTGGAGTGGCCTGCAGTGCGGCTGTAAGTGCTGGAAAGGCTCAGTACTACGTAAAGCCTGTTGGCATAAGCAGCGCCGTAAACAAATCTGTAAAGAAGCTGACTGTGACATGGAAAAAGAACACAGCAGTGACCGGATATCAGATACAGTATGCAGGAAATAACACATTTAAAAACGCAAAGATCGTGACGATACCGTCCAGCAAGGTTACAAGCAGGACAATCGCCAATCTTCAGAAGAAGAAATACTACGTCAGAATGCGTGGGTATAAGAAGGTTAAGGGAGTGACTTATTACTCTAGCTGGAGCAGTGCGAAGAGTGTTACTGTGAGCAAATAAAATATGAATGTGTCGGTTGCTGATGAAGTGGCACGAATATGAAATAACTAGCGCCACTGTATGATATATACAGTGGCGTTAGCTGCAGAGAAAGGGAGGATTTCAAATGAGAAAATTTGCAAGATCACTGGCGGTGATAATGGCATTTGCCATGGCAGGCAGCACTGTCTGTGCGGGGTCAGGTGCGTATGGCTCGGCTCAGAGGGTGTATGCTGCAGAAGTACAGAACCAGGAAGGTCAGGAAGAGCCTGTTGCAGAAGCGCAGAATCAGGATGATCAGGAAGAGTCTGTGGCTGAACTTGCGGCGGCAAGCGGTCTTGGCGTGGCAAAACACTCAAAGAGTGATATCATAGCCCAGATAAAGAAAAATGGGGCGTATCCATCGGATGCAGTGACTTATAAGAAAGCATATAAAACCAAGTCTCCATACTATGAGGGAGCGCTTTCCGATGCCACATTGAAGAAGGCTCTTGCCACATTGAACAATGTAAGATACATAGCGGGACTTAATTACAATGTTACTTTGGACAGCACATATACGGCTCAGTGTCAGGCGGGAGCATATGTGGATTATCTAATTGATGATCTGCGTCATGACCCAAGGAAACCGTCAGGTATGAGTGATGCTCTGTATAAAAAGGGATATGCCGGATGTAGCAGTTCCAATATAGCAATGGGTAGTTCCACATTGAATTCATGCATACTGTATAGTTGGATGTATGACAGCGATTCGAGCAATATACGATACGTTGGACACCGCGGTTGGTGTCTGAATCCTACTATGGGTAAAACCGGATTTGGTGTTGCGGGAATATACATGTCTATGTATGCACTAGATATGAGTAACAATAGCTCGATAAAGAATGTGGCCTGGCCGGCACAGACTATGCCGCTGGAGTATTTTGGCAATGATTATGCGTGGAGTCTGTTTACCGGACAGAATGAGACAGAAAGCAGGGTAAAGGTCACACTTAAGAGAAAGAGCGATGGCAGGACCTGGACATTTTCAAAGGGCAAGGCAAACGGAGATTTCTATGTCAGCAACGACTATCAGAAGGGAGCCATCGTGTTCAGACCAAAGGGCATCACGGAATATAAAGCAGGTGATGTGTTCACGGTCAGTGTAACCGGTGTTAGTACTCCAGTCACATATACGGTATCCTTCTTCTCGCTTGGGGATGCGAGTCATAATCATAAATTAAAACTGTCGGCAACTCCAAATTTCAACACCATGAAGGCCACTGTTGTTGGGAAGTGCAACGAGTGCAATAAGTCATACAAGGCGACAGCAAATATAAAGATCACTACCAGTGGAGTGAGTTGTGGATATAAAGGAATTGTAAGTTATTCATATTCAGGAGTCATCCTTAACGGCAAAAAATATAATGGCACAGGGAAAGCTAAGGTGACATCCCTTCCGCATATGTATGGTAAACCGACATTTCAGTGGAGTGGAAAATCCTGTACTGCATCGAGGCTCTGCTCAAGGTGTAAGAAGACAAGCAAGACTGCCTGCAAGGTGACAAGCAAGTCGACAGCGACCTGTACGGCTGCGGGACAGACTACATATACAGCAACATATGGAAGTTATTCTTCTACAAAGAAGGTGGCTGCAGCAAAACTTGCGCACAAATTCACAAAGTATACATCAGATAAAAATGCTACCTGTACGAAGGATGGCACAAAGACAGCAAAGTGTGATTACGGCTGTGGAACGAAAAAGACAGTTACGGACACAGGGACTAAACTTGCGCATAAATATACGAAGTATACTTCAGATAAAAATGCAACCTGCATGAAGGATGGCACAAAGACAGCTAAGTGTGATTATGGCTGCGGAGCCAAAAAGACGGTTACAGAACCAGGCACCAAGCTGGCACACAAATACACTAAGTATGTGTCAAATAATGATGCGACATGTACAAAGGATGGCACAAAGACGGCAAAATGTGACTACGGCTGCGGAGCGGTAGATACAGTTATAGATAAGGGAAGCAAGATCC
>JAEDGW010000005.1 GCA_016297325.1 Coprococcus sp. | reverse complement strand
GCTGATTTGTAATCAGCAGGTTATCGGTTCGAGTCCGATCATCGGCTTTTTGCTTAAAGCAAGAAGTTGCCAAAAAGCAATAAATGGGTGGATTCCCGAGTGGCCAAAGGGGACAGACTGTAAATCTGCTGCGTAATGCTTCGGTGGTTCGAATCCACCTCCGCCCATTTTTTTTTATTATCGCGGGGTGGAGCAGTCTGGAAGCTCGTCGGGCTCATAACCCGAAGGTCATAGGTTCAAATCCTGTCCCCGCTACTTTTATGATAAGCCCAGATAGCTCAGTTGGTAGAGCAGAGGACTGAAAATCCTCGTGTCGCTGGTTCGATTCCAGCTTTGGGCACTGATAATTACTCAACTCTTAATCGGAGTTGAGTTTTTTTAGTTTATGCACCATGAGCGAGTTAAGATAGAATACAGATAGGAAAGGAGCTGACGTTATGGTATTTAATGTTGGGCAGATTATAAAGATGAAGAAAGCGCATCCATGTGGAACAAACTCCTGGGAGATCCTTCGCGTGGGAATGGATTTCAGGTTGAGATGTACAGGCTGCGATCATCAGGTTATGGTATCCCGTAAACTTGTGGAGAAGAATTTCAAAGGTTTTATAAAAGAATGAGTAGAAAGATAAAACCCACGTTTTGTCCTATACCCCCCAAAATAAAAAAGAAGCAGAATCGTTTAGGCAATAGTGATTCTGCTTCTTTTTATATATAAGGTTTTTTGTGAGCTTATTTTGGGTATGTCTCAAAACTAGCTTTACTCTCCTTTGGGAGGAGCACAGCCGCGGGGGAGCGGCTGTGCCAATTAAGGGATTGGGGGTGTAGTCATACATGACTACTAAAGGGAGTAAATAACAAAAAATAGTGATTGTCAAAATTCGTTATAAACAGTAGCTTTATCAGGTTTTATTATCTTATGTGTTACCTGCTTTCTGTTTACATCCTGATAATATGATAATTTTAAATTTATTGCAATAGGTTATGGCGCTTTCAAGCCATCTTGCCATATATGTTGGCGATTATGACAGTTTTTGATCGAAAAATGTCTATAAAAACACTTTACAAGGATAACAAATAGTTTGATATGAATATATAATCATATACAAGCATAATAAATCACTATATATGCTCAAAAGTGAATAGTTGCGCAAGATCGTGTTGCGCAGATAGATGCCGTGTTGTAATAAATGCATACTGTTACAGTCTGAAAATTTGCACAGAAATAATGTATGAAAGCTGAATTGATGGTGTTCATTGGCAAAATGCATGAAAGCTGAATTGATGGTGTTCATTGGCAAAATGTATGAAAGTCGAATTAACGGTGTTCGCTGGGAAAGTGCATAAAAGTTGAATTGACGATTTATGCTGGAAAAAATGAATTAAGTTAAATTGACAATGTTCGCTGGTAAAATGAATGAAAGACGAATTGAAGATATTCGTTTGAATGATATATGACGGCTGAATTGAAGATATTTGTTTGAATAAAGTATGCTGGCAGAATTAACGATGTTCTTTGAAATAAAATATAAAAGAAGGATCAACACTTTGTAGGCGTTGATCCTTCTTTTTATATATAAGGTTTTTTGTGAGCTTAGTGGTATGTCCTAAAGCCTTACTCTCTTTTTGGAGGGGCACAGTCGCGGGGGAGCGACTGTGCTAATTAAGGGATTGGGGGTGTAGTCATATAATGACTACGAAAAAGGGAGTAAATAACAAAAAATAGTAAATATCTCTTTCTTGATTACAAGCTGATAATATGACATAAACGGAGATATTGCAATATCATTTGACGTTTTTCAGTCATAACGCCATATAAGTTGTTAATTTTGACTGTTTTTGACTGAATTGTGATGAATATCAATTTGTTTTGATGAAAAATGTCTTTTATACTATCCAAACAATATAAAACTATGATATAATTTTAGTTATGTGATGTAATGGTGTATTATCTCACGATACGCTGTTATAAATCGATATGCATGGTTGTGCATGCAGCAAAACAAAAGATCAGGGAGGATCACAAATGAAGAGCAGTAAGAAAAATCTCATTGCTATTGGCGTGATAATACTTATTATCGCGGTACTTGGAATCGCTTCAATCTATGTTGATAAGATTCCATCGCCATCAGAGCACGCTACATTCTGGGCTCTTGTGCCATCGGTTGTAGCTATATCATTGGCTCTCATAACAAAGGAAGTGTACAGTTCTCTTTTTGTAGGAATTGTGATCGGAAGTGTGTTTGCTTCGGGTTTCAGTTTTACAGGAAGTATATCCAACGTACTGCAGGACGGACTTATAGCGCAGTTGTCGGATGCGTATAATGTAGGTATACTTATATTCCTTGTTATCCTGGGGACCATAGTTGCACTTATGAATAAAGCCGGAGGCTCAAAGGCGTTTGGTGACTGGGCAGCTACACATATCAAGACCAGACAGGGGGCACAGCTCTGTACTGTACTTTTAGGAGTGCTTATATTTATTGACGATTATTTCAACTGTCTGACAGTTGGAAGTGTTATGAAGCCTGTTACAGATAAGCACAGGATATCAAGAGCTAAATTCGCATATATTATAGATGCGACTGCAGCACCTATATGTATCATTGCACCTATATCTTCATGGGCAGCGGCTGTCAGTGGTTTTGTAAAGGGAGAGGATGGTTTTGGACTTTTTATAAAGGCTATACCATATAACTATTATTCTTTCCTCACCCTTGTAATGATGATCACTATGATAATCCTTAAGGTTGAGTTTGGCCCTATGGAGAAGCATGAGCTGAATGCACTCAAGGGAGATCTCATTTCTGCAGGTGATGGAAAGAAGACTGTTACAGCAGAGGAGACAGATGTTGTGAATACAAACGGCAAGGTCGTTGACCTTATCATACCGATCATCTGTCTTGTTATATGCTGTATAATTGGAATGATCTACACCGGTGGATTCTTTAGCGGAACAGGATTTGTTGAGGCATTTTCAAATAGTGATGCTTCAGTTGGACTTGCAATAGGAAGTTTATTTGGACTTCTCATAACCATATTATTATATGTTGTCAGAGGAGTGCTCAGTTTCAGCAAATGTATGGAGGCTATACCTGAAGGATTTAAGGCGATGGTTCCTGCTATTCTCATCCTTTCATTTGCATGGACACTTAAGGGTACAACAGATATGATGGGTGCAAAGGAGTTTGTCCAGAATGCGTTGTCATTGTCATCTGGTTCACCGGATGGCGGCAAGTTTGCACTGCTTTGCTTCCTGCCTGCGATAATATTTATTGTTGGATGTTTTATGGCATTTGCGACAGGTACTTCATGGGGAACATTTGGAATACTGATCCCTATAGTATGTGCAGTATTCGAGGGAACAGATTACAACATGATGATCATCTCTATCTCGGCATGCATGGCAGGCGCTGTGTGTGGAGATCACTGCTCGCCTATATCGGATACAACGATCATGGCATCTGCGGGTGCTCAATGTAATCATGTAAACCACGTAGCTACACAGCTCCCTTATGCGATCGTAGCAGCGATCATGTCATTTGCGGCTTATGCAATAGTTGGTCCTTTGACTTATTATCTGCATGTTAAGTGGTATGTAATGCTGCCTATATTCATTGTACTGATGATCGTTCTTGTATTTGTGATCAAGGCTATAAAGAGCAAAAATCCTCAGAGCTACGCAAATGCAAACACAAGAGTTGCGGACACTGAGTGAGATTTACACGGTTTGGACATTCAAAAAAACATTTTAAACAAAAAATAAAAAGGTATTGACTTATCAGAGGCGATAAGTTATAGTGTGAGAGTAGAGTTTTCATTTATTTGAATCCTCTCTCCCCTCATTATGGTGGCCAGGTATCCCCTGGCCACTTTTTATGTTTAAAGATAAATTTCAGGTGTCTGGACATGCCTTATAGCATAATTCAATAAATGTTCATATTTGTTCACTTGAGATATATAACGTTTTGGTATATTCTGTGATGGATAAAGGGAAAGGCGGAAAAGCCGGTTGCAAAAAAATTAGAAAAGAGGATAGATATGCAGGACAATAAAGAGATAACAAATGAAGAGATACAGAGAGCGTCATCCATAATAGGAAAGCTGCTGGAATATTATAATGGCAAGGTTGTGGGACAGCCGTATCTGGGCTACTCGCTTCTGGTTGCGATGATGACGAATGGACATGTTTTGCTGGAATCAGTGCCGGGACTTGCGAAGACAACGGCTGCCAGAGTCATGACCGAGGCTGTGAATGGTACGTTTTCCAGGATCCAGTGTACGCCTGATCTTATACCGAGCGATATAATAGGAACTCAGATGTATAACATGGCAAATAATACATTTGAGGATAAGATAGGTCCGGTATATTCAAATTTCGTTCTCTTGGACGAGATCAACCGATCAAGTGCAAAAACCCAGAGTGCCATGCTTGAGGCTATGCAGGAGAGGGAGATAAGTATAGGCGGTAAGATATATAAACTTCCAGAAGTATTTGTGGTTATTGCTACGCAGAATCCTATAGAATCAGAGGGAACATACGTGCTCTCAGAGGCACAGCTTGACAGATTCCTTTTGAAGGAGACCATCACTTATCCAAGGGCGAATGACGAGATAGAGATCTTAAACAGGGTTGAGTCAGATGTATTTTCAGATAATACTCCGGTGGCAGGAATAGAGGATGTTGTATTTCTGCAGGACCTTTGCAAGAGAGTATACATGGATCCATCCATAAAGAAATATATAGTCGATATAGTGCAGGCATCAAGAAATACTGATAAATTCATGAGACCTGAGATGGCTCAGTATGTAGCTATGGGAGCCAGCACAAGAGCTGCTATAGCATTTATGGAGGTCGCAAAGGCGGTGGCCCTGATAAATGGAAGAAGGTATTGTGTTCCTGATGATGTGAAAACTCTCAGATATTCAGTGCTTAGACACAGGATAATGCTTACATTTGCTGCTATAGCAGATGAGGTGAAGGTTGAATCGATAATCGATGCTATTATAGGTGCGGTAAAGACTCCATAGGATTCAGATCTGACGGTATACATTGTGATGGAGAACGTGTGATATGAAGATGACATACATACCCAGGATACAGGGTAATATGAAGGGATATAAAACAATATATACGACCAGGGCTACTTCGAGGATCATAGATGGTTCTTACAATTCCATATACAAGGGAAGAAGTATGAACTTTGATGAACTCCGGGAGTATGTGACGGGGGACGATATAAAGGATGTCGACTGGAAGGCGTCGTCCAGAAGCCAGAAGCTCCTTGTAAGGCAGTATATTGCAGAGAAAAAGCACAATGTGATGCTTGTGATGGACGCTGGAAGGAAGATGCTTGCAAATGCGAACGAGACTCAGGATAAGCGTGAGATCGCACTTATGGCGGCGGGAACACTGGCGTACATGGTTGGCAGTAATGGAGATTTCGTGAGTGCAACATATGCCGCAGAGGATGGGGTAAAGCATTTTCCATTTAAGACGGGGCTTATGAATGTGGAGCGTATACTTGCAGCTTACCACAGCGATGTCACAGTAGATTGCAGATCAGGGATATCACAGTCACTTGAATTTATAACCAGAAATTTCAGGCGCAGGATGATTATGCTTATAGTTACAGATGCAGAGGGCATTCTGGAAATAGATGAGAGCCTTATCAGGCAGCTCAAGGTAGTTCACGATATCCTGCTTGTCAAGGTTTCGGATGCTGATACTACAGGAAAAGGCGTGTATGATATGGGCGAGGATATGTATATTCCGGATTTCTTCAGCAAAGACAAAAAGCTTGCCAGGATAGAGGCTCAGAGACGGATCAAGATTGAAAGACAATGCAGTGATAAATTAAAAAGACTTGGTGTATCATATGTCTGCATTTCGCAGCTTGAGAATATGGAAGAGAACATAGTTGAGCTTCTAAGCAGACATAAAAATGAGAGTTCATCGAGATAGAAAGATCAGGAGGATGTGCAATGGAGAGTTCCGTGGAACTTCAGTCACCATTTTCATATGCGGTGTGGCCAATCGTGGTGGCGGGATGTATCGCCGCCGCAGCAATATTGTTCTTTCTCATTTTGAAATATATAAGATTCCGGAAGATCAAAAAGAATACACCGAAGATAGTTGTACGACCAGCTCTGGATATAAATGCGATCAAGAGAAAATATCTGACAGAGCTTGCCGGAATTGACAGGGATTTCAATATGGGTAAAGAGGACATTCGTGGAGCTTATCAGAGGATGAGTCAGTGCATAAGACAGTTCGTGCACGCTGTCACAGGCATAAAGGTTCAGAATTATACTCTTCAGGATATAAAAAGGCTTAATATGCCGATGCTGTATGCTCTTGTGGCAGAGTATTATGCACCGGAATTTGCGAGAAAATCCGAAGGTGATGTGAGAAATTCACTTGATAAGACAAGGAGTTTGATAGAGAGATGGCGATAAAATATCATTGGGTCATATATGTAGGAGTAGTCCTTGTGGCAGCAATGCTGGCCTTTTCTTTTGTGAAGAGCAGGCACCGGGATGTATATGCCGGTGGTAAGAGAGTTGCCAGCGTCTTATACTCAAGGGATGAAAAATACTATAAAAGAAAATTGTATACATATAGATATGGAATCGTGGGAGTCCTCATTCTGTGTGCCATGACTGTGGGGATGTCATTTCTGCTCATGGCCAGACCATATACTAAGGAACGTGTTCAGGACGAGAAGTATTGCAGAGATATAATGCTGTGTATAGATATTTCCACATCTGTTGATTATCTGAATGAGAATCTTCTGGAGAAACTCAAGAACACTGTGGATGAACTGCAGGGTGAAAGATTTGGAATAGTCCTTTTCAATACAAGTCCTGTTCTGCTCACTCCGCTCACTGATGATTATGAATATGTGAAGGATCAGCTTGATCTTATAGCGAAGTGCCTTAAGAGCAGAAATTCACTGGATCTTGGAAGAGCTTTTTCCACATCGGGAGACTGGCTCTACTATGATGCGTACATAACGTCAGGTACACTTGTGGGAAATGAAGAGAGAGGAAGTTCACTGATAGGAGATGGCCTGGCAGCTGCGGCTGTTGATTTTTCCGACAGGGAAAGTGACAGCAAGAGGACCAAGGTGGTCATCTTCTCGACGGATAATGATATACAGGGAACCCCGATAGCGACACTTGACGAGGCTGCGGATATATGCAAAGACAACAATGTTACGGTGTTTGGCATTGGAACAAAAGAGATGACTGATGAGAACCGTGATGCCATGAAAGCTGCGGTGGAGAAAACAGGCGGTCAGTTCTATCTGGAGGAGGCATCCGGATCGTTTTCAGAGATAGTTTCCTCTATAGAGAATATGAGTAAGAGTCTTGTAAAGGTGAAGACCATGGATGTGGAGACACCTGAACTTGAGTTCCCATTTGTGGTGATGCTGATAACCTTTATGGCTATGCTGGGAATCTGCAGATGGCTGAGATTATAGATAGGAATGGGTGTAACAGATATGAGGATAAATCCGATAATTCCAATTTGGCTGATGGCAATATTGTGCGTGACCATGCTTTTTCTTAAGAGAAATAGCTGGAAGGCATATGTCCGCCAGATAATCGCCGTTGTACTTATCTTCTGTGTGAATCTGAGGATCATGGTTCCGAGTGATAACGTAACAGCAACTACCCAGGAACTTGACACTTACGTGCTCTTTGTCGTTGATGACACTTTGAGTATGCTGGCAAGGGATTATGATGGGGATACAGAACGTCTTACGGCGGTAAAGAAGGATTGTGAAAATATAATAGAGAAAATGGATGGAGCAAAATTTGCAGTTATCTCTTTTAATAACAATGCGAATCTAGTTGCTCCATATACGGACAATTCAGATTATGCAAAAAGTGTGATAGACAGTCTCTATCCTTTGGAATCTTTGTATGCAAAGGGCAGTTCGCTGAATGTTTGTAAAGATGTGATGATAGACACTCTGAAGCGTGCCCATGAAAAAGGCGATGGAAATGTGATCGTGTTTTTTGTGAGTGATGGAGAGATCACAAGTTCTGACAGCAGACTGGAATCGTTTGATGAGGCAGCAAAATATACAGACGGAGGAGCTGTTCTTGGGTATGGAACCCAAAATGGCGGTAAGATGTATGTAAAGTCGTATTACAGCGACGAGGAAGAGATACTTCAGGACACATCATCATATCCATATAAGGATGCTGTTTCAAAGATAGATGAGGATAATCTGAAGCAGATAGCCAGTGATGTCGGCATAAAATATATCAATATGAATGACGGCCAGAGCAAGCTTGATGATGTTGTAAATGATGCTGTGAAAAACTCTGGCGGAGATTCTGACAGCAGACAGGTCAGGGGATACGCAGACATATATTATATATTTGTGGCTGCATTTGCAGGACTTATGGTATATGAATTCTGGAGTATAAGGAAAAGAAACGTAAAGATATCAGAACAGTAAAGCGGGTGAAGGAATGAAGATTGCAAAAAGAATAGTGGCTGTTTTAGGCATAGTCAGTGTTCTGGCATTTGCGGCATTGCTTGTCAATTATATATGCGGTGAGCGGATGATAGACAGATACAACAAGAGAATATATGAGAGCAGTTCTGTGAACGCATTCCTCGGCTTTACACAGCCTTACATATACCACTACAACAGAGGCGATATATATTATAGCCAGGGCGACTACAAGGGCGCAGAGGAAGAATTTAAGAGTGCGTTGAAGTGGAATACCGGTACGCCAAAGGACTGTGAGATGCGAATAAATTATGCCCTGTCCATCGTAAAACAGATAGATCCCCAGAGTGTGACAAAGGATAATCTGGATGAGACGATAGACCGTCTTGAGGAGGCGAAGTCGGCTCTTCTAAAAAATGGCTGCGCACATGATGAAGATGAGAATGGGCACAACAGCGATGCACAGACTTTAAAGGATGAGATAGACAAATTTGAAGAGCAGCTGAGGCAGCAGGTGGATGAGTCACAGCCTGATGACCAGGATAAAAAGGATGACAACAAGGACAAAGACAGCAAGAAGGACAGCGATAAAAAGGAAGAGGACACGACAGAGGCTGATAAAAATGACCAGATAAAGAAGCAGCTTCAGGATATTCAGAATGAGGGACTTGAACAGCGAAATCAGGATATGGACTCATATGAAGCTTATAAAGATGGATATTCGTTCTACGACGGACAGACATGGTAGTATATATGGACTTTGATGTGGCGTTATTTCGCGGGATTTGGCACATTAATAGAAATTAAATATAAATATAAAACTTGCGAATTGACAGACTGCGGGGTATAATACTGCTAGTTGTGGTCATTTGTGGCAGAATATCCAATATAAGGAGAATATGAACGAACAATGATTAATGAAGAGAAGGTCATATTGATGACCAGAATAGCCATGTATAAAGAGTCTCTGGGCCGGGAAGATCTGGAGAAGGGCAAATATTTTCAGAGTGACTATGTGAAGCTCAACTGTCTGAAGACTATAGTTTCTTCCACGGTATTGTTTGTCGTGGTCGCAGTTGCGTACATATATTATAATCTTGCATCTATAGTTGAGAAACTTACTGAGCTTGATTATCTGAAGCTTGCGGGCATGATCGTGGGCGGTTATGCGGTGGTGTGTATCGGCTTTGCACTGTTTGCATGGGTGATCTACACATACCGTTATATGAAGGCCAAGCCAAAACTCATCAAGTATAATCAGAATCTGAAGAAACTGATAGAGTTTTATGAGAGAGAAGACAGGGCGCAGGCTCCTGTAAAGAAGAGGAGGGCTAAGTAAGCATGGCAACACTTCTGGGATTCCGTGACGGAATAAAGAATTTTTGCAGTAAATATGATAAGTTTGTATCCCCACTGTGCAAGTTTATTCTTGCATTTGTGATGTTCTGGTCTATAGAGCATCTGACAGGGTATAATTCAACGATAAGCAGTATGGTGATCGTGCTGGCAGCAGCATTTGTGTGTGCATTCCTTTCTGCATCACTGACACTTGCCATTGGCGGTGTGTATGCGTGTGCACAGATCGCAAGTGCCAATCTGGAACTTGGAATTACATTTGTCGTTATATTTATTATAATGTACTGTGTATACATAAGATTTTTCCCTAAGGCATCATGGCTGATAATGTTCATGCCATTTTTCTACATTATCAATTTCCCATATATAGTTCCTCTTCTTGCAGGAATGATCGCGGGAGTTGCGGGAATGATACCTGCGGCATTCGGCTGTGTATTCTATTATTTCATGAAATACACTGTTGATTACATGGCGCTCAGCGAGAAAACTGCTTCGGAGGATATGATAGAGGGATACAAGTACATATTCCAGCATCTGGTACAGGATAAGACATTACTGCTCACTATCATAGTATTTGCAGTGGTGATCGTGCTCACATATATCATATATAGAATGTCATTTTCATATTCATGGTATGTAGCGATCATAACCGGTGGTGTTGTCGAGATCGTGCTTTTCCTTGTCGGAACACTTTCTATGGAGGTTGAGATATCACTGGCAGGAGCTCTGATCGGCTGCGTGCTTGCGATACTTGCAGCGATAGTTGTTCAGTTCTTCAAGACGGTTGTGGATTACTCGAGTGTCGAGAATACGCAGTTCGAGGATGATGAATATTATTATTATGTGAAAGCTGTTCCTAAGGTTATGAGCAATGCAGCAAAACAGGCACCGGCAAAGAAGAACCCGGCACCGGCGGCGAAAACACCGCAGGCAAGACCTGCATCTGGCAGACCGAATGGGACTGGCAGCAGACCAAACAATATGAGAAAAGATGATTCCGTTACGGGATCAACAAGATAGATACATTGAAACGGGAGTATATGTGACCTGACAGAGTTGTCAGGTCATATTACTTTGTAGATTGAAACTGGCGATAAGTAGACAGAGAGGAGGATTATATGGATAAGATCGCAACATTTATATCCACATATTTTGACTGGTTTTATATAACCATGCCGAGCACGGTAGATATAATTGAGATACTCATTCTGTCGTTTTTCATATATAGGATAATGCTTTGGTTCAAGACCAGCAGAGCCTGGACTCTCTTGAAGGGCATTGTTCTCATAGCATTGTTTACAGCGATAGCAGCGGTATTTCAGTTCAACACAATCTTATATCTCTTGAAGAATGCTTTCAGCGTGGGAATCATAGCTGTGGTGATACTGTTTCAGCCTGAGTTCAGAAGAGGACTTGAGCAGCTTGGAAGAAAAAAGATCATCAATTATATAATACGAGACAATGAGGATGATGGCATTTTGTCAGAAAAGACTATATATGAGCTTGTGAAGACCGCCCAGATTTTGTCGGCGAACAGAACCGGTGCGTTGATAGTAATTGAGAATGAAGTCGCTCTCGGTGAGTATATTGACACGGGTATTCCTATAGATGCCGTTGTGACAAACCAGCTGCTTCTGAATATATTTGAGCACAATACTCCGCTTCATGACGGAGCTGTGATAATACGTAAGAACAGAGTTGTATCTGCCACATGTTACCTGCCGCTCTCGGCAAATGATTCTATAAATAAAGAGCTTGGAACCAGACACAGAGCAGGTATAGGTATCAGTGAGGTTTCAGACAGTATGACGCTGATAGTTTCAGAGGAGACCGGTTCCATATCGATAGCCCAGGGTGGTGAGCTTTTCAGAAATCTGGATACAGAGGGCGTGAGAAGTCATCTGCAGACCCTCTGCAAAGATTACAATGGCAGGAAGATCCACAGATCTTCAGGTGTCAGACCGGTTAAGAAGAGAAGAAAGAGAGTTGTAGTAGAGAATAAGGACAAAGCTTCCAGAAAGGAGGCTGAAGACAATGAAAGATAATACAACGGGCGTTAAGAAGAAAAAAAATAAGCTGTTCAGCAATATAGGACTTAAGCTGCTTGCTGTGCTGCTTGGTTTCCTGGTCTGGCTGCTGGTGCTGAACATTGATGATTCGGCCGTCACCAAGACTATAAGCAATGTTCCGATCAATCTGGTGAATACTGATGCCATAACGAGCAGAAATCAGTTGTTCACCATAACTTCAGACGATACGGTTGACGTGGTGGTAAAAGGCAGAAAGTCCATCGTATCAGACCTTGATGCATCGGACTTTAAGGCTGTTGCGGATATGTCCAAGATATCCATAACGAATGCGGTGCCGATCACGGTTACAGCAGTCAACAACAGCATTGGCAAGAAAGTCAGCATAACAGTTGTTGACAATGTCATGTCAGTCGAGCTTGAGAATGAGAAGACGGTATCTATACCGGTTACAGTGGTAACAACAGGAGAGGTCGCAAAGGGCTATACCGTGGGTAACAGTGTAGCAGCTCCGAACCTGATAACCATTAAGGGTGCGGCCAGCGTTGTGTCAAGTATTGACAGGGCTGAGGTCACGGTGAACACGAGTGATGCAAAGGATGATATCACGACAAATTGTACTCCTGAGTTTGTGACTGCCGATGGAGAGAAGGTATCAGATAAGACTTTATCATATGATGAGGTATCTATATCTGTGACAGTTCCTGTATACAAGACGAAGAATATACCTGTAAAGATAAGCGTGAAGGGTGAACCTGATGATGCATACGCTGTGGCATCCATAACCTATGTACCAGAGACGATAGATATAGGTGGAGACGCTGCAATCATAAAGGATATAAACAGCCTGGAGATAAATGATGTGGATATCAGCGGATGTACAAGTGATGTTGAGACAACTCTTGACGTATCAAAGTATCTTCCTGATGGAGTGGTTGTAACAAAGGACAGTGCATACATCAATGTGAAGATAGCTATAGAGAAATCTGTCACAAGAAATATTTCTGTGACATCCAGCGATATAACATTGACGAACAAACAGTCAGGATATGATTATGAGATCGTGACAGGAAGTGAGAGCACAATTACAGTGAGCGGTATATCAAGTGAAGTTTCCAAGATCACTGCGAAAAAGCTCAGTCTCACTGTGGATGCATCAAAGCTTTCAGAGGGTGAGAATACAGTCTCACTTGATGTTCCGGATGGCGATCACTATTCAGTGAACAGCCAGAGCACTATCACGGTCAAAGTGACAGCAAAACAGGAATAGATCTAGAAGCAGGGAGGTGTGCTTTTATGGATGACAAAAAGATTGATGAGCTGAGGAAGATTGTAGAAGAATCAGACAATATTGTGTTTTTCGGCGGGGCCGGTGTATCCACAGAGAGTGGTATACCAGATTTTAGAAGCGTTGATGGATTGTACAATCAGAAATATAAATATCCGCCTGAGACGATAATCAGCCACAGCTTTTATCGGAGCAACCCGGAAGAATTCTACAGATTCTATAAGGATAAGATGATATTTGCAGATGCGAAGCCGAATAAGGCTCATCTGAAGCTGGCGGAACTTGAACAGCAGGGAAAGTTGAAAGCGGTCATCACTCAGAATATAGATGGCCTTCATCAGATGGCTGGCAGCAGGAATGTGATAGAGCTTCACGGTTCTGTTCACAGAAATTACTGTGAAAAATGTCACAAATTCTATGATCTGGATTATATCGTAAAGTCAGAGGGTGTTCCGAGATGCCAGGAATGTGGCGGTATCGTAAAGCCGGACGTTGTGCTTTATGAGGAGGCGCTTGACGACAACAATATGAGCAGGGCTCTTGAATATATATCACAGGCTGATACATTGATAATTGGAGGTACATCACTTGTGGTATATCCGGCAGCAGGGCTTATAAGGTACTTTAGGGGCAGAAAGCTGGTTGTTATCAATATGTCACCGACTCAGAGTGACAGGAATGCAGATCTGCTGATCGCTGACAAGATAGGAGATGTACTGGGAAGTCTGTGATGTTTGACTAATGGAGGATGATTTATGTATTTTGAAAGATCAAATGGATTTCCAAAAGATTTTTTGTGGGGCAGTGCATCTGCAGCCTATCAGGTTGAAGGTGCATGGAATGAGGATGGAAAAGGCCCTTCCAACTGGGATCAGTTTGTAAGGATTCCCGGCAAGACATTTAAAGCAACTACAGGTGATAAGGCGGTTGACCATTATCACAGATACAAAGAGGATATAGCTCTCATGGCTGATATGGGACTTAAGACGTACAGGTTTTCCATATCATGGCCAAGGATAATTCCTGATGGAAATGGAGAGGTGAACGAAAAAGGACTTCAGTTCTATGATGATCTTATAAATGAACTTGTGAAGTACAATATAGTTCCTATGGTCACTGTATATCATTGGGATATGCCGCAGGCGCTGGAGGAGCAGTACCATGGCTGGGAGAGCAGACGCATAGTAGATGATTTTGTAAGATATGCAAAGGTCTTGTTTGAGAGATACAGCGACAGGGTGAAATACTGGATCATCATGAATGAGCAGAATATATTTACCGGACTTGGCTGGAATGCGGGCATGCATCCCCCTGGAAAGGTTGATGACCAGAAGATGTTCTATCAGGTAAACCACCATGCATTCATGGCTCATGCAAAGAGCGTGATCGTACTCAAGGAGATTTGTCCTGATGCAAAGGTTGGCTCATCATTTGCGTACACACCTGCATATGCGTATGACAGGAAGCCTGAGAATGCCATGGCAAAGATGGACTATGATGATCTGAATAATTTCTACTGGATGGATATGTATGCGTATGGACGCTATCCAAGAGCAGCAGCCACATATCTGAACAGCAAGGGCCTGACCCCTAAGACGGAGCCAGGGGATGAGGATATACTCAGAAAGGCTGCATCGCTTATCGACTTTATGGGCGTGAATTATTACCAGTCGTGTGTTGCCGAATACAATCCGATAGACGGAGTTGGAACTATACATGAGATGAACACGACAGGTAAGAAGGGCACCGCAAAGGTACAGGGAGTTCCGGGACTTTACAAGAATCCTGCAAATGAATTCCTGCCAACCACAGACTGGGATTGGACCATAGATCCTATGGGACTTCGTATGTGCTGCAGACAGATCACGTCGAGATATGATCTTCCGATAGTTATATCTGAAAATGGTCTCGGAGCATTTGACAAGTTTGAGGATGGAGAGATACACGACCCTTACAGGATAGATTATCTGAGACACCACATAGAAGAACTTAAGAAGAGCTGTGATGATGGATGCCGTGTGCTTGCGTATTGCACGTGGTCATATACAGATCTGCTCAGCTGGCTCAACGGATATCAGAAGAGATACGGCTTCGTGTATGTTGACAGGGAAGAAGACGAGAACAGTGGAACTCTGAACAGATACAAGAAGGATTCGTTCTATTGGTACAAAAAAGTCATAGAGACAAATGGTGAGGAATTATAGCCCGACATTAAGATGTTATATAGAATAAGATCAAGGCAGAACCGATATATGAGAATGTCGGTTCTGCCTTATTTAATTTAGATTGTTTTTAGACAATCGACCGGCGGGATGATGATACACTGTATACATAATATTAGGTGGGAGGTATGTATGAAGTATATTAGACTTATATTGCTGGTCTGTATGGTCTCTATGTTGTGTTGTGGCTGTGGATCAGGCGGTGCGTCGGATGAAGATGATGCTGTGGCAACATTTCTGGAGTATCAGAAGGCACAATTGGATATTGGGAGGATATGCGGATTTGGAAAGGCCTGCGATGAATATATCTGTATAGGAGAAGATGAAAATGGAGATTATGTCAAGCTGACCGGCAGTGACCTGAATGGTGAGTTCCGGCAGGAGAAGATGAAGACGGACGATCTGTTGTCTGGTGATGACATGATATCTGCGGTTTATATAGATGATGATGGAAGCCTGTATCTGGCTGTGAGCAGTGTGCGAGAAGATGACAGCATAGTGAGCCGGATAGTTAAGGCCGGATCTGATGGCAGGGCGGATATACTTACAGATGGAATAGAGGGAAATGTAGACAGCATCAGACTGACGGCGGACGGAGAAAGTTATGTGGCAGGCTGTTCAGGTGGTATTATACAGTGCTGCTCTATGGATGGAAAGATAAAATACACGATAGATGATGGGAACTATACTGATATATGTATTGCAGGTGACAAGCTGGTTGCACTTGCAGAGAGAAATATTGCTGTATATTCGGTGGCCGATGGAAGCACGCTTGAAAACATATCTTCATTTGACGATGCAATGGCAGAAGGTATGGAGAGAACTTTTTCTGAAAAAGGAAATGATGCTCTCAGCTGTAACAACATAATGAAGTATGATGAAGATACTGATCAGATATTCATGATGCTCGGTACGGGATTATTTGAATATAAATTATCTGACAAACTTGGGATAAGGCTTGCCTCGTTAAAAGACAGTGACAAAGTGTATGAGCTTTGGGTAGAGGATAAGGATACATTTGTGGCTGTTATGGGGAAACAGGAAAGTGGGAAGAATATAATCGTGTATTCTGCGGCGGATGTGTATGCGGATCAGGAGTCTGGCCAGGACGTACAGGAAAATTCCACGGTTACACTGTACTCGCTGTATTATTCAGAGGCATATGAGAACATGATATCCTGGTATGAAGGTTCCCACTCAGATATGACAGTAGAGTATGTATGGGGCATCGATGATACAAATGGCATATCAGAGAGCGAGGCGATAAATTCACTCAACACCCAGTTGCTGGCAAAAGAGGGGCCGGATGTGATCATCATGGATGGACTGAATGTGAAGAGTTATGAGGATACCGGAGTTCTCATGGAGCTGTCCCAGGTAGTGGAAGAGATAAAAAATGAGAATCCTGATTGCCTTGAGACAGTGATGGATACATACAGAAATGATGACAATTCAATATATGCGGTGCCGGCATATGAGTCATTTACCGCACTTGTGGGTCCAAAGGATGAGATAAATGGTGTGGATAATATACAGTCGCTTGTGACTTACATGAACGGGCTGGACAGTCCGGAATTCGGCAGCGATATGTCGTTTTACTATTGGGAATGCTATTTTGACACATTATATCCATTATATGCGGCAGATATAGTAGATCTACATGGTGCCTATGACGAGAATATGCTAAGAAAATTTCTTGAGGATCTTAAAGAGTTATACGATTCAGGCATGGATAGAACAACGCAGGAACAGATTGATGAATGGACTAACGAATTTGGAACGTATAGCGAACAGACAAAAAAGACGGTTAATACTGCTTACATGAGTCCTCTGTTTAACCGGGAGTGGTCAGGCAGAAGATTTGCTCTTGTAAATATGAAGACAACAGTTGAGTCACAGTATTTCTACAGCATAAAAGAAGACAGTATGGCAGGCAATGAGGCAAATACGGTAAATGAGGGCTATGACTATGAACTGTGGGGAAATGGTGATGGTGCTGTATATGTGCCAAATACCATCTTTGCAATAAATAATAAGGATGAAAAAAAGGATGTGGCGATTAGATTTGTGAAGGATATGTTCAGTTCGGATATGCAGAAGCTGTATTACGGAGTGGAGTGTGGCAATCCGGTGAATATGGATGGCGTGAGAGCGGTAAACGAGATGGCACTTGAGATGGGAACTCCCGGAGGCATTGTAAATGTGGGTGGAAACGATTATATGAATTGGGCATATTGGCGTACTGATGAATATCTAGAGGATTATATAAATAAGCTGAGGCAGTTAAAGTCAACGTCGAATCCGGATGTGAGAGTCCGCAGTATGATAAGGGATAAGATACCTGCCTATCTTGAAGACGGCGTGAGCATCGACGAAACGGTGGAATCCATTGACAGTTCGCTGAGTGTATATCTGAGTGAATGATTTTGGGTTTGAGTTTTGTGAAAATTATCTTGAGATAAGGGGTAAACTAATCGTTTGGCTAGTTTGCCTTATTTGATATCTATAGTATAATTATCAGATTTATTTTGTAAATGAACGGGTTTTATAGAAAGGAAAGGGAGAAATATGAAAACAAGGAGATTATTGACGAGGCTTATCACGGTATGTATCCTTGCTGTGGTGATGTTTTCAGTGAAGGACACTCTTCTGGTCCTGGCTGCAGAGGGAGATGTGGCAGTTGTTGTCGATGGTGAAGGAACAGAGGTTGGAGCATATGCGACACTGCCGGAAGCGTTTGTTGCGTGTAGAAATGGATATACAATACGTATACTTAGCGATATAAACGAGCCGGATCTTGTCATAGGATATGATCAGGGCGAGGATAATAAGCATATCATATTGGATCTCAACAAAAAAGTGTCACACTTCAGATGCTGCATGTTGATTATTCTTTATACATAATGAATGGTACTTTAACTGCTTCCATATCAAATGGAAATGTTAATTTTACAAATGCTCTGCTCACGGTGTCAAATGCCAATATATATACGGATATGCTCAGCTGGATGACTGATGACGGAATGAGTATAAAGAATGGCTCAAATGTAACACTTAACGGCTCGTCATGTTGGTTTGAAAAGTTATTTATGGACAAGGACTGTGTATTTTCAGTAAAGAATGGGGATGGCGTTGGCAATTACGTGCACTTTGCGGATGGAAGTTATTACGTGAGATACAGTGAGATGAAAAATTACTATGCATCCCCTGCTGTAAAGGTTGTAGTTGAAAAGGGCAAAGTTCCGGCATCAAATGAACCTACGACAGGAGATGTCACTACGGAGGTTCCAACGACAGAAAAGCCGACGGCAGAAGAGCCTACAACAGGAGCTGCTACAACTGAGGAGCAGACAACGGGAGAACAGACAACTGAGGCTGTATCAACAGAAAAGCAGACCACAGAGGGAACAACAGATGCGGCATCAACGGCGCAGACAACTACCGAAGGATCAAAGACTACAGCGGCTGCTCCGAACACCGGAGATGACAGCAATGTGGCATGGCTTATGATGCTCATGGCAGTCTGTCTTCTCGGAGCTGCCGGCGTGGTTGCCTACAAGAAAGAGAGATAAAAAATAACCATGAAATAAGTCTGTGAAGCCCTGTAATATGGGCTTCACAAATTTTTTAACAAAATGTTAGCACTCGTGCTTGACGAGTGCTAACAGATGTGCTATATTATCATCAGACAAGGGAAGTGGTATAAAATATCAGTTCCCTTAAATAATATAAATGATGTATCAAGAATAAGGAGGTAAACAGCTATGGAGATGGATAAATATACACGTAAATCGTTGGAAGTCATAGAAAAGGCCAAAGAAAAGGCTTTGGAGTATGACAATCAGGAGCTTACGCAGATGCACCTTTTGGCTGGCTTGCTTGAGATAGATGACAGTCTGATAGCCAAGATATTCGAGAAGATGGGCGTGAATGTGACTGGTGCTGTGAATGCGGTAGAGGATAAACTGGCAAGGCTGCCGAAGGTCAGCGGTGGCAATATGTATGCCGGAAACAATTTCTCTAAAGCACTCATTCAGGCTGAGAAGGAAGCAAAGCAGATGGGTGACACATATGTGTCGGTTGAGCATTTGTTCCTGGGTATGGTCGGCAAGGCTGATCCTGATGTAAAAGAACTACTCAAAGGATGGGGAGTTACCAGAAATGATTTCTTAAAGGAACTGGCTGAGATCAGAGGTAATCATAAGGTTGACAGTGACGATCCTGAGAGCTCGTATGAGGCTATGGAGAAGTTCGGATATGACCTGGTTGAGAGGGCAAGGCAGCAGAAGCTAGACCCTGTCATCGGCCGTGATGCAGAGATCCGTAATGTGATCAGGATACTTTCAAGAAAGACCAAGAACAACCCTGTACTTATCGGTGAGCCTGGTGTAGGTAAAACTGCAGTTGTTGAGGGACTGGCACAGAGAATACTCCGTGGAGATGTCCCGGAAGGTCTGAAGAACAAGAAGATATTTGCACTTGACATGGGTGCTCTTGTGGCAGGTGCAAAGTACAGAGGTGAATTTGAGGAAAGACTTAAGAATGTACTGGATGAGGTGAAAAAGTCAGAGGGCGAAGTTATCATGTTCATAGATGAGCTTCACACGATCGTCGGAGCCGGTAAGACAGACGGAGCAATGGATGCGGGCAATATGTTAAAGCCTATGCTTGCAAGAGGCGAGCTTCACTGCATAGGTGCCACAACACTTAATGAGTACAGACAGTATATAGAAAAAGATGCGGCTCTTGAGAGACGTTTCCAGCCGGTCATGGTGGATGAACCGACGGTTGAGGATACCATATCGATCCTCAGAGGAATAAAGGAGAGATACGAGGTATTCCACGGAGTCAAGATATCAGATGGTGCGCTGGTAAGTGCAGCAGTGCTGTCGAACAGATATATAACAGACAGATTCCTTCCTGATAAGGCCATAGACCTTGTGGATGAGGCCTGTGCCATGATCAAGACGGAGCTCGATTCCATGCCGGTTGAGGTGGATGAGATCACACGTAAGATCATGCAGCTTGAGATCGAGGAGACTGCCCTCAAGAAGGAGGAAGATCATCTGTCAAAGCAGAGGCTGGCAGATCTTCAGGCAGAGCTTGCAGAGCTCAAGGATCAGGCAAATTCCCTCAAGGCAAAATGGGAAAATGAGAAAGCCGCAGTTGAGAAGATCAGAACACTTAAGGAAGAGATGGAACAGGTCAAGGCGGACATACAGGCTGCTCAGAGAAGTTACGATCTGAACAAGGCCGCAGAGCTTCAGTATGGCAAACTTCCTGCTATCCAGAAGGAACTTGCCGAGGCAGAGGCCAAGGCTTCGGATAAGGAGAGAGAGCTTGTCCATGAAGTCGTATCGGAGGAAGAGATATCCAAGATCGTGTCCAAGTGGACAGGAATACCTGTTGCAAAACTTACAGAGAGTGAGAAGAGCAAGACTCTTAACCTGGCAAATGAGCTTAAAAAGAGAGTAGTCGGACAGGATGAGGCTGTTGAGTATGTAAGTGATGCAATAATCAGATCAAAGGCAGGAATAAAGGATCCGAGCAAGCCTATAGGTTCATTTATATTCCTTGGACCAACCGGTGTAGGTAAGACAGAGCTTGCAAAGAGCCTTGCAGCGGCATTGTTTGACAATGAACAGAATATGGTGCGTATCGATATGAGTGAGTACATGGAGAAGCACAGTGTGTCAAGGCTCATAGGAGCGCCTCCAGGATATGTGGGATATGATGAAGGCGGTCAGCTCACTGAGGCTGTTCGTAGAAAACCGTACTCAGTTGTGCTCTTTGATGAGATTGAGAAGGCACATCCTGATGTGTTTAACGTGCTCCTTCAGGTGCTTGATGATGGACGTATCACGGATTCACAGGGCAGAACCGTGGATTTCAAGAACACCATCATCATTATGACATCGAATATAGGCGGCGCAGATATTGCGGCTGCCGGCGGCGAGATCACTGATGAGCTGAAAGACAGTGTAATGGCACAGCTTAAGAGCAGATTCAGACCTGAATTCCTTAACCGTATTGATGAGATCATCACGTTCAGAGCGTTGTCAAAGGAGAACATTGACGGAATCGTTGACCTTCTTGTGGCAGATCTCAACAGCAGACTGGCTGATAAGGAGATCAGGATAAAGCTCACAGAAAGTGCAAAGCGTCACATAGTCGATCAGGGATATGATCAGGTATATGGTGCAAGACCATTAAAGAGATATCTGCAGAAGAATGTCGAGACTCTGGTTGCAAGGATGATTCTTGCAGGCAGTGTGAGCACACAGTCGGCAATAGTGATAGACTATGACGGCTCAGATCTTATTGCAAAAAATGAGTGATCTGCACTTTATAAGCAGACATTAAAAACTAATAAATCATATATATTGCAGGAAACACCCTCTTACCGTAAAAGTCCGGCAGGAGGGTGTTTTTTGTGCGGTGACATATAAATATCCATTAAACGTACATACAGAGATAGGTTTATATAATCAGAAATAAATGCGCTTTATATTTACAAAAACAGGATTACAAGAAATTCAGTTGAAATAATCCTCAGATTAAGAGTATAATAGGGGTAAATTTTTGACGGAGGTAATATAGATGTTCAGTTTTGATGAGATAACAAAGGTAGACCCAGAAGTAGCGGCAGCAATGACAGATGAGCTTAACAGACAGAATAACAACCTGGAGCTTATCGCTTCCGAGAATATTGTATCAAAGGCAGTTATGGCAGCTATGGGCAGCCACCTTACAAATAAGTATGCAGAGGGATATCCTGGAAAGAGATATTATGGCGGATGCCAGTATGTAGATGTAGTTGAGGATCTTGCAAGGGAGAGAGCAAAGGAGCTGTTTGGCTGTGAGTACGTAAACGTACAGCCGCATTCAGGAGCACAGGCCAATATGGCAGTATTTTTCGCTATACTTAAACCAGGAGATACATTCATGGGTATGAACCTTGATCACGGCGGACATCTTACACACGGTTCACCGGTCAACATGTCAGGAAAGTATTTCAACTGCGTTCCTTACGGTGTAAATGACGATGGATTCATAGATTATGACAAGGTTCTTGAAATCGCAAAAGAGTGCAAGCCAAAGCTTATCGTTGCTGGTGCTTCAGCATATGCAAGAGCTATTGATTTCAAGAGATTCAGAGAGATAGCTGATGAGGTCGGTGCATATCTTATGGTAGATATGGCACATATAGCAGGCCTTGTGGCAGCTGGACTTCACATGAGCCCAATCCCATATGCACATGTTACAACTACAACAACACATAAG
Organism: Coprococcus sp.; assembly: GCA_016297325.1. Lineage (GTDB taxonomy): Bacteria > Bacillota > Clostridia > Lachnospirales > Lachnospiraceae > Coprococcus. The sequence continues at coordinate 24,037 of JAEDGW010000005.1, read as the reverse complement.
ACTCTCCGCGGACCACGTGGAGGAATGATCATGTGCAGCAACGAGATCAACGAGAAATTCAACTTCAACAAGGCAGTGTTCCCTGGAATCCAGGGCGGTCCGCTTATGCATGTAATAGCTGGTAAGGCTGTATGTTTCAAGGAAGCTCTCACACCTGAGTTCAAGGCATATCAGGAGCAGGTAGTGAAGAATGCAGCAGCCCTTGCAAAGGCTCTTATGGCAAGAGGATTTGATATCGTATCAGGCGGTACAGACAATCACCTCATGCTCATGGATCTTAAGAGACTTGGACTTACAGGTAAGGAAGTTGAGAAGCTTCTCGACGAGGTACACATCACAGCTAATAAGAACACAGTTCCTAATGATCCTAAGTCTCCATTTGTCACAAGTGGAATCAGACTTGGTACACCTGCAGTGACAACAAGAGGTGCTGATGAGGCTGATATGGAGGTTATAGCTGAGGCTATCAAGGCAGCAGTGCTTGATCATGACAAGGAGAAGGCCGAGGCACTTGTTAAGAGTATTGTTGAGAAGTACCCTCTGTATGCATAACAACAAAGAAGCTGTATAGAATATAGCGGAAAGATCACATAGTATATATCAAAGCGGCACGGATAATCCGTGCCGCTTTTTAGGAGAGGAAATTCAAAAGGTGGAGCAGGAGAGAAAATCCGGGAAAAAGAAAAAGATGATCGTGACAGCGGTGGTGCTGGCAGTTGTTATACTGGCTGCATTTCCTGCTCTGATACTGTGGACAGGAAAACATAAACTTTACAGCGCAGCCCGCGGGCAGACGCCGGATCTAACTTCTGCCAGGATGACAGCAGATGATGACGGAGATGTGGTATGCGGCGGCCACCACTATAGATATGATACAGACAGCATCAATATACTTGTTATAGGAGTGGATGCGAGAGGCCTGGAGAATACGGTCGGACAGGGGGATGCACTCATGCTGGTGAATATAAACGGCAGGAATCACAGCGTGAAGTGTATCAGCATAAACAGGGATTCCATTGCGCCGGTCAAGGTATTTGGCGTGGCGGGGGATTATATAACAACCCAGAATGTGCAGGCAGCCCTTGCGTATTCATTTGGCAGGGATGAGGTGGATGGATGTGAGCTTACGAAGTTTACCGTGTCTGGGCTTATGATGGATATTCCGATACATGGCTGTGTGTCCATAGATTTTGATGATATAGCAGAGCTTAACAGACTGGTTGGTGGTGTGACGCTGACTGCGGTGGAGGATGTGGAGAAGGCCGGTATACATAAGGGCGACAGATTGACGCTGACTGATGAACAGGCTGTATATTATGTCACAGAGAGAAACAGTGGTTCCTCAGAGATCGGAACAAACAGCGCCCGCATGGAAAGACAGAAACAGTATGTGCTTTTGTGGTGTCAGGCTATGAGACAGAAGCTTGGGGAAAATGTGTCAGAACTCTGGAAAGTGTATAGATCGCTTACAGCCATGGTTACGACGGACCTGAAGACTTCGGAGCTTTTGTACCTTGCAAGGGAATTTGAAAAAGCTGATCTTGGCGAAGGTGACATATATGAGCTGCCTGGGAAGTACCGGAGAGAGAACTATTATGATGAATATATCGTGGATAGTGAAAGCCTGGCACAGATGATGCTGGATATTTTTTATGAGAAGGATGACTGATGATATGGAAGATGGATCATTTGAAAAAGAAATAGCGGAAGCCATCGCTCTGGCGGAGAAGGTCCTTGCTGAAAATAATAAAAGCGGGGATATGCATACACCGGAAACGCCATATCAAAAGGAAAAGCCGCCTGGAAATTCAATAGATGCCGCCGGCATTGATCGTACACCGGATCGAGAGGATAATACAGGGGCATCTCACAGGAATGTGTGGCGGATAGTATTTGTGTGTTCTGCGGTGGTATGTATATGCTGTGCGTTCTTGATAGTTAGGTATGTCATAGGTCATGTCCGGAGCCAGAAGGTGAACCGGAAACTACAGTCTATGGTGACGACAGAAAGCACCGGAACGGAGACTGAAGCTGATACCGAAAAAGCTGTGACTGATCCGGATTATCCAGATCTCCAGGTGGATTTTACAGCGCTCAGGTCTGTCAATAAAGATATATGTGCATGGCTTTATATCCCGGGAACTGACGTGAATTATCCCGTCATGCAGGGCGGGGACAACAGCTACTATCTGTCTCATGATGCAGATGGCAATTACAGCCCGGATGGATCACTGTTTGTGGATTCGGCAAACAGCAAAGAGTTCACAGATTTTGATACGGTGATATATGGACATAACATGTCAAGCGGCACGATGTTCAAGACGCTCCACAATTATGAGGACGATTCGTTCTGGGAGAAAAACAGGAATATATACGTGTACCTTCCCGGAAAAGTTCTCACATATCATGTTTTTGCGGCGTACAGAACAAATGACAGACACATATTTACATACAATGATTTCTCGGACAAAGAGGTGAGAAAGCGGTATCTGGACGGCATATTTGACAAGGAATTTGACACGGGTACTGTTAAAAATGACGATAAGGTAGATATTGATAGCCATGTGCTGACACTTTCAACATGTTGTGGAATGGATGGAAAAAGGTGGCTTGTCCAGGCTGTAAAGGTCTCTTCTGACTCTATAGGCAGATAGTTTTGACAGGAAAAAATGTAATGTTGCACAATTGACTGGCAGGGGGCGGCATGGTATTATCTGGATATAAGGTGGCATCTGGGATTGGATGCCGGGGTATACAAGGAGAGTAAGATATGAGAGTAAAAATGGGGAAGTTAAACGTGATGAGATCAAGGATCCTTGCTATGGCCTTGGCTTTGGTCATGACAGTTATGTATGGAACGACAGCATTTGCGAATGGCAGTCCGGACAATGGATATGAGACTGATTCATCCAACATACTGGTGTCAGAGGCTGACACATCTATACCTGACATATATGACCTGATGATGGGTGAGGAGCCTGCAAAGGTTCTTGGAGATTCTGCTCTTACAGGATATTCCACACTGGCAGTATTTTCAGTGACAGCCATTGATGACTACGATTTCTCTGATATAGAGACAACCAAGATAAAGGGAGCTGCCATCACCGCGGATATGGATGTCCAGGTGAGATTCCTTCCTACAGGCGGTGCCTGGGAGAAGATAGAGTGCAGCGTAGATAATGGTGTGCTGCTTGCAAAGTTCCCATCTGAGGGACAGTTCGCAGTGTTTGTAAAGGATGATATAGATATCGATGATGGAGACCAGACTCCAGGTGACAGCAATACTGCTGATCCGGGAAAGGCTCCACAGACAGGAGATGCACTTCCTATATATATCGGTATTGGCGTGATCGCACTTGGTGCACTTGCCTTATCATATAAGAAGATCAGAAAGTAACACATACAGATACTTAATATAGACAGAATAGAAGGACTTTTACAGGAGAACTGTAAAAGTCCTTTTATGTTATTCCGTGAATAATTCATAAAACTCATTGAATAACACATTGATTTTTGGTAAAATTTTCTATAAATAGGGCTATCAGACACTTTTGTCTGACAGAGTATAACTATAAAAGAAAGGCAGGGAGTAATTTATGAGAAGAATCAGATGTAGACGAATGATTGCGTTTATCATGTCATTTATTATGGCGTTGTCTGTGCTATTTCAGACTGATATCGCAATTGGTGGATTTGCGGAGGCGTTGGCCGCAGATGGAGGGGAGGTGACTGCGACCCCGACCGATGCTGACGACACAGCACAGCTTGCTGATACGACAGCGATAGATCTGAATGCAGATGGATATTACTGTTACCTGAAGAATCTTCCAAACGGCAAGATATATACAGGTAGTGAGATCAAGATCGACAGCAATATCGGTGTAAAGAAGATCGGTGACACGGCCGGAACAACCGCCCTGGCATCATCGTATTATACGATAACATACGAGAACAATATCAATGCGGGAACGGCAACAGCTATAGTGACCGGTAATCCGGATATGAATTGTACCGGTACACTTACCTGTACATTCCAGATAAGAAAGAAGACCATAACCAGCAAGGCGTGGTTCTATCTTGATGGAACAGCATCCACAGACAGATATAGTGTGAATACAGCAAAGTATTACACATATCAGGCGGGTGGTGTATTCCCTAAGATATATGTGCGTTCATCGGCGACAGGTCCATTCCTTACTGAGGGTAAGGATTATACCCTTTACTATATAAATGTCGATGAGGCGTCAGAGGTTATCAATGAGCATATGGGTAACGGCCCGACGGTAACGGTATACCCTGTTGCGAATGGTAACTATGCGATAGGTGGAGATGACGAATACTTTGATATCTATTTCGGAATCACACCGGCAAAGCTTTCAGATCAGATCATAAACATAGAGGGCGAAAGTTTTGTATACACAGGAAAGCCTATAACCCCAAAGGTTGAGATCATAGATCCTACGAACAATGAGACTCTGATGGATTATGCAGATGTAGGAGCGGCTGATTATGAGTACAAGGTTGAATACTCAAACAACACCAATCCCGGAACTGCAACTATTACCATAACTGGAGCATCCAACAGGTTTGAGGGAACAGTTACAAAGACATTTACCATCCTTGAAAAGGGAAGCACGGTAAATGATATCGCAGATGCAGATGTAGAGATCGACAGCCAGCTTGTATATGACAATACATATAAGAAGCCTGAGCCTGTTGTTACATATAAGGGAACTACCCTTGTAAAGGATCAGGATTACAAGATCTCTTATTATTCTAACAATAAAAATGCAACCACAGCAAAGAGCAAAGCAAGCGTGACAATATCAGGAATGGGTTCCTATACAGGATCCAAGACTGTAAACTTTGACATCGCGCCAAAGCCTGTTGACAATCTTGAACTGACAGCTACGGATGCGGTATATAACACAGCAAACAATATTGCCATAGCTGTTACACCTACAGTAACAGTAAAGGATCCTGATCTTGGAACCACGCTGTCTCTGGACAATGATGATTATGTTCTTGATTTCTCAGATTATAGGGCTGCGAAGGACTACAATGTGGGCGAGCACAATTTTAAGCTTACCGGAACTAACAACTACACCGGAACGAAAATTGGCACGTTCAATGTGGTTGCCACAAGCATATCCCCAGCGGTTATATCCGTTGATCCGGTGGAATATACAGGATCGGAGGTAAAACCGACTCCTTCAAAGGTAACATTTAACAATACTACTCTTGTGGAGGGTCAGGACTACGAGATCACAGGATATGAGAACAATGTTGAACTTGGAAGTGCTGCCAGGATCACTATAGCTGGTAAGGGCAATTACAAGGGAACAGCCACGGGTCTGTTTACCATCTCGACAAGTAAGATCGGAATGACAGATGTCACTATTCCGGATATAGGAAAGATGACTTATACGGGATCACAGATCAAGCCGGAAGTCACACTTACATACAATGGAACTGAGCTGGTCGAGGGAACTGACTACACAGTGTCATACGGTGCGAACCTTTCTCCGAGGGATACAGGAACAGTTACATTTACCGGTATTGGAGGCTACGCAGGAAATGTGACTAAGACTTTCACCATTGCGGCTAAGGATATCAGCGCAGATGATGTCATCCTGACGAGAAACAAAGTAAACTATGAATATACAGGATCACCGATAAAGCCAGACATAACTGTTACATACAATGGAATGGTTCTTGAGGATGAAGTTGATTACAAGGTTATGAACCTGTATACAGAGCCAGGTACATACAATATGGTCATAAGCGGTGCTGCAGCATCTTCACCATATTTTACCGGCATGAGGATATTCCAGATAGTTATCACTGCTCCGGCTGGAGAGATGGCGAAGCTGGATTATGCAGAGATTCCTGATCAGTATTACACAGGATCAGAGATCAAGCCTACACTCACCATCACAAATGGTGATTATACACTCAAAGAGGATAAGGACTATGTTGTCAAGACAAGAAAGGACAATATAAATGTAGGAGTTTCTACTATAGAGATAGAGGGAATGGGATCCTACAGCGGAACAAAGACTCTTGAGTTCAATATTATTCCTAAGCCTATAGAAGCCTGTGATATACAGGATATAGAAGACGCTCCATACGAGATGGGATTTGAGATCGAGCCGGCAGTGACTATAAAGAACGGTTCAAATGAACTTTCGCAGGGCGTTGATTACACCATTGAGTTTAAGAACAATACGGACGTAACTGATGAGGCTGAGGTCATCATCACAGCAAAGAGCAGCAACTACACCGGATCGGTGACAAAGCTGTTCAAGATAACACCAGTATCTATAGTAGCAACCGGAAACGGTATGAGTATAACAAATGCGGACGTTACACAGGAGTATACAGGATCAGAGATCGAGCCTGCGATCGTTATAACAAGATACTGGAACAGCAAGAATTACACTCTGACAAAGGGTGTTGATTACACGGTTGAATATGCTAACAACCTTGAAGTCACAGGTTCTGGTGAGAAGGCTTCTGTAACGGTTACAGGTATAGGCAACTTCACCGGCCAGAAGGTTATGAGGTTTGAGATATCCAAGAGAGATATCTATTCGTGTACCATTGATCCTATTCCTGATCAGCAGTGGACTGGCGAAGCCATAACACCTGCTGTAAAGGTATATCACGGAGATGTCGTACTTGAAGAGGGTGTTGATTATGACGTGACCTTCAGCAACAACACTGATGTCGGAGAAGCTTCATACACTGTAAGTGGTAAGGGAGATCATTATACAGGTAATGTTACAAAGACATTCCAGATAACAAAGGAATTTATCAATATTGAGGATAATGACAAGATATCGATAACAGGACTTGAAGATCAGACATACAACTTTGGAATCGATATATCACCAAAGTTCACACTCAGCTATGACGGCGTGGAGATGGTGGCAAGGGAGGATTACTCCTACAGATTTACAGACAATAAGAATGTGGGAACTGCCACACTTACCGTGACAGGTATGGGCAGATTCAAGGGAACTATCACCTACACATTCAAGATACTTCCATATGATATTTCAGATGACACACTCGTCCTTGAGAAAGGTGCATTTGAATACACAGGAGCTGCGATCAAGCCGGCACCTGCTTCAGTTACGTCAGGTGAAAAGACGATCATCACAGATTTCTCTGAATTTGATGTTACATATGGAGAAAATACAAATGCAGGAAGTGGTACTGTCACTGTCGTGGCCAGAGACGGCGGTTCATTCACAGGAAAACTGAGCCAGACATTTGTGATATATAAGAAGAGTATTACAGGTGCGGCTGTGACTGCGGAAGATGTCACATATACAGGAAAGGAACAGACACCAGCGGTTGTTGTTACCTGCAAGGATGGAACAGTGGTTCCGGAAGACAGTTATGAGGTTTCCTACAAGGACAATATCAACGTAGGTACAGCTACAGTGACTGTAACGGCTGTGGAGAACGGTAATTATGAGGGCACTGCAAGCGGCAGCTTCAAGATAAATGGTCTGGACATCAGCAAGGCTGTGATAGCACCTGTTGAAGATCAGACATACACAGGATCAGAGATCAAACCTGAGCTGACCATCACATACGGTGAGACAAAGCTTATAGAGGGTAAGGACTATACAATATCAGATTATACAGACAATACGAATGTATCGACAGCTGATGCACCGGCAACTATCACAGTAAAGGGTGCGGGCGTATACAAGGGCGAGATAAAGGCTGAATTCAACATCGTTCCGGCATCTATAGCCGGGGCACTGGTAGACGGTGTGGAAGAGAGCGTTCAGTATACCGGATCAGCTATCACATTCACGGGTATAACAGTGACTGTCGGAGGCAGAAAGCTTACAACTGCTGATTACAGCATCACATATAAGAATAACACTGATGCATCTACCGCAGATACATCTGCGACAGTGATCATAACAGGTAAGGGCAACTATACAGGAACAAAGACAGTGGCATTTGAGATAACCAGAAAGGATATCAGCGGATGCACTGCTGGAGACATAGAGGCCCAGACATATACAGGAAAAGAGATCGAGCCTGAAGTGACGGTAAAGGATGGCTCCAGAACTCTTGTAAAGGACAAGGATTACACTGTTTCTTACAGCAACAATACAAATGTGACTACGGCATCATCAAAGGCTAAGGTACTTATCACAGGAACCGGAAATTACAAGGGAAGCCAGACACTCACATTTGACATTGTGAAGCAGGTGGTAAAACTTGGCGATGAGAATGTGGCTGATATAGAAGATCAGATTTATCACATGGGCGACAGCATTGAGCCGGAAGTTACGGTGACAGTTGGCGGCGAAGTGATCCCTGCATCAGAATATACAGTTACATATGCGAGAAATATAAATGTGGGAACTGCCACAGTTACGGTGACAGGACAGAATGAGTATGTTGGAACTGTTGTAAAGAACTTCAATATACTTCCTAGATCTATCGCTTCAGCGACCACATCAAAGAAATATTCCAGTGAATATTCTCCTTCTGGAGTGACATTCACAGTGGACGGATTTGAACTGGCAGTGGACGGAAAGACATACGAGATCACGGATATGACTCAGTTCACTGTAGCGCAGGCAGACACTGATAAAGCGGGAACAGCTACTATCACTGTCACAGCAAAGGCAGACACGAACTTTACAGGAAGCTTTACCATAAAAGCGGCTATCACAGCAGCGAACATCACAGATGATGATGTGACGCTTGAGAACACTGAGTATACTTATACAGGAAGTGAGATCGCTCCGGAAGTAGTTGTAAAACATGGAGGGGTAACACTTGTAAAGGATAAGGATTACACGGTTGGTTATGAAGACAACAAGGAGTGCTCAGACCAGGCAAAGGTTATAGTAAAGGGAACTGGCAACTATGCGGGAACTGTATCAAAGAACTTCACGATCGTTACGGCAGATATAGAAAATGCGGTCGTTACGGCGGCTGAGCGCACATATACAGGTAAGCCGCTCACAACCACAGTTACTGTTACACTTGGAGGCAAGACTCTGACAGAGGGTACAGATTATGTGGTAATTTACACAGAAGATTCAGTGACGAATGCCGGCAAGGGCAGGTTCACTGTAAAAGGACAGGGAAGCTACAGCGGAAGCGTAGAGGGTTCATTCACCATCAATCCTAAGAGCATAGCAGCAGAAGGCATCACTGTATCAGGTGTGGCTGACAAGCCATATACAGGATCACCTGTAACACAGGATATAACAGTGAGCGATGGCGATGTAAAACTTGTACAGGATGTTGATTACACAGTTTCCTATGAGAACAATACACAGGCGTCAACGGCTGACAAGAAGGCAGCAGTTATCATAAGAGGTAAGGGCAATTATGATAGTGCGACCCAGCAGAGAATTGAATTCAGCATCGAGAAGATAAGTCTTGCAGATGCAGTGGTTGATGGCGTTGAAGATAGCTGTGAGTACACAGGATCAGCTATAACATTTGACGGTATCTCAGTAAGCGTCTCAGGAAGGACTCTTACAGCGGGCACTGATTATGTGATCAGCTATAAGAACAACAAGAATGTGTCAACAGACAACAAGAAGGCGGAGGTTGTAATATCCGCAGCGGATGGAAGCAACTATACTGGAAGTGTGAGTGTAACATTTACGATCACAGCGAGATCTATAGAGAAGTGTGCTGTGTCTGACATAGAAGGTCAGATATATACAGGCAGCCCGCTTACTCCAGGTGTTGAGGTCCGCGATGGACAGACAACTCTTGCTGAGGGAACGGATTACGACATAACCTATGATAACAACACAAATGTAACAACTGCTGATTCCATGGCAAAGGCCGTTATAACAGGTAAGGGCAATTACACAGGAACAGTCACAAAGACATTTGCAATATCAAAGAGAGTTATAGACATAAGCAAGGCAGTTATAGCAATAACTGATAAGGTTCCGGTTGAATATAATCCTGCCGGTGCTACAGAGCCTGCAGTCACTGTCTCTCTCGGAGGAGAACTCCTTCCAGAGGATGCATATATTGTGTCATACCAGAATAACAAAAATGCCGGAAAGGCAACTATCACAGTTACAGGTACCGGTGAGTACAAGGGTGTGGTTACTACAAACTTTGAGATCACACAGCTCGACATATCAGATGGAGAGATAACCCTTGAGAATGACAGTTATGGATATACCGGTGACGAGATAAAGCCGGCGGTTACAGGTATAACTGTGAGAGGTATGGATATCACACCTGGAAGTGATTTCGATGTGACATACAGCAACAATGTGAAGGCAGGAAAGGCAGATGTAACTGTAACTGCCAGAGCAAACAGCAATTACAAGGGAACTATAAATGGTCAGTTCACTATAACAGCTTCAGATATATCAGCGGCAAAGGTTCAGGCAGCAGATCAGGTATATACAGGATCAGAGCTTAAACCGGCAGTGACGGTATATGTTGGAGAGCGCAAGCTCGCAGCTGAAACTGACTACACAGTAGAGTATTCAGACAATATAAATGTGGGCAAGGCTTTGGTGCTTGTCACAGGAACCGGCAACTATACAGGAACTGTGAAGGGTTCATTTGCCATCACGGCAAAGTCCATAGGCACAGCGGTTGTCACTGTGGCAGATCAGGTATACACAGGTGAAGAGCTCACACCGGAGGTTGTTGTCACATTGGACGGCAAGGTGCTTCCGGCTACAGAGTACGATACAGAGTACACATCAAATGTAAATAAGGGCACTGCATATGTGACCGTCACAGGAAAGCATAACCACAGTGGCCAGGTAAAGAAATCATTTGAGATAACAGCGATGGATATATCTGCATGTGACGTTGAGATAGCTGAATCTGTAAGTTACACAGGATCAGAGATAAAGCCTGATGTAACTGTAAAACTCGGAGACACTGTCCTTGAGAGGGGAACAGACTTTGAGGTAGAGTACAGCGACAATATAAATGTCACAACACAGACGAAAAAGGCAAAGGCCGTCATAACAGGTTATGGCAATTTCACAGGCCGTAAGACGGTGACATTTGAGATCACTCCGGCTGACTTTACGGCAGCAGTGATAAGTGGAATTCCTGAGAGTGCAAGATACACAGGAAAGAATGTGACTTTGTCAGGATATGAAGTGAAGATCGGTGATGTAAAACTTACCGAGAATGTAGATTATGTTGTTACCTATACAGATAACATTGAGGTCGGCAAGGCCACTGTAAAGTTCACAGGTATAGGAAACTACAGCGGAGAGCAGACGGTAGGATTTGAGATCACAAAGGCAGATATAAACGATTGTGATATCGCTCCGATACCGGGACAGAAGTGGACCGGAAGTGAGATAAAGCCTGAGGTGACTGTGAAGAACGGAAGCATTGTTCTCGTATCAGGAAAGGACTACACCGTAACATATGCAAACAACACAGATGTGACGGATAAAGCAGAGGCAGTCATAACAGGAACAGGAAACTACGAAGGAAGCAGGACAGTATACTTCTCAATTTCGAGAAGCGTGGTTGACATCAGCACTGCTACAGTTTCAGCAGTTAAGGCGCAGATCTACAACATGGGCAAAGCCATAACACCATCTGTAGATGTGGTATGTTCAGGAATAAGCCTTAAGGAAGGCACTGATTATACACTGGCTTATGAGGACAATATAAATGTCGGAACAGCCAAGATAATAATCACAGGTATGGGCTATTATTCAGGAACAAAGACTGTATACTTCACGATAAACGCATTTGACGTATCAAAGGGCAGCCTGAAACTTGACAGCGACAGACTTGTATACACCGGAAAAGCACAGCAGCCACTTATCAGCGGAATAGTCATCTCAGATGATGTGGTGATAACTGATATGGACAGCTTTGACGTGGCATGTACAGACAATGTGAACGTGGGAACAGCAACAGTTGTCGTTACAGCAAAGACTACAGGAAACTATACAGGCAGTGTAAGCGGTGAATTTGAGATCGTGGCAGATGACCTGTCAGGAGCTATTGCAACTGCGGAAGATGCCGTATATCAGGGCACTGCCCTGACACCTGCTGTCAAGGTTTCATACAAGGGCAGCGTGCTCACTGAGGGCAAGGATTATAAGGTAAGCTACAGCAATAATGTAAAGGTTGGCAAGGGATCATTCCTTGTAACAGGTATAGGAAACTATACAGGCAGTGTGAGCGGAAGCTTCAATATAACTGAGAGAACCATCACAGATGCAGATGTGTATGTAGAGGATCAGGTATATACAGGCAGGGAGATCACACCGGATGTGAAGGTTGTCCTTGGTGGAAAAACCCTTATATCAGGAACTGATTACACAGTTTCATACGACAAGAATGTGAATGTCGGTACTGCAGTAGTAATAATAGAAGGTACTGGCAATTACAAGGGAAGCATTACAGATACATTTAAGATAACTCAGGCAGACATAGCTGATGCGGTCATATCTGCCATAGAGGATCAGACATACACAGGAAAGCCTGTGACACCTGCAGTATCTGTCAGCACTGCTGATGGAACACAGTTAAATGTGGGTATTGATTACGAGATCACATACTCGGCAAATACGAATGTGACCACGGATGACCAGATGGCATACGCAGTCATCACAGGAAAAGGCAATTATGCCGGAACTGCAAAAGTGGAATTTAAGATACTTCCTAGATCACTTTCAGCTGCGACGGTAAGTGGCTACAGTGACTCAGTCCCTTATACAGGATCAGAGGTTACATTTGCTGATATAGTTGTCACATGCGCAGGCGAGGTTCTTACAGCAGGCGTTGATTATACTGTGAAGTATGTCGGCAACAGCTCAGTCACTGCAGATGATGATACATACTTTGTTGTGACAGGCTGTGGCAATTACACTGGTGAAAAGACAGTACACTTCACGATCACAAAGAAGAATATCAGCGATTGTGACGTCCAGGAGATAGAGAGCCAGGTATGGACAGGCAAGGAGATCAAGCCTGACGTAACTATCAAGAATGGAACGATACTGCTTGTAAATGGTGTTGATTATGACATCACATACTCAGCAAATATCGATGAGACAACAGACACAGCTAAGGCAAAGGCTATTGTAACAGGTAAGGGCAATTACACTGGAAAGATAACAAAAGAATTTGTCATTGCAAGAAAACTTATCGATATATCAGGTGCAAGCGTAAAGGCTATACCTGATCAGACATATGCATTTGGCAGAGATATAACACCTGCAGTCACAGTGACTCTGGATGGAAAGGATCTTGTGCTGGGTGAGGATTACAAGGTAGATTATTCAGACAATGTGAATGTGGGAACAGCCACTGTTACGATCACGGGAATCGGTGGTTACAACAAGACATTACAGACAAGGTTCAACATAAAACCGGCTGATATGAGCAAGGCAGTTTTAACTCTTAAGGGAACTGCATTTGAGTATACAGGAGACGAGATCACACCGTCTGTTGTAAAACTTGCCATAGCAAATGGTGATAACACAGAGATCATCACAGATCTTACGCTGTTTGATGTGAAGTACGAGGACAATGTGAATGCCGGAACAGCAAAGGTATATGTATCGGCTGGAAAGAACGCAAACTTCACAGGAACAGCAGAGGGAAGCTTCGAGATAACACGTAAGAGCATAGCAGGAGCTGTGGTAAGCACCGGCGATGTGACATACACAGGAAAAGCAGTTGTTCCTGAGGTCAAGGTGGTTATCGGAGACAAGGAACTTGTAAACGGAACAGATTACACAGTAACAGTTTCAGAGAGTGTGGATGCCGGAACAGCAGAGTGCACGATCACAGGTAAGGGCAACTACGAAGGCGTGATAAAGCATACATTTGAGATCAAGGCAAGAAGCATTGCCGATGGAGAATGCAGCATACCATCACAGGTATATACAGGATATGCGATCACACCTGCTGTCAAACTTGTGGTAGATGGCGTGACTCTCAAAGAGGGAACTGATTACACAGTAACATACACTGATAACAAAGATGTGACATCAGATGACAAGAAGGCTTCAGCAGTCATAAAGGCTATGGGCAATTACACAGGCCGTCTGATAGTAAACTTTGATATCACAGCGAAAAAGCTGACAGCGGATGACATCGAAGATATAGCTGCACAGGAGTACACCGGACATGCTATCGAGCCGGCACTTACTGTAAAGAACGGCGATATCATTCTGGTGGCTGGCAGAGATTATGAAGTAACATACAGCAACAATATAGACAAGACGGTAGATGCAAGAGCAACTGTAAAGGGCAAGGGCAACTACCAGGGAACCGTTACAAAGGTATTTGAGATCTGCGGCGCAAGTATTGCAGATGCAGTGGTACTTGGAGTTCCAGAGAGTGCAGTTTATACAGGAGACAGCATCACATTTGATGATATCTCAGTAGTGATGAAGGGCGAAACTCTGGTATACGGTTCAGATTACACAGTAAGCTACGAGAACAACGTGAATGTGACCACAGCAGACAAGAAAGCATACGTTGTGGTTAAGGGAATCGACAACTATGGTGGACAGATAAGAACATCATTTGATATCACATCAAAGAATCTTGCAACATGTAAGGTTGATGCCATCGAAGGCCAGATATATACAGGCAGTGAGGTGACACCGGATGTTACTGTGAGAGATGGCCTGAGGATCCTCGAAAAGGATACAGACTATACGGTAGATTATACAGACAATGTAGAGGTTGGCAAGAATGCAAAGGCGATCATCACAGGTAAGGGCAACTATACCGGATCACTCACCGCAGAGTTCACTATAGCAAAAGAGGTACTTGATATCTCGAATGCGCAGATAAGTGCTATAGCAGATCAGTATTATGATTTCGGCGCAGAGCTCACACCTGCTGTGACAGTTAAGCTTGGCAGCAAGACTCTGACAAAGGATGTGGATTACAGTGTAACCTACACAGACAATATAAATGTAGGAACTGCAACCGCTACAGTTAAGGGTATCAATCAGAATAAGGGAGAGGTAAGCCGTACATTTAAGATCCTCCCTGTAGATGTGACAGGGGCGGATATAACGCTCAGCCAGGATGCGTATGAGTACACAGGCAGCGCAGTCAAGGCACAGATAGTATCAGTTACAGTGACAAGAAATGGAGTAAAGAGAGAGGTAACAGATCTCACACCATTTGAGATCACATATGCTGACAATACAAATGTAGGAACTGCAACAGTTACGATCCAGGCGATCGAGAACCAGGGATTTGCAGGAACTGCACAGAAGAACTTTAAGATAAGCGCAGCACTTATAGATTCTGCAGAGGTGACAGTCGGCAGTGCGGTATACACAGGCAAGGAAATAATTCCTGAGTGCAGTGTTGTGGCAGGCGGAAGGACACTTGTTCCTGACGTTGATTACACAGTTACTGCTTCAAACAATGTAGATGTGACAGACAGTGCAAAGCTTACAATCAAAGGTATAGGAAACTATGCGGGCAGTGTGACAACGCAGTTTGTCATCAGTCCAAAGAGAATATCTCTTGCAGAGGTAAAAGCAGACAGCGCTGAGTACACAGGAGCTCTTGTTGAGACTGCCGTGGAGGTTGTGCTTGACGGAATAACTCTTAAGAAGGATGTGGATTACACATTAAGCTACAGTGATAATATTGATGTGACTACAGGTGCGGCAAAGGCTGTTGTAACTGTGACCGGTATCGGAAACTATACAGGAACAGTGAGCGGCGAGTTTGCGATAACACCTATGGATATATCAAAACTCAGTATAGACGATATTCCAGCCCAGGTATTTGGCGGCAGCCAGGTATGTCCGGAAGTTGTCATCAGAAATGGTAAGATCACTCTCACAGAGGGCGTTGATTACACAGTAGAGTATGAGAACAACAGTGCCGTGACAGATGAGGCAAAGGCTGTGATAACTGGTATTGGAAACTATACTGGTACAGTTACTAAGACATTCGAGATCAAGGCATACAGTATCGAGAATGCTGAGGTAAGCGGTATCACAGAGACGGTTGTCTATACAGGACAGAACATTGAGTTCACAGGAATAAAGGTTACTGTGAATGGAAGAGTTCTCGAAAAGGATACAGATTACACTGTAGAATATGAGAACAACCTGAACGTCACAAAGGCAGATGTTCCGGCATATGTAGTGATAACTGGAACAGGAAACTATGGTGGACAGGTGAGAAAGTCATTTGCCATCACAGAGAAGAATATTGCAAGGTGCAGCGTGGATCCGATAGGAGGCCAGATCTACACCGGAACAGAGGTGAAGCCGGAAGTTGTAGTTAGGGATGGCGCAAATGTTCTTACAGCCGGAACGGACTATACGGTGGAATACTCAAACAACATTGATGTGACGGACAGAGCCGAGGTTACTATCACAGGTGTCGGAAACTACAAGGGCAGTGTGAGTGTGACATTTACGATTGCCGAGCAGGTTGTAGATATATCAAAGGCTCAGATGAGCGAGGTCGCTGATCAGTATTACAACTTTGGCAATGCTATAAAGCCAGAGGTTACACTGACATATGAGGGCAAGAAGCTCACACAGGATAAGGATTATGAACTTATCTATATCAACAACGTTGACGAGGGAACAGCAACTATACAGGCAAATGGTATCAATAAGAATACCGGTTCTGTAAGCACGACATTTGCCATAAAGCCTATAGACATAACAAAGGCTGTAGCAGTGCTGGAGAACGATTCTTATGAGTACACAGGTTCTGCTGTAAAGCCTGCTCTCAGCATGATCACAGTAGACAGACAGGGAAAGTCAGAGACAGTTACATCATTTGATGCATTTGATATCACATACAGTGATAACGAGAATGTGGGAACAGCAAAGGCAGTCATAACAGCCAGAAAGGGCAGTGGATTTACAGGAAGTGTAAGTGTGACATTTGTCATAACGGGAGTTGATATCTCGGATGCAGTGGTAAGTCCTGAAAATGCTGTATATACAGGAAGCGCAGTAAAGCCTGCATACACAGTAACACTCGATGGCAAGAAGCTTGTGGCTGGCAGAGATTTCACAGCAGCATACACGGGCAATGTGAACGTTGGAAATGCCGCAATGGTTACTGTAACCGGAACCGGCAACTACAAGGGCAGCGCAGTTGGATACTTTGCGATCACAGCAAAGAGCTTAAGCGATGCAGATATCACGGTGGCTGACGCTGTGTACACAGGAAAGCCGGTGACCCCGGCCGTGACTGTGACAGTGGATGGAGAGATCCTGAATGAGGATATCGATTACACTGTAACTTACAGCAACAACATAGATGCCACAACAGCAAAGATAAAGGCCTCAGTGACAGTCAAGGGAACAGGCAACTACGAGGGAATGGCAGTTAAGACATTCGACATCATGCCTAAGTCTATTGAAAATGCTGTTATCGGAGCTATTGAGAACCAGAAGTATACAGGAAGCGAGATAAGACCGGATGTCCGTGTGACACTTGATAAGACAGTGCTTGTCTCAGGAACAGATTATACAGTTACATATGAGAACAACATTGAGGCAGGAAATGCCGCAGTTGTAACTGTAACAGGTAAGGGCAATTACACAGGAAGCATACAGGCTGAATTTGTAATTGAGAACGTAACTATAGAGGATGCCGAGGTCACAGGAATAGATGAGAGCGTGGTTTATACAGGCAGGGAGATCACATTTGACGATATCCTCGTAACCATCTCAGGAAGAGCACTCTCAGAGGATGAGGATTACACTGTAACCTACAGAAACAATATCAATGTGACAGACAAGGCAGAGGTAATAATAACAGGTAAGGGCAATTACAGCGGAGAGATAAGCAAGGTATTTGCAATTACCGCAAAGGATATAAGCAAGTGTGATGCAGAGGCGATAAGCGGCCAGATATACACAGGCAAGGAGATCAAACCGGATGTAACGATCAGGGATGGCTCAAATGTTCTTAAGCAGGGAACTGACTACACTGTAACTTATAGCAACAATATCCAGGTTACAACGGCAGATTCCATGGCTTTGGTAACTGTGACAGGCTGCGGCAACTATAAAGGAACACTCAGCATAAGATTTGCAATATCAAAGAATGTAACAGACATATCAAAGGCTGTTATCAGCAAGGTGGCAGATCAGCTCTACAATATGGGTCAGCCGCTCACTCCTGATGTGACAGTCACAAATGCAGGAAAGACTCTTGAACTTGGAACAGACTATGCTCTTTCCTATGTGGACAACGTAGAAGAGGGAACAGCAACTGTGATTGCAAAGGGTATAAATGCATACACGGGATCTGTATCTACGACATTCAAGATCGTACCGGTGGATATAAGTGATGGCCAGATAGCTCTTGATGCAGCAACTTATATGTACACAGGAACAGCTATAAAGCCTTCTGTTGTATCATTTACAGTAAAGAGGGCTGGAAGATCAGTTACACTTACAGATTATGATAATCTTGACATCAGTTACTCATCAAATACTGATGTAGGTACAGGTATTATCACGATCACAGCACTTCCGGGCGAGGGATTCACAGGAAGCGTAAGCAAGACATTCAAGATAGTTGGAGCGTCAGTGGAGAATGCGACAGTGAAGGTGGACAACGGTGTATACACAGGAGAGGCTGTGACACCTGCATTCACAGTAAGTCTGGCTGGAAGAACACTCACAGAGGGTGTTGATTTCAGAGCTGATTTCAGCAACAACATCAATGTGACAGACAGCGCAGTCCTGACGATAACAGGTATCAATAATTACAGCGGAACAAAGACGGCAAGATTCAGAATAAGTGCAAGGAAGCTCACAGATGCGGATATAAATGTTGCATCAGTGAGATATACAGGTTCACCTCTGACACCTTCAGTGACAGTCATCCTTGGAGGCGTAACTCTTGAGGAGGACAGAGACTTTACAGTTTCATACAGCGACAACGTGAACGTGACAACGGAGACGTCAAAGGCATCAGTTGTTGTTACAGGTATAGGCAACTACACCGGAACTGCGGTTGAGACATTTGACATCACACCAAGAGATATCTCACTTGCAAAGGTTGCGGATATTGAACGTCAGAACTACACCGGCAATCCGGTCACACCTGATGTGGTTGTTATGGATGGCGAGAGGACACTGGAAGCTGGAAAGGATTACACAGTAAGCTACAAGAACAACGTTGATGTGACAAATGCAGCAACGGCGGTCATCACAGGTAAGGGCAATTACCAGGGAAGCATCAGCAAGCTGTTTGCCATCGGTGGCGCAGATATATCAGATGCTGAGATAACAGGAATCAAAGACAGTGTTACATACACAGGCAGAGAGATCACATTTGCAGGACTTAAGGTCTACTATGATGACGAGGTGCTTGTGGAGGGCAGAGATTACACAGTTACTTACAGTGGCAACAAGAATGTCACAGACAGTGCAAAGGTCATCATAACCGGTATGGGCAACTATACAGGACGTGTTGAAAAGACATTTGCCATAGTGAGAAGAGATATATCTGACTGCCATGTGAGTGAGATCGAAGGACAGCTTTACACAGGAAAAGCTATTGAGCCGGATGTAAGTGTTACATTTGGAGATATTACCCTTGTGGAGGGCGTTGATTACGAGATCACATACAGTAACAACGTGGAGCCGGCAGGTGCGAATGCTCCGGCAAAGGCGGTTATCACAGGTAAGGGAAGCTTCACAGGAACAGTTGAGCGTTTCTTCACTATTACGAAGGATCCTGTAAATATCAGCGGTGCAAAGATCGCTGCCATAGCAGATCAGGTATTTGCGAAGAAGAACATAACGCCTGAGATCACTGTCACATATGGTGACAAGGTTCTGACCGAGGGAACCGATTACAAGGTTTCATATTCAGGCAACTACAATGTTGGTACAGCCACTGTCCGTGTAACAGGATATGGCGATTATGTAGGTTCAAAGACTGCGACATTTGTTATCACGAAGAGAGATGTATCAGATCTTATACTTGGACTTGCAAAAGACAGCGCAGTTTACACCGGAAAGGCAATCACACCGGCAGTTAAGTCTGTTGCAGCAGCGGATGGATCATATAGTCTGGATGATGATGAGATAGCAGAATTTGTAGTAAGATATACTGACAATGTGAACGCGGGAACTGCAACGGTTACAGCAACTGCGGGAAGCAATTCAAATTACACAGGAACTGTAAAGAGCACATTCAAGATAATGCCTGCGGACATTACCGGTGCAAAGGTTACTGCGGAAGATGCAGAGTACACAGGAAGTGCTGTGGAGCCTGCAGTTACAGTTGTAAAGAACGGTGTGGTTCTGAGCGATAATGACTACACAGTTGAATACTCAGACAACATAGCCGTCGGAACAGCGTCACTTAAGATTACAGGAAAGGGTAATTACACAGGAAGCATAACAGGATCATTTGAGGTATCTGCGAGAAGCTTAAAGAACTGTACTGTTACATGCAGTGCATCTACAGAGTACACAGGAGGCCAGGTGGTTCCTGTAGTGACTGTAAAGAATGGAGATATTCTGCTCGAGGAGGGTACGGACTACGTTCTCAGTTACGACATGAACACTGACGCCACAGGCAGAGCCAAGGTGGTTGTAACAGGAAAGGGTAATTACAAGGATTCAGTAACAAGATACTTTGCAATAACAAAGAAGAGCATAGCCGGAGCTGAGGTGACGGGAATTGTCAGAAAACAGTTTACAGGACATGCGATAACACAGGATATGGAAGTTGTTGTTGATGGAAAGACACTCAGTCAGGGAACTGATTACACAGTGGAGTACATGAACAATATCCATGCAGGAACAGCGACAGTGATCATCACAGGAACAGGCAATTACACTGATTCAGTGAAGAAGAGCTTCGTTATAGGCAGAGTAGATATCAGCAAGACAGCGGTTATAAGCGGAATTGATCCGGAAGTTACTTATGAAGGATCAGCAGTTAAGTTTAAGAATGTCAGAATAACATGGGGCAGCCTGGTTCTGAAGGAAGGCAGAGATTACACGATAACATATAAGAACAACAGTGGAATCACGCTGACAAGGACGAGCAAGGCATCCTGTACTATCACATTTGCAGGCGATTACAAGGGCAGCGTTACAAAGCAGTTCAGAATAAAGGCATTTGATATATCAAAGGCTGTTGTGTCACCTGTAAAGGATGTTCAGTATGATGGCAAGGCAAAGACACCGGCACTTACGGTTAAGATCGGCAGTGTGACTATCAGCCCTGACGAATACTCAGTCAGATATCTGAACAATACGAACCCGGGAATTGCAACTGCGATCATCACAGGACTCAACAATTTCTACGGAACAAAGGTAGTGACATTCAGAATCCTTCCAAACAAGCCGGCGGGACTGAAGTACGAAAAGTCTACAGTATCTACAGCAACGGTAAGCTGGAAGGCGGTAACTAAGGCTACGGGATATGTAGTTTACAGATATGACAGCAAGACAAAGACTTATGTAAAGGTAAAGACAGTTACAGGAACAAGATACACAGTAGGCGGACTTAAGGCGGGTACATCGTACACGATAGCTGTGGCAGCTTACGTGAAGACTACATCTGGTAAGATCGTAGAAGGAAATAAGCAGACAGTTGCGATATCGACATACCCAGGAAAGCCGACTGGCGTGAAGGTAAGTTCAAGAACTGACAAGAAGATAGTTCTGGGATGGAAGGCAGTCACAGGTGCTTCGGGATACAACGTATACAGATACAACAGTGCAACTAAGAAGTCAGTATTTGTGAAGCGTGTAACAGGTACATCTGCTGCAATAACAGGACTTAAGGGAAGTACAAAGTATACATTCGTAGTAAAGGCATACAGAGCATATGCAGGCAAGAGACTTGAGGGAGACGGAACAACTGTACAGGCAATGACAACACCATCTGCAGTGACCGGCCTTAAGGTTACTGCAAGGAGCAGCGTATCTATTACACTCAAGTGGAATGTAGTTGCAAATGCAGATGGATATATAGTGTACAGATATGTAGGCAAGAAGCCGGTGGCTATAAAGACTATTACATCGAACAAGTCTACAACGTTTGTAAGTTCAAAACTGTCAGGTGGAACAGAGTACAAGTATAAGGTGACTGCATACAAGAAGAATGGCACAGCAAAGGTAGAGAATGCCGGAACTCACGTTTCTTCAGTAACAGCTCCAGGTATACCGGTTGTTACATCAAAGTCAGGAGCTTCAAAGGTGACACTTGCTTGGAGATCTGTTGCCGGAGCTGACGGATATGAGGTATATATGTCCACAGCAAAGAATGGCAGATACACAAGAGTTGCAACTCTTAAGAAGGCTGCAAAGATACAGTACGTAAAGAGCGGACTTACAAAAAATAAGAACTATTACTTCAAGGTAAGAGCTTACAAGGTTTACGGCGGAGTAAGGTATTACAGCTCATACTCAACTGTAAAACAGGTTAAGACAAAGTAAGGAAAGCCGATCACTGATCGACAAAAAGAAAGGCATCGTGCCTGACAGATCCCGGATGGGATCCGTCAGTGCACGGTGCCTTTTTTTAACAGTTCAAAGAACCTCTCTGAGGCGTCCTTGATGAATTGACACATGTCTTTGTATGGAAACACGTGTGTATGGGCTGAGTCATCCGGATACTTTGTATCCACAAAGTGAGCCAGATCTTCGGCAAGCCGGGCTTTTGAATAGCCGCTGCATTCCCTGATTATAAATTGCGGGGAAGTTACCTGCGGTATGGCAGGATGAAAATCCTGTTTAAACCGGGAGTTCGTGACATTGTAATCACCGTAAAAATACCGGTCAGAGAAAAACTCCCCTATGGGAATGGTGTGATCTGTGTGCTGCATGCTCTTTGCTGTCATGCGGACATGATCAATGTCATCGGTGACGGTTGTCTCTGCGTTGCTGCTGTCCTCAAAACGAAAATACTGTGGCCAGAACATCTCGACATACAGTGCATCCATGTAAAGGTGCGCCAGAATTCCGAGGTCTGTAATTGTCATCCTGTTTACGGGATACCGCTTCAGGATAAGATCCATATCCGGATATTTGGTTATGAGGCTGTCTTGATAAGTTGGTCTGAAGTGTGTCAGGGATTTGTCCGCCGCATCCGGCAGAACGGCGCCGAGCTGGAAAAGATTTGCTGTGACGGCATCCGGGTGCTGAAGACTTTGTACCGCTTCGCTGCATTTGGGCAGTTCATATCTGCTTATATTGTCTAGTATATACTGCCCCTGACACAGGTGCATGATGTATCCAGGCATAATAAAAAATCTCCTTATGAAGTGGAGTGTACTCCCTGATAAAAAAGGATGTCAAGCTCATTTGCAAATATAAGATATAGTTACTTGACTTATGAAAAAAATGGCATTAAAGTTTTAATATTGGAGAGGTGGTAAAGCCTGCGACAGGAGGTATACGATGAGAAAAGATGACATGTGATATATGAGCGAGCTGGAAAAGGAGAATGTGGCAAAACACAGGAGGATCAAGCTGACTGTGAAGTGGGCCATAGCACTGGTGCTTTTCTGGGGATATGTTGGACTGGCGTTTTATGCGGGTTCAAATAGGATCAAGATAAGTGAAGTGAAGAATATTGTCTCATATGCGTTAAATGGTTTCAAATACGTGCCTGAGGAGGAGTCACAGGAATGGATAGATACTGTCAAGGGGTATGGCTGGTATCTTGATGAGCCGGATAATTATAGAGATGATGGACACCTTTTTAATTATGGAGATTATGATATATATGATGATGAGGTTACATATGATGACCTGAAAGAAATAATGGAGAAGAAAGAACAATGTACCTTGTATGGACATTACACTAAGATAGATGCCAGAGATTTCATGGATCAGTTCTATTCGAGATGTAAGGAGAAGGGAATCAATATAATGTATGTACCGAGACATGGAGACATAGATCTGAGGCTTGATGATGTTTTTACAAAGTATGAGGTCAAGGATGTATTTGCGACAAGCGTGAATGATATCAGATCCGTAGAGATCAATTGGGACATCGGAAGCGGGGCTATACATAGTATAAAGATAAA
>JAEDGW010000193.1 GCA_016297325.1 Coprococcus sp. | reverse complement strand
GCACATTGTGACTATGGCTGCGGAGCAACAGATACAGTG
This sequence comes from Coprococcus sp., assembly GCA_016297325.1. GTDB lineage: Bacteria > Bacillota > Clostridia > Lachnospirales > Lachnospiraceae > Coprococcus. The sequence goes on along the minus strand of JAEDGW010000193.1, from coordinate 3,326 downwards.
ACGGATGAAGGCAGCATGATTCCACACGTATATACAAACTATGTATCAAATGGCGATGCAACGTGTATGGCAGATGGCACGAAGACAGCACACTGCGACTACGGCTGCGGAGCAACAGATACAGTTACAGATAGGGGAAGCAGGCTCCCACACGTATTTGTAAACTATGTATCAAATGAAGATGCGACCTGCACGGCAGATGGCACAAAGACTGCATACTGCGATTACGGCTGTGGTACAACAGATACATTAATAGATGAGGGAACGAGGATTCCACACGTATATACAAACTATGTATCAAATGAAGATGCGACCTGCACAGCGGATGGCACAAAGACAGCACACTGCGACTACGGATGTGGTACTACAGATACGGTAACAGATGAAGGAACGAAGATTCCACACGTATTCACAGATTATGTATCAAACGGCGATGCAACGTGCACAGCAGATGGAACAAAGACAGCACTCTGTGATTATGGCTGCGGTGCTGCAGATACTATCACAGATAAGGGAAGCATGCTTCCGCACAGCCTCACAGATGAGCGCATAGTTACAAAGAAGGCACGTGTGCACAGCGATGGAGTGGTATCAGGAAGATGCTCTGAGTGTGGAAAGATAATTCCAACAGGCAAAATAGCAGCTATAGATAAGGTTGTGACAAACAACAGCAGAATGTTATATGACGGATCGGAGAAGACTGCAAGCGTCACTGCATACGATACAGACGGAGAGCAGATACCTCGCTCCCAGTACATATTGAGCTATGATGATAATATATCATCAGGAATCGTACATGTTACTATGACATTCCGTGGTGACTATGAAGGAACCCTGAAAGGCTCTTTCAGAATTTATCCTATGAGCACATCTGTTAGAAGTGTGACAAATGTATATGGCGGAATGAAGCTTACATGGAATAAAGTGCCTGATGGAACTGGCTATGTCATATATAGAAATGTCAATGGCGGTGCATACAAGCGGATAAAGCGTATAAGTGGTATCGGACTTACAACATATACAGATACAGTGGCCAGGGTGAATGGAAACAGATATGCATATAAGATTTATGTATACAGAAAGAGTGGAGATGTGACTCTTTTCTCCACAGCAAGTTCACCTAAGGCGGCTTATCATATGGCAGCGCCTGTGATAAAGCAGACAAGCAATCTGTCATCGGGATCACTTAAAATCACATACACCAGGAACTCAAAGGCTACAGGATACCAGATCCAGTACGCAGATAACGCAAAGTTCAGTGGAGCAAAGGCTGTAGGTGTGACCGGTTATAATAATCTTTCAAAGACCATCACCGGCTTACAGAAGAAGACTTATTACGTGAGAATCAGAAGCTTCAAAAAATCAGGCGGAGTGGTATCTTATTCTAACTGGAGCAGTGCGAAGAGTGTTAGTGTGAGGAAATAGAATATCATATAGCCAGACGTTTATAGACTTTTGTCAGGGCATCATCAAGGTTTTGATGGTGCCCTGTTTTGTTATATGGCGACTTTAGGGGATTTCCATGGTTGCAAGGCTCATAACCGGGTGCTACTATAGAATCAGGAGTTTATAAAATCAGGAATTATAATATTCAGGATCAGGAGGGATATATGAAAAAGTTAGGAAAAACGATGGCTGTGCTGCTGTCGCTGGTGATGATGGGAACGATGCCTGGGGCGGTATCATCTATTAAAGCATACGGTGCGACGACCAGTGAGAGCGAAGATACTGCGACGCTTGCTGCGGCCAGTGGACTGGGAGTCGAAAGTCATACACAGGAGGAAATAATAAAACATATCAAGGACAGCGGTGCACTCATCACAGATGACACAGTGTATAAGACGAATTATTCGGCCGAACAGCCTTATAGTGCAGGTGTGCTGGATGAGTCGACGCTCAACAGCGGTATCGCGATGCTCAACAATATCAGATACATAGCCGGACTTAATTACGATGTAACACTTGATGAAGAATTCAATAAGGAGTGTCAGGCAGGAGCCCTGATAGGCAAGATATATGAAGCTATCGATCATCATCCGAAGCAGCCTTCTGGCATGAGTGATGATTTGTACCAGCTTGCATACAAAGGGTGCAGTGAGAGCAATATAGCTTGGGGCTTTTCGACGCTGAACAAATGTATAGTTTTTGGATGGATGAGCGATGAAGATGAAGGAAATATAAGCAGCGTTGGACATAGAGCCTGGTGTCTGAATCCTACCATGGGAAAGACCGGATTTGGAGTGGTCGACAATTATTACAACATGCATTCATTTGACAGGAGCTATACTTCATCGGTCAAGAACATTTCATGGCCGGCGCAGAACATGCCTGTGGAATATTTTGACAAGAATATGCCGTGGAGTGTATTTACTGGATCCAGCGAGACTGCAAGTGATGTCAAGGTGACGCTGACAAGACAGAGTGACGGAAAGGTATGGAATTTCTCCCAGGACAGTGCGGATGGATATTTTAATTGCACTAACTATATTCAGAGTGGAACCATCGTGTTCAGACCGGGTGACATAACCGGATACAATGATGGGGATGTGTTCACAGTTTCCGTGACCGGAGTTAAGACACCTCTCTCGTATACGGTTTCCTTTTTCTCACTGGGAAGTGAGCTGGGACATGTGCATACATTTAAAAAAGGTAAGCTTACGGTAAATGGTATTGATATTGATGCCATGACAGCAGATGTATCGTTAAAATGTGATAGTTGTGATGCCGCATTTGAATCGACAGGTACGATCACAAATCTTTTAACCGACAATGTAACCTGTGGCTTTAAGGGTTATGTGGGATTTGATTTCGAAGCAAAGATATATGGAGTTAATTGGCAGGGCACGAATTATTACTATATAAAAGGCCTTCCACATAAGTATGGCGATGTAGAATTCACATGGGATGGCACGGATTGCACTGCTGATGCCAAGTGCTCCAGATGCGGTGATGTAGTCAGCGAGAAATGTACGGTGACCAGCAGAACAACTGCAACATGTACGGCGGATGGTGTAACCATTTACACTGCTGAATATGACGGCAAGACGGATACAAAGACAGTGGACACCCCTGCTACAGGCCACTCATTTACAGACTATGTGTCTGATAATAATGCCACATGTACAGCAGATGGCACGAAGACGGCAAAGTGCAACAATGGCTGCGGAGCGACAGACACGATAGCAGATGAGGGAAGCAAGTTAGATCACAAGTTTACCAAGTATATATCAAATAATGATGCAACATGCCAGGCGGACGGAACAAAGACCGCCGAGTGTGATTATGGCTGTGGAGCGACAGACACGATAGCAGATGAGGGAAGCAAG
>JAEDGW010000192.1 GCA_016297325.1 Coprococcus sp. | reverse complement strand
GCACAGCACAGCACAGCACAGCACAGCACAGCACAGCACAGCACAGCACAGCACAGCAGGTCAACTATGCCTGTTTAGCGGATGATATATGCGAAAGAGCACGACACAGAGGTCTGGCATTTAGCCTGACCTCTGTGTCGTGCTCTTTTATTTAGATAGAGAGGGTTATGGATGAAAAATATTCTGATAGTAGACGATGCGGAGATCAATAGGGACATACTCAAGGAGATCTTTAAGTACAATTTTACAGTGTATGAGGCATCAGACGGTGCGGAAGCGCTCAGGATGATAGACACATACGGCGAGAAGCTGTCTCTTATCCTGCTTGATCTCATCATGCCGGTTATGTCCGGGATGCAGGTGCTGGAAAAGTTAAATGAGATGGGACTCATAAGCCGGATCCCTGTGATAGTCATAACCGGTGAGTCCACGGCAGAGAGTGATGAGAGAGCTTATGAATGTGGCGCAGCGGACATCATATATAAGCCATTTGCGAGCGGGGTTGTCATGAGAAGGGCTCTGAACATCATAGAGCTGTATGAACAGAGAAACGATATGGAGAAGGCTCTTTTGAGCAAGACCAGAGAGGTCATGGAGTTTCAGAGAAAACTTGAGAAGAACAATGAATTCCTCATAAATGCCCTGAGCTCTGTGGTGGAGTTCCGAAGCCTTGAATCTGGAGAACATATACAACGTGTCAAATGCTTCAGCAAGATCATCCTTGAGAAATGGAAAGAGCTTAATCCGGACTGTGGTTTCAGCGAGGAGGATATCAAGCTGATGGTGGAAGCTTCAGCCCTCCATGATATAGGCAAGATAGGTATTCCTGATAAGATTCTTCTGAAACCTGGCAGGCTGACTGCAGAGGAATTTGACACCATGAAGACTCACACGACCATAGGCTGCGAACTCCTTGAGCGTTTCAAGCAGGAGGACAGCGATTTTTACAGATATTGCAGGGATATATGCCGGTATCATCATGAGAGATACGATGGCGGCGGATATCCGGATGGCCTTGTGGGAGAGGAGATACCGATATGGGCTCAGATCGTGTCGGTTGTGGATGTGTACGATGCGCTGGTCAGCCCGAGGGTGTACAAAGATCCGTATGATATCGACACGGCATTCAATATGATATATGACGGCGAGTGCGGTACATTTTCACCGAAGGTTCTGGACTGTCTCAGATCCTCCAGGGAAGAGATAGTTTCAGCTACAAATAAATTTGATTAGAAAGCTGCCCTGTAAATGATATTCTTTAATTCATTTGCAGGGTTTTTATTTACAAATGAAAGAAAAAGATTCAGGTTCACAATATTGCATTGACCTTGGGGAAAATAGTAATTATATTTATTATTAAGGGGAATTGTCGTAAAAGGGTATAGACGGAAAGTCTTTAAGGGGGATAAATATGACACAGCATTTGCAGACTATGGTGTGTGAGTACACCACTCTTATAATCATGCTCTATATAGGCGTAAGGTGCCTTAATCAGAGAAATAACAGTATCATCAGATTGTTTTCGCACTTCGTATTCGGAGTTATAGTTTTCCAGATAATAAATATACCTGTCCGCATGGTGGATGCAGGTCTTGTGCATATGCCTAAGACAGCCGTATTTGTACTTAACTGCGGATTTATGATCGCAGAGACATTTGTCACATATGAGTGGTTTTTCTTCTTCGAGAGCATACAGGATTCGTTCCTTGTGAAAAACAGGGTTTTGAGAGTCATTGGCGGAGTGCCACTGGTGCTCATGACGGTGCTCTGTGTTGCTTCATGGTGGAATGGCTGGCTGTTTTATGTGGATGATGCGGGGGCATATCACCGAGGCGTGTTATTCGGGCTTCAGATAGCACTTCCATATACTTACGTATTTGTGACACTTATAAGTGCAATAGTCTACACTCTGACAAGAAGAGAGAAGAGATCTGCGGTCATCATGACAATCGCACTTATACCGGCTCTTATATGCTCCGTGCTGCAGGTTGTGGCGGGAGGTTCCTATGTTCTGGTCGGACTGACATTTGCCGCCATGTTCGTGTATATAGAGCTGTGTATGGAAGATATAAGGAAGATTGAAAAGCTTGCCATGCTGGAGGAGTCCAAGAAGGAGCTTGAGGAAGCCCTTGACATGGCAACCAGGGCGAACAATGCCAAGACGGTGTTCCTGAACTCCATGTCACATGATATCAGAACCCCTATGAACGCCATCATCGGTTTCACGGATCTGCTCAGTGAGAATCTTGACGACAAGGAAAAAGCGGGAGACTATATCGCAAAGATCAGGTCATCAAGCGATTATCTGCTGTCCCTTATCAACAACGTGCTGGAGATGGCGCGTATAGAGAGAGGCAAGACGGAGCTGGATGAGACTGATGTGTCGATAGAAAAAAGTCTGGATTCCGTATACTGGCTGTTTGAAAGCCAGATGAAGGAGAAGAATATAGACTTCACATGGAATGTGAACGTACAGCATAACAACATACAGTGTGATCTGGTCAAGGTCAAAGAAGTTCTCATGAACATAGTCAACAACGCATACAAATATTCCCTTCCGGGGGATTCAGTGGCTGTCCGTATAAACGAGATCCCATGTGACCGGGAAGGCTATGTCACGATATGCACGGAGGTTGAGGACACCGGTATAGGTATGTCTGAGGATTTCCTTGAGCATATATTTGAAGATTTCAGCAGGGCTCAGAATTCCACGGAGAGTGGACAGTTCGGAACTGGACTTGGAATGGCCATAGTCAAAAAGATTGTCGATCTCATGGGCGGAACTATAGATGTGCAGAGCAAACAGGGCAAGGGTACAAAGTTCACAGTGACACTCACGCACAGGATATCAGAGGAGGCTGCGGATGCAGGCGCTGTTGTCAAGAATGTTGATGATTATTCATTTGAAGGCTGCAGGGTCCTTCTGGCTGAGGACAATGATCTGAACGCGGAGATCGCCATGGCGATCCTGTCAGGCTGCGGGCTAGATGTTGAGCGTGCCGTAGATGGCATCCAGTGTATAGACATGCTGGAGAAGGCGGAGCCTGGATATTACGACCTCATACTCATGGACATACAGATGCCGAATATGGATGGATATAAAGCGACTATGCTCATAAGAAAGTTGGAGGACAGACGGCTTGCCGATATACCTATAGTTGCCATGACGGCAAATGCATTTGATGAAGATCGCAAAAAAGCGTTTGCTGCGGGCATGAACGGACATATAGCAAAGCCGATAAGTGCTAACGATTTAAAAAATACGCTGGCGGGAATCTTGCAGCACTCATAAGAATAATTTTCTGCAGTTTCCACATAATAACTCCAAAGCAATTAATTAACATGTGATGGAGGGTTTAGACTGATTATGAAGGCTACAGG
>JAEDGW010000191.1 GCA_016297325.1 Coprococcus sp. | reverse complement strand
GGTGTGCTTTAGAAAAAAGCAGCCAGACAAAATTTTGCCTGACTGCTGGTAGATGCTCACCCAATTATTATAAATATTTACTTCTATTGAGCCCTACAGTTCCTTGTGGCGTGCAAAGTAATCCTTTGTCTCTGCCACAACCACACCGCTGAGTGCAAGCAGTGCTATGATATTCGGAATCGCCATGAGTCCGTTGAATATATCAGCGATAGTCCATACAGCCTTAACTGTCATGTATGGTCCGATGAATACGCAAAGTATGTATAACCAACGATAGATCTGAACTGAGACCTTGCTGCCGTTTGTGAGGTACTCAAGACATCTCTCACCGTAATAGTCCCAACCAAGGATAGTTGTAAATGCGAAGAATACAAGGCAGATCATCAGGATGAATGCTGCAACCTGACCTGGCATAAAGAAAAGTCCCTTCTGGAATGCATCAGTTGTGACTGCGATTCCCTCAAGGCTGCCATCCTGCCAGCTTCCCATCATAACGATTGAAAGACCTGTCATTGTACATACGATGATAGTATCAATAAATGTACCTGTCATTGTTACAAGGCCCTGACGAACAGGCTCCTTTGTCTGAGCTGCTGCTGCTGCGATAGGTGCAGAACCAAGACCAGCCTCATTCGAGAAGATACCACGTGCAACACCCTTCTGCATGGCAATTGCAAGACTTGCTGTAACACCACCTGCAAATGACATAGGCTTGAATGCGCACTTGACTATTGTTTCAAATGCAGCTGGAACCTTATTTATATTAACTATGATAAGAACCAGACACACCACGATGTAGAGAACTGCCATGAATGGTACTATAATCTGAGAAACCTTTGATATTCTCTGGATTCCACCGATTACGACAAGTCCTACAAGGATTGCAAGTATAAATGCTGTGATGACGATGGCTATTGAGTAGTCGTTTCCAAAGATTGATACTGTATTTGCCTTGTCAGGATCAAAGAAAGCCTGAACTGCTGAAGCAATACCATTTACCTGTGTAAATGTACCGATACCCATGAGACCTACGCATGCTCCGAAGAATGCAAATATCTTTGCAAGCCACCTCCACTTGTGACCCATACCATTCTCAATGTAGTAGAAAGGTCCTCCGAGAACGTGTCCATCCTCGTCAATCTTTCTGTACTTTACAGCAAGCAGTCCCTCTGAATACTTTGTTGCCATTCCGAAAAGCGCTGCTATCCACATCCAGAAAAGTGCTCCAGGGCCACCGGCAATGATACCTATAGCTGTTGCTACTCCTACGATGTTACCTGTACCGATAGTTGCTGAAAGTGCTGTACATAACGCGCCAAAGCTCGTCACCTCTCCTGTACCGTCTTCCTCATTCTTGATCATGAATCTCAGTGCCTTTGGCAAATGAACTATCTGAAGGAACTTAAGTCTGATCGTCAGATAGATTCCGCAGACGATGATGAGTATTATGAGTGGCAAGCCCCAGACAATATCATCAACTTTGCCTAAAAAGTTTGTGAATGCGTCCATGTTACTCCTCCTATTTTTTATTTATAATTCACAAGTGTAAATTATAGCATAAAAATTCTTAAATAAAAACGAAAAAACACGCATTTTCAAGTTTTTTCTTGTTTTTTGCGTGTTTTTTTGAATATTTATTTATTATATTACGAAATAACGCACATTTATATTCTTTACCGTCTCTTTGCCATATGTGGTTTGTCATTACTTCTTATAAGCATCCACACAAGTGAACTTACAAGAAGAAGTATTGGATAAAACAGATTTGGAATTATCTGGAATGCTGATATCTCATGTCCCAGCTCCGACACCGCTGATATTGCAACAAGCATCTGGGCACCATAAGGAATGATACCTTGGAATATGCATGAAAATGTATCAAGCAGCGACGCTGATCTCTTTGGGGATATACCATAATCCTCTGCCATCTCCTTTGCTATCGGATTCGCCATGACTATCGCGACCGTATTGTTGGCTGTGGCTATGTCCATGGCTCCAACCAGGAGTCCAATTCCAAGCTGGCCTCCCTTGTCACCTTTGAACACCTTCTTTATAGCTGAAAGCAGTGCCTCAAACCCGCCATACTCTCTGATGAGTGAACACATAGCTGCCACAAGTACAGCAACCATACTTGTCTCAAACATTCCTGCTGCACCGCTTCCCATATTCGTCAGGAGATCCACTGCTGCCGTCTGCCCTGTGGCAAGCATGATGATGGAGCCTGACACGATTCCAACTATCAGGACTACAAACACATTAAATCCCACTATTCCTCCTATGAGTACCAGAACATAAGGTATGATCTGTATCATATTATAATCATGTTGTACTACTCCGCCTATCTCAGTATTGAATGACTTAACCAAGATTACTATGAGCGTCACAATCGCCGCAGGAAATGCTATCCAGAAGTTTGCCCTGAACTTATCTTTCATGGCACACCCCTGGCCATTACATGCTGCTATGGTCGTATCCGATATGAACGACAGGTTATCTCCGAACATCGCACCGCCCATGATGGACGCCACACAGAGCGGTAGATTAAATCCTGACGCATCGGCAACCGCAACTCCTATAGGTGTCAGAAGTGTTATCGTTCCAACAGACGTTCCCATAGCTGTTGAGACAAAGCACGCTACAACGAACAGAACTGCCACGGAAAATCTCGCCGGAATGATACTCAGCATAAAGTATGCCACACTCTCGGCACTGCTCCGCCCCACGACTCCCACAAATATTCCCGCCGTCAGGAATATGAGCAGCATGGTTATAATATTTTTGTCTGTAAGTCCATTTGCCATGATCTGAAGCTTCTCATCAAAGCTTACCTTTCTGTTCTGCAGACATGCCACAAATATCGCCACCATGAAGGCGACCACTATCGGAATATTGTAAAATCCCATCGGGATCTTCAGCACGTACTCAAACAGTATTCCAAGTCCCAGATACAGGACAAGAAAGACGTATATCGGTATCAGTGCCGCACCATTTGACTTCTTCATAATTCTCCCTCTTCTTTCAATATTTTACCTAAATCTGATATCTTTTAATTGGACCTTTCTTATGCCATGATATACAAGATATACCGCATGGACTCCCTCTGGGAAATCCACTTTGTTCTCGCACCATCTCCACTCAGTCTCTGAGATATCTTCAGATATAGGTATATCTATTCTTCCGATACTCTCACTATCTTCTGTCACGCATATGTCAAAGTATCCATGATTTTGCACATCTGATGCAGAACACTTCTTATCATTCACTCCATCTGCATCGATATCACAGGATCCGTCCATGATTGTTGATTTATTTACTGCCATGTCGTTTGCATCCTTGATCTGCTCCTGATTCTCGCATCTCTCGTCTACCCTGACAGGTCCCTCGTACAC
>JAEDGW010000190.1 GCA_016297325.1 Coprococcus sp. | reverse complement strand
ATATACCACATAAACCTAAAATAATAGAGAGTTTATAGAGATTTGATACATACAATGATAAAGTGTATGATTATATATCAAACAGGCTTTTATATTGGAGGCACATTATTATGAAAAAAATACTCGTGATCGATGACGAATCAGGGAGCACATACATTGTCCTATCATCTTCCTGTCCGCAAGGGTTGAGGATGCCGACAGGATAAAGGGCTTCCGCTCCGGCGGTGATGACTATGTGACCAAGCCATTCAGCATGGATGAGCTGATCGCCCGCATAGAGGCACATCTACGCCGGGATCACCCATACCTGATCCTCCACAGGCTCACTTACAACATATGCCTCGTCATACTTTAATATAGAAGATGCCGCCAATGCATTTGCACCTCCGGCACTGGCTGTCACATAGTTGCCAAATGCCAGGCACGCATTTTTCTCTACACGATCCTTTGCTGTCTCCGACATGGAATCCGCACCGCCAGCCTGTCCCATCAGCATCTGGGCTGTACTTTCCGTGATCTTCACAACAGCGATCTTGCCACTGGTGTCAGCAGTTTTGCTGCTCCAGCCGCTTACAACATTCATCACTTCATCACTTCCGCCCATCATGTTTATGTAAGTTTCATCGTTTGCAAGCTCATGCACTGAATCCGCCACATCAAGCGCAGCCTTCTTAAACCAATCCTCATCAGGAGTGTTCACCTCGAACTGCCCCTGAGTCTCTATACCAGACTCGTTTTCAGCTGCTTTATCGCTGATCACCACGGAGGAACAACCCGCAAGTCCCACCAACGCCGCCAGCATACATACTACTATTCCTGTCTTCTTCATGTTCATTTACCCCTTTTCTCTCGATATAAGCCCATTCAAAATGCCTTAATGTAATAAAACGTTCTCCCATATATTTTCCAAGGATCCATATCCTCGATCTGTCTATATTACAATAACTCCCTTCATTTACACAACTGTTTAAAACTTAAATAACCTTTTTTCTGTCCGTAGGGTATTTGTAGGGAGTCCTGCAATATAGTGTGTGTATGGCAATGAGTGATATAGATACATAAAAATCCGGATCAATTCTATTTTTGTCTTATCACTCAAAAAGAGAAAAGGAGATTACTATGGATAATTCAATCAGTATAACAGGGCTCACCAAACGCTTTGGAAGCAAGGTGGCACTTGACAACATCGACCTGGACATCCCCCAGGGAATGTTCGGCCTGCTCGGCCCAAATGGGGCAGGCAAGACAACACTCATGAAGATCATATCGACACTGCTCAAGAAAAATGACGGTGAGGTATCTATCTGCGGCACCCCCGTGGAAAAGACCCGGGACATAAGAAAGATCATCGGCTACCTGCCACAGGATTTTTCCATGTATGCCAACATGACCGCCTACGATGCACTTGACTACCTAGCAGTGCTGTCCGGGATGAGCAAATCCGACAGGAGGATAAAGGTGCCAGAGACATTGGAAAAGGTCAACCTCCTGGATCAGAAGAAGACCAGAGTCAAATCAATGTCTGGTGGTATGCAGAGAAGGCTTGGCATCGCCCAGGCGATAATCCACGATCCACGCGTCATCATAGTTGACGAACCAACAGCCGGACTCGACCCGGAGGAGCGCGTGAGATTCAGGAACATGCTGTGCGAGATTGCCAGGGACAGGGTCGTCCTTCTGTCCACGCACATAGTCGGCGACATTGAGGCAACCTGTGAGGAGATCGCTATACTGAATCACGGCCACTTCATTTTCAGAGGCCGCATTGTTGAGCTACTTAACATGGTATCAGGCAAGGTGTACACCGCCACCATCTCCACATCGGAGCTGGATTCTGTGAAGGAACGCTACCTTGTAACAGGTATTCTCACATCTGGCAGTCTGACGACCGTCAAGCTCATCGCCGATGAGAAGCCATTTGAATCCGCCACAAGTGCTTCTGCTGATGTGGAGGATGCATATATGTACATCATGCACGGACAGGAGGCGGTATAATGTTTTTCAATCTATTTACAAAGGAGTGCAGACAGATACTGTCCAGCCTCGTCTTCTACATCTACATAGTACTGTTCGTTCTGTTCATGGCATCACAGATGAACGAGGTCGATGTGGTAAGTATGCCAGAACCGGGGCAGGAGGATTACGGCTATACATACACAACCGATGAAACCGCCATCATGGAAGGCACACTCATGGACCTGTTCATGGACATAGACCACAGCACATTTAACACCTATCCATGGGGCTTTCTCAAAACTGTTGTACCTGACGAAGATGATCTGAAGAAGCTCACCGCCATACTTGAGCGGTGCACCGGGTGCAGCATGGATGAACTTGCAGATATCGAATACGAAGCATTTCAGAATTCAGACAGCGAAACCGATCTGGGCTTTACCATTCCGCTGGCGGATGACCTGGACTATGACACATTCCTTGCCGAGATGTCCAAGGTGTGCGCCATCGTGGGAAAGGGCAGCAGCTATGAAAAATCCAGTTTCGAGTCGACCACCCGCGTGCCTATGACCTACGATCAGGCTATGAAATCATTCAACGAGATATGCGACATTGACCATGTGACCGACTCATACATGAGACTGTTCTGCGATTATGCTTCCATCATGCTGGGACTTCTCCCTATATTTGTCATGGTTACAAGATGCGTCCGGGACAAGCGCTCCCATGTCACGCAGGTGATCTATGCCAAATCCGCATCCTCTGCTAAGATCGTTCTGTCCAGATACCTGTCAAATCTCGTCATGGTTCTTATACCTGTGCTCATACTGGCATTTGCAATGGAGCTTCCATATATATATCAGGCGCACACACTGGGCGTAGTTCCACACTACCTGTCTTTCCTGAAGTACACCGTTATCTGGCTGGTTCCGATCACAGCCTGGATCATGGTCCTCTCCTATCTGCTGGCAGAGCTGACTAATGGTGTGATTGCAGTTATCGTGCCTGCTCTATATGTGTTCTTAAGCGACCTTGCAAGCAACATTCTTGTGGGTAGCTGGGGGCTGAAGCTCATGCCGAGATGGAATACATTTGGTCTGGCAGGCTATTTCTCCCAGCGCAGGAACGAACTGTACATCAACAGGTTATTTTACGCCGGGCTTGCGGTACTCACCGTGATCCTCACGATAATCATATACAGCCTCAAGAGAAAAGGAGGGCTTAGACGTCATGGAAAAAGCAACTGATCAGGCACTTGTCAATAATTTTGATCCTTCTTCATGCAAATACAGCAAGCAGGGAAATTCGATAGAGAATTTGCCCGCTGTGGAAAGATATTTTGTCAGATACCACTACACTCCTCATCTGGCTATAGCACTTATATTCTGTCTGATATCTCCGGCAGTGATCGGGTACTCGAATCTGGACACCGCCCAGGCCGCCAGAGTCATGGAGATGTACTTTTCCA
>JAEDGW010000189.1 GCA_016297325.1 Coprococcus sp. | reverse complement strand
CATTTGCAAGACCAACCTTACATGATGTACACCAGTTGATAGGCATCTCCTTCTTGTATGCGAGACCAGCCTTGAAGAGCTTGAGGAATATCCACTGTGTCCACTTGTAGTATTCAGGATCTGTTGTGTTGATCTCTCTGTCCCAGTCAAATGAGTATCCAAGTGAGTGAAGCTGATTCTTGAATCTTGCAACATTTGTCTTGGTTACTTCCTTTGGATGGATCTTGTTCTTGATCGCATAGTTCTCTGTAGGAAGACCAAACGCATCCCAGCCCATCGGATACAGAACGTTGTAGCCCTGCATTCTTCTCTTTCTTGCTACTATATCAAGCGCTGTGTATGGTCTTGGGTGACCTACATGAAGTCCCTGTCCTGATGGGTATGGGAACTCAACTAACGCATAATACTTTGGTTTTGAATAATCATCTGTAGCAGCAAATGCCTTGTTGTCATCCCAGACCTTCTGCCACTTTCCTTCAACGACTTTGTGGTTGTATGTCTCAGCCATTTTTGAAAATGCCTCCTTGAAATTTTCTTTTCAGGCTATATAACGCTTTTTCGCCCGATTTCTCTCTAATCTTAACTATATTAGCATATATGCTGTGTTTTTCAAACTATTTTTTAGTACATACCCTGCATCTTCTTTGTAATCCCTGATATGCCGTTTTTTTGCTTTCATATCAGTTTCTACATATCATAAACTGCAGCTGTTATTCAAATACCTTCTTGATACTATCATAGTGAAGGAAGATTCCCTGCTCTGCATATTCTTTTATCTCATCCAGGGTTGCCAGCTTGAAACCATCTGTCTCCGCCTCCTGAGGTCTGACGTCATCTTCTGCGAAATCCCCTGTGAATTTGTACACATCCACAAAGTAGTTGTCCTTCTCATCAGGATTATCTCTTCTATATGTAAACTGCAGACCTCCGTCGAAATCACTCACATCTATGCCGGTCTCCTCAAGCACCTCTCGTCTGACAGCCTCTATGGATGACTCTCCCGCCTGGACTCCGCCGCCGGATACCTCCCACCAGCCTGCTGCCCACGCCTTTGTCATAACGCGCTTGGTTATCAGATACTTACCATCTCTGTTCTGGAGCACACCGAGCACTGTGAGGTGATAATCCCCAGGCTGCATGTTCCAGTCATTCCTCTTCATAGTGCGCCCTGTCGGCTGCTTATTCACATCATAAATATCCCAGTATTCCATCTCTGCTTGTCCTCTTTCTGATTTTTATATTTGTTCTGCCCAGTACCATAATAAATGCTATTTTAAGTTTCTTCAACAATCATTCGAATTTTATGCATAATTATTTATTGCAGTTTACTATAAAACTTAAGCTGTGGTACAATCAAAACTGTTATCATGAGATTTGACCGGCTATAGCTGAAGGAGGAAACATGAACGCTTATGAGGTATTCGCCAGTGTCTACGACGAGCTGATGGACAACATTCCATACGACGACTGGTGTACATATATAATAGAAGTTTTGAAAAAATATGATGTGACAGATGGACTTGTCTGTGAACTGGGCTGCGGAACAGGCGAAGTGACCGAGCGGCTTGCTGACGCCGGCTACGACATGATCGGCATAGACAATTCCTATGAGATGCTTGAAGTGGCAAATGAGAAAAAGATCGATACCGGTCACGAATCCATCTTATATCTCATGCAGGACATGAGGGAGTTTGAGCTCTTCGGCACGGTAAATGCCATCGTGTGCGTATGCGACAGCATAAACTACCTGACAGAGCTTTCCGATATCACCCATGTATTCAGGCTGGCAAATAACTATCTCGAATCAAAAGGCATATTTGTCTGTGACTTTAAGACACGCCACTATTTCAGGGATGTGGTTGCCGACAGCACCATAGCTGAAGACAGGGACGATGTGAGCTTCATATGGGATAACTACTACGATACGGAGACCGATATAAATGAGCTGACTCTCAGCCTGTTTCTCCCTGAATACCCAGAATCAAGTATTGAACCGGATGACGAATGTCCTCTATATCGTAAGTATCAGGAATTTCATTATCAGAAAGGCCTGACCCTTGATGACATGAGGAAATGCGTTGCTGACTCAGGCATGGAACTTGTCGCCATGTATGATGCATTTACATGGCAGCCTGCTACAGACTTAAGCGAACGGGTATATGTGGTTGCCAGGGAGACACACCAGGATAACAAACACTATGAATAATCTTGTCTTATTATCATTCATAATATAAAATAGTGAAGATTGTCCAATATATCATTATTATAATGCGATTATAATTATTTATAGATAATCGGACTGATTTTAAATTGTAATTAAACTAACCAACACAGAATAGAGAGGTAACAAACATGAGCGATCATATAATAAGAGGTATGGCAGCAAACAATCAGGTAAGATTCTTTGCCGGAACAACAAGAGATATCGTGGAGACTGCAAGATCTATCCACAACACAAGCCCTGTGGCAACAGCGGCCCTGGGAAGACTTCTTACAGCGGGCGCACTTATGGGCGCACAGTGCAAGAACGAATCAGATGTACTCACGCTTCAGATCCAGTGCAACGGACCGATCGGTGGCCTCACCGTAACAGCAGATGCACATTCAAGAGTAAAAGGATATGTCAACAATCCAAACGTTATCCTTCACGCAAATGAGAAAGGTAAGCTGGACGTTGCTAAGGCTCTTGATCTCGGCGTACTTTCAGTCATCAAGGACATAGGTCTCAAGGAGCCTTATGTCGGCCAGACGCAGCTCGTATCAGGCGAGATTGCCGAAGATCTGACATACTACTTTGCAACATCAGAACAGATTCCTACTTCTGTTGCCCTCGGAGTCCTCATGGAAAAGGACAACACAGTAAAACAGGCAGGCGGATTCATTATTCAGCTCATGCCATTTGCATCGGACGAGCTGATCGATGTTCTTGAAAAAAGACTTAACGAGTTCTCTTCTATCACAAGTCTTCTCGATGCAGGCAAGACTCCTCTTGACATCATCAAGGATGTATTTGAGGGATATGACGTTGTAGTAACCGATGAACTGCCTACCGAGTGGCACTGCAACTGCAGCAAGGAGAGATACTACAACGCGGTACTCAGCCTTGGCAAGAAAGAGATCGCAAGTCTTCTTGAGGAGGGCGAACCTATAGAAGTCAACTGCCAGTTCTGCAACTCACATTACAAGTTCTCACCTGATGAACTCAAAGAAATGCTTATGAAGGCAGCTGCAAAATAATCAAATTTCCGCCATTTGCCCTCATTTCTACTATATTTTTGTACATTATCATTATTGCATTGGTTTTTTCACTATGCTAGAATGTTAAACGTTGTAAAATAGACTAATTTTGAAAGAAAGAGTGAATATTATGAAGATAACAAGAGATGATATCAGAAATGTGGCTATCATCGCCCACGTTGACCATGGTAA
>JAEDGW010000188.1 GCA_016297325.1 Coprococcus sp. | reverse complement strand
GGCACTATCACCAAGTCGGAGGAAGGAATATTTAATTGTATAAAATACGCACTGGACTGGGCGGGGATTCCGTATCCAGAACAGTCAGTGTTCAGAAGTTTCATAGGACCATCTCTGTATGACTCATTTGTGAGAGAGTTCGGTATGGACGATGCACAGGCAAAGAAGATGGTTGCAAAATACAGGGAGAGATACAACGTTGTGGGACTGTATGAGGCAGAGGTGTATGATGGAGTTGAGGATACCCTGAAAGTCCTCAAAGAGAAAGGGTGCATACTCTCTGTGGCGACCAGCAAGCCGACAGAGCCCACGCTCAGGATACTTGAGAAGTTTGGTGTGAGGAAATATTTTGATGTGGTAGTTGGAAGCAATCCTGATGGAACAGGATCAGATAAGAAATTTATCATAACCCAGGTGCTTGAAAGTCTTAAGAAAGATCACGGTCTGACGGAGGAGATGGTGAAGTCCGGGCAGGCTGTCATGATAGGAGACAGACGCTACGACATAGAAGGTGGCAGGGCCTGCGGCCTTCAGACAATAGGCGTTCTCTACGGCTATGGCAGCATGGCAGAGTTTGAGGCTGCCGGAGCTGACAATATAGTAGAGAAGCCGGATGCAATATTGGAGATATAGGCTTGTCATAATTATGTATCTAAAGAAAACGGAGCCTGTGTATATGTAACCCGGATGTGGCTGCATATGCACAGGCTCTGTTTTGTACTCCTCTGGTGGGGGATGTTATACATTGGTTTGATAAATGGTCTCATTTCCTGACATTCGATATATATCCAAAGAATGCTCCGATGATACCGCCTATTATATGGGTAAGATTGGAGACGTTGTCTTTTATGAATACTCCGTCGACAACCTGACCGCCTATATATAATACGGCGACGAGTATGAACGTGAGTGGTATGGAACCGTCCTTGATACATGCAAATGATGAGAGCAGGATGTAAGCGAATACCACTCCGCTGGCTCCCAGCAGTGCTGTTCCCGGGAAAAAGATAAAGTGGACAAGCCCTGTCACAAATGCCGTTGTGGTGGCAACTATGATCATGTCGGCTGATCCATATTTTTCTTCGAGCAGTGGACCGATCACAAGGAGCAGGGTCATATTGTTTATAAGATGACTCCAGCTTGCGTGCCCAAATACGTGGGTGAACATCCTGACATATGTGAGCGGGTCGGTCAGAGGGGCACGGTATACTTCAAATAAAAGTGCGTTGCTTCTGCCGCTCGTCAGGCAGTTTAGCAGATATGCCCCCAGACAAATAAGGGCAAATCCGAGAACCGCCGGCGAGTTGAAAGATATCTTTAGCAATGTTTTCTGTTTGGTTTTCGCCATAAACTCTTAGTCTCCATCTAATCGTCGTAATCAGGCATATCATTGAAGTACATCTTGAGGAAGTTAGTGCTGTTCTCAAGAACCCTCATGGTTGATGGAAGAGGTACTGCAATGAGGTCGTTAAAGACATATTCGCCTGCGGCAGAATCTATCTCACGTCCCATCTGAGTTTCATTGTGTGTATAATCAGCGTTGAATCCGCCATATTTGTTGCCTCTTGCATCGAGTCTGATCCACTTCTTCAGATCAGGGTGATATACGGCATTCAGCGCATGCATGGCAAGTTTGCCGCCCTTGTGCTTGAGACGCACATAGCAGAAACCTGTATAAAAATTGTTGGCACGGAGAAGTGCAGCCAGAAGGTTTGCCTTTGAGTAGCTGATTCCTGTGCTTGCCTTGAGAACGTCAGAAGCACTGATCGTTATAACTGTGAAATTGCTATCATATGTGTGAGAAATCTCATCGCGGACAAAATAGTAACATGCCTGTATGATCTCGTCACTGCTCTTACACTTCTCAGCCAATTCTTTTGCCTTTGCAGCGACGATAGGATTGTCATAATCAACATACTTGTCGTATTGTAAATATGCAGAATCCTTATTTCTCTGTATTAGTTGCATTGTGTCATCTCTCCTTTATTACTTGAAATATGTAGAACTTCAGATAATATGATTCATCTGCAGCCCACAAAATCGGGTGGTCAGGAGCCTGTGTCCGGAATTCTACCTGACGAAGCCTAACGTGCGAATTCATGGCAGCCTGTCTGATGGTCTTGGTGAACAGCTCAAAATCCATAAAATGTGAACATGAACATGTTGCAAGAAATCCTCCATCTTTTACAAGCTTCATTGCGCGCAGGTTTATCTCTCGATACCCCTTGACAGCGTTCTTAATTGAGTTTCTTGACTTTGTGAATGCGGGTGGATCCAGAATGACCACGTCAAACTGCTCCCCTTTAGATTCTAACTCTGGAAGAAGATCGAAGACGTCTCTGCACTGGAATGTGACAGTGTCCTCGAGTCCGTTTAATTTTGCGTTTTCACGTGCCTGGGCTATTGCCAGTTCTGATGCGTCTACTCCCACAACGCTCTTAGCACCGGCTATACCAGCATTGAGTGCAAATGATCCTGTGTGCGTAAAGCAGTCAAGAACCTTTGCGTCTTTGCATATTCTTTGAATGGCAAGACGATTATACTTCTGATCCAGGAAGAATCCGGTCTTCTGGCCGTCTTTCACATCGACAATATATCGAACGCCATTTTCATTTATCTGAACATCGGTGTCAAATTCTTCACCGATAAATCCCTTGTAAGGATCCATCCCCTCGTGTTTTCTAACTTTCGCATCGCTGCGTTCATAAACACCCTGAATTATTATACCATCATTTTTAAGTATATTTTTTAAAATATTTATTAACAAATTTTTAACTTTATCAATGCCGAGTGCGAGAGATTCCACAACAAGGACATTTTCAAATTTGTCAATGACAATTCCCGGAAGAAAATCGGCTTCTCCGAACACGATTCGGCAGCTGCTTGTGTCGACAGTCTTCTTTCTGTAGTCCCAGGCGTCCTGAAGTCTCTTTGTGAAGAACTCTTCGTTGATATCAGTGTTCACATCCCTGGTGAGCATTCGGATGATGATCTTGGAGTTTGTGTTGATGAATCCCTTTCCAAGGTGATATCCGTCGAAGTCGTTCACTATGACTATATCTCCGTTCTCAAAGCTTCCTGTGATAGAGTCCACCTCGTTGTCGAAAATCCATGCACCGCCGGATTTCAAGAGCCGGCCCTCTCCCTTTTTCAATGTAACAATAGCACTCATGATATGTTCCTTTCCAATATGTATCAGTTCAATGTCTAATCTGCATTTTATCATAGAAGACAGACAAATCACAACAGCGATATATGTAACAAATTTGTAACAAAAAATCCCTAAAAAAGTTATACTTGTAAAAAACCTGTAACACGTGTATACTACGAGCTGAAATATATCATAAGGGGGACCCGCGTAAGCGGGGGATTCCTTATGATGACGCGGGCGCCGCACGAAGTGCCTAAAAATGCGCCCCGCTCCATTAATATCATAAGGGGGACCCGCGTAAGCGGGGGATTCCTTATGATGACGCGGGCGCC
>JAEDGW010000187.1 GCA_016297325.1 Coprococcus sp. | reverse complement strand
TCTCCTTTGTTTTTCGGGCGGTCAGCTTCTAAACTGTAAGGCCTGGGACATGATGCTGTATATGCAGGTGCTTCCAGCTTCCTGCACTTCAGCTCGCTTCCAGCTTGCATATACGGCATCCATACTCAGACCAATCCACATATTTATAAACAGCCCTATGTACAAATATAAATTATTTATGAATACTATACCCCCAACAGCTCGCATACACAAACTTAATAAATCGTAATTCATTTATGCTGACAATTCTTATTGCTTTTATTTTCGCTAAACACAATGTTATTTTTCAAAAGCTTACAAAATTTTATCTTATCCACATAAAACAGCCAGAAAGATACAATCCTCATCCATTTTGTATCTTTCTGGCAAATTTTAGCAATTAAGCTAAAATTTTATGCACTTTTATCAAATCCCCCCCTAAAAAGAGACAAGCAAACAAAGATACAAACATCTAAAGATACAAGCAGTCATCCCCAAATACAAACATCTAAAGACTCAAAGATGTAATCATCCCAATACCTCAATGCATCCAAAAACACGAACTTGCGAATGTGAAAGGCAATAAATAAGAGCCTCAACCACAGTGCACAAAACAGGAATACAGATCAGGAGTACAAAATCAAGTGTACAAAGAATCCACAAAACAAGTGCACAAAGAATCCACAAATGCATGCAAAAAACATCTACATAATAAACAAAAAAAAGGATACATGCCACCAGGCAGACCCGCAAACAGCAGTTGCGGATCCCCTGTGTCATGTATCCTTCAAAGTCTTTTCTTCAAAGCCCTTCAAGGGCAAATTTGCTATTTAGTTCTTCTTCACTCCAAGAGTTACCTTCTCGCCGTTGATGTTCCACTCCTTGGTGTATCCATCAACTGAGCCGGTGACGATCTCGGTTGCCATAACATCGCCGATGATCGCATCTGCATTTGCTGAGATGATGTCGTTTGCCTTCTGGCTTCCGTCAGCGTATACAGTGATCTTATCCATAACCTCGAATCCAGCCTCTTTTCTCATAGTCTGAACCTTGGATACTATCTCACGGACAAATCCTTCCTCAAGAAGCTCCTCTGACAGCTTGGTGTCGATGACAACTGTCACGCCGCCGTCTGCCTCGGATACAAAGCCCTCCATCTGAGCCATGTCGATCAGAAGATCAGCCTCTGTGAGAACGATCTCCTCCCCGTCTGCCTCAAACTTCAGAGCGCCCTCTGCCTTGAGTTCTGCCATGGCTGCGTTGCCATCCAGAGCTGACAGATGTTCCTTGATCTTTCCAAGGTGCTTGCCGTACTTAGGTCCGACTGTACGAAGCTGTGGCTTGAAGCTGTATGTTGTATATGCGCTTACATCATCGTCGAACTCAACGCTCTTCACGTTCAGCTCATCCTCGATGATAGCCTTCTCCTCGCCTTCAAGTTTCTTGTCAGCCTTGACATACATCTTGCCGATAGGCTGTCTGTTCTTGATATTTGCTGTATTTCTTGCTGCACGTCCCAGAACAACGATCTTCAGGATCTCATCCATAGCTGCCTCAAGCTCTGGATCGATCATATTCTCATCCACCTCTGGGAATGAGCACAGATGAACTGAGAGAGGTGCATCCTTGTCTATATTTCTAACCAGATTCTGGTAAATATCCTCTGCCATGAATGGAAGCATAGGAGCTACAGTCTGTGCGATAGTCACAAGTGCTGTGTACAGAGTCATGTAAGCATTTACCTTGTCCTGCTCCATGCCCTTTGCCCAGTATCTCTCACGTCCACGACGGACATACCAGTTACTCATGTCATCCACGAACTCCTCAAGAACTCTTGTTGTCTCAGGAATCTTGTATGCGCCAAGGTTTGCGTCAACTGCCTTGACTGTTGAGTTCAGCTTGGACAGGAGCCACTTATCCATAAGTGACAGCTTATCGTACTCAAGCTCATGCTCAAGTGGATTGAAATTGTCTATATTTGCATAGAGTACATAGAACGCATATGTGTTCCACAGTGTACCCATGAACTTTCTCTGACACTCAACAACTGCATCCTCATGGAATCTGTTAGGAAGCCATGGTGCTGAGTTGCTGTAGAAGTACCATCTGATGGCATCTGCACCGTACTTGTTCAGAGCCTCCATAGGATCTACCGCATTTCCCTTAGACTTACTCATCTTCTGTCCGTCCTTATCCTGGACATGTCCGAGAACGATTACGTTCTTGAACGGAGCTTTGTCAAACAGCAATGTTGATATAGCCATAAGTGAGTAGAACCATCCTCTTGTCTGGTCAACAGCCTCACTGATGAAATCAGCAGGGAAGTGCTTCTCAAATATATCCTGATTCTCAAATGGATAGTGCCACTGTGCAAATGGCATTGAGCCTGAATCGAACCAGCAGTCAATAACCTCTGTAACTCTGTGCATCTGCTTGCCGCACTCAGGACACTTGATGGTTACAGCGTCGATGAACGGACGGTGAAGCTCGATGTCCTCAGGGCAGTTGTCGCTCATTGAGCGGAGCTCTTCCTTTGATCCGATGGCGTGTCTGCATCCGCACTCACACTCCCAGATATTCAGTGGAGTACCCCAGTAACGATTTCTTGAAAGTCCCCAGTCCTGAACGTTCTTCAGCCAGTCGCCGAAACGTCCCTTACCGATGCTCTCTGGGATCCAGTTTACAGTGTCATTATTCTTAACCAGCTTGTCTCTGACTGCTGTCATCTTGATGAACCAAGTATCTCTTGCGTAGTAGATAAGTGGTGTGTCACATCTCCAGCAGTGTGGATACTCATGCTCGAACTTAGGTGCATCGAAGAGAAGGCCTCTTGCGTCCAGATCCTTAAGTACCTCAGGGTCTGCATCCTTTACAAACATTCCGGCAAATGGAGTCTCCTCAGTGAGATCACCCTTGCCATCTACAAACTGTACAAATGGAAGGTCGTAGTTTCTTCCGACATTTGCATCGTCCTCACCAAATGCAGGTGCGATATGAACGATACCTGTACCATCTGTCATAGTTACATAAGTGTCACATGTGATGAAGTGCCCCTTCTTGTGCTGCTTCTCACATACAGGCTTTACGCACTCATAGAGTGGCTCGTACTCCTTGTACTCAAGATCCTTACCAACATATGTCTCAAGAACCTCGTACGCAGGAACTGCTGCCTGATCGTCTGTAGCTTCCTTTGCAAGACCGCCGAGAACCTTGTCTGCAAGCGCCTGTGCAAGGTAATATGTGTAGCCGTCTGCTGCCTTAACCTTAACGTATGTCTCATTTGGATTTACACAGAGTGCTACGTTTGAAGGAAGTGTCCAAGGTGTTGTCGTCCATGCGAGGAAATATGCGTCCTCTCCGATAACCTTGAATCTTACTACTGCTGAACGCTCCTTGACTGTCTTGTATCCCTGTGCAACCTCATGGCTTGAAAGAGGTGTTCCACATCTTGGGCAGTAAGGCACGATCTTGAATCCCTTGTACAGAAGTCCCTGATCCCAGATCTTCTTCA
>JAEDGW010000186.1 GCA_016297325.1 Coprococcus sp. | reverse complement strand
ATGTCGCTTATGATGTTATCCGGGACATATATCACTGCAAACAGACTTCCGGATTCCAGCATATCAAGTGCGTTGTCTTTGCTGTCTATCTCGGTGAAACTACATGAGTCATTGAAACTGTCCATAGCTGATACGGATTCGTAAGCAATTCTGGCAAACTGGGAATCTGCGCTCATTACTATTCCAATGTTCATTGGCTGGGAGTCGTCTTTTGAATAGATCAGATCGTCTGCTCTGGTGGCAAGTCCCAGAAATATGAAGATAAGCATAAAAGCTGCAGCAGCAAGATATCTGCCGTATGTGGATATTCTCTTTAAATCGGTTCGTACAAGTCTGAAAAACATGGTATCTCCTTATAATTCCATATAGGTGATCAGAAACAGATATCAGCTCTGAAGTATCTTTATATATTCGATAGGCGGAATAAAAGCCGGACTGCCAGGGATGGTCTTGTCTATTTCGAGATGCAGTCTTCCACTTTTTAATGAATAGATCTGACTGCAGATGTCAAGGGCGGCAGTTTCATGGGTTGCAATGATTACTGATCCACCTGAGGTGATGTAGCCGCTCAGATAGCGGAGTATACCATTCTTGCACAGAAGGTCAAGTGACGCAAGGGGTTCATCCAGGAGCAGAAGATCGGGATCTGACATCATGGTTATGGCAAGACTCAGACGCTTCTTCATGCCGCCTGAGAGCTTTGAAACCTTCTTATTAAGGAAACTGTCTACGCCAAGTTTTTCAAATATGGCACAGTTGTGTGGGGTCAGGATGGATTTCTTTGTTCCGGGATGCCACAGCCTGATATTGTCCATGGCTGAAAGCTCCTCTAGAAGAGGATTGTCCTGCGGAAGCAGTGAGAGCTTTGCAGGTGAGTCAAAAGAAAATGTTCCTGAATCGGCTTTGATGTTGCCTGCTAATATATTGAGAAGCGTAGATTTGCCTGAGCCGTTGATCCCAAGAAGGGCGATACACTGACCGGGCATTATTTTAAATGAAATGTCAGACAAAACCTCTTGGCGGCCGTAACTCTTGCTGACAGAATCTACTGAAAACATCTAAAATCCCTCCTCGATGACTCTGAATTCCAGATAGTCAAAATCTATTGACTCAACAAAGTTATCCGCATAGAATCTTGTCCAGTGAAACTTGATAAATTCCTGTTTGTTCTTGTCGAGCCAGATGGGCTTGGTGATACAGAATTCATAGCACATATCCTCAAGAGCTTTGTAAACCTTGTGAGTCCTTGTCATGTCCGGGTCGGATATACAGATAACCGTGTCTTTTATCAGACGGTTATCCTTCATCATTTTCCCCCATACTCTAAACATATATACCTTCCTCCTGTTCTTTATTACATATCGCACATCCATATAACAAATGTGCTTTCTAGATTATACCATTTGTGCACAGAATTGAAACAAGAAAAACACATTTAAGACACATTTAATGAGTATAGTAGCTATTGTAAGCAAGAGAAAGACATAGCAAATGAGAAAATAATACTTTGAAAGGATGATAGATATGGATCAGGACAACAGAGAAGATTTAACCAGTCAGAATGGCGCTCAGAGCGAAACACAGGGAATTCAGAATGAGCAGACGTCACAGACACAGATGGGCCAGAGTGAACAGCCGGCACAGGGAACACAGCAGTCAGATGGCCTTTATCATTTCAGTTACATGAAGAATCAGGGAGATTCACGTTTCGACAGACATACTCAGGAACAGAATCCAGGATACAGTAAGACTCAGCAGGACAGTCAGAGACAGTCATACAACGGTTTTCAGAAGAATGTGAACGGAATGGAAGCATGGTATGACAGCCAGAGGATGAACAATAATTACCAGGGACAGCCGGGTGCTGGTTCTGTGCCAGGATATCAGCAGAGATCCGGACGGACAGCAAGAACACAAGATCAGCAGATGGGATATCAGCAGTCTCAGAATGGTATGGGCGGCATGCCAGCTGGTCAGTCAGGACAGAGCAGGATGAACAGCACGATTTCCGGTTACACAGATCACGATACTATGAATACTGCACATAAGGTGAAGAAGAATAAGAAGAACAGTGGCAAGTCAGCCGGCAAGGGTGGATTTGCAAAGAAGGCAGGATTGCTGGTAGCATCAGCTGCAGTATTTGGCCTTGTGGCAGCTGCAGTATTTCAGGGCGTGAGATATGGAACTGACAAGCTTGCAGGCGGTAGTACAGGTTCTGCGGCCACAACAACCGAGGCTGCAGTGAGCGAAGCTTCAACCGAGAGCAATGCACCACAGCTTAAGCAGGCAGCAAGCTCAGATACAGCAAATACAAACTCAACTGTATATGATGTTGCATCAGTTGCAAAGAAAGTTATGCCATCAATCGTTTCCATCACAGGAACGTATGTGACAACCTACAATAACTGGTTTGATTCATATCAGCAGGAATCAACAGGTGCAGGTTCAGGTATCATCATTGGTAAGGATGACAAGTATCTGTACATTGCGACTAACTACCACGTAGTAAAGGACTCAAAGTCATTGTCTGTGACATTTGTCGATGACAAGAGTGCAGATGCTACAGTAAAGGGATATGTGGAGAACAACGATGTGGCAGTTGCAACAGTTGATCTCTCAGACATAGATTCAGATACGCTTGATGCTATAAGTGAGATTCAGGTGGGTTCATCAGATGATCTCTCAGTCGGTGATCCGTGTGTGGCAATAGGAAATGCACTTGGATATGGTCAGTCAGTCACAGTTGGATATATAAGTGCACTTGACAGAGAGGTGAGTGCTTCTGATGAGACAGTTAAGGTTCTTCAGACAGATGCAGCCATCAACCCTGGTAATAGTGGCGGTGCACTTGTAAATATGAAAGGTGAGCTCATCGGTATCAACACAGCAAAGTATTCAGACACAAGTGTTGAAGGCATGGGATATGCTCTTCCTATATCAGATATACAGGATATTATAAATGACCTCATAGCAGGCAAGAACACAGCAGATAGCGGAACATCAGCAGGACAGGCGTACCTTGGAATATCAGCACAGACTATCACAAGCCAGTATTCACAGCTTCTGAATATGCCTGAAGGTGTGTATGTATCATCTGTAGAGCAGGGCTCAGCAGCAGAAGAGTGTGGACTTCAGTCAGGTGATATCATCTGCAGTCTTGATGGAGAGGATATAGCAGATATGGATACATTCCATGACAAGATCGTAGCATGCAATCCTGGCGATAAGGTAACTATCGTATATTACAGGAATAACAATGGCAACTATGAGAAGCAGACAGCCACAGCCACATTAAAAGAGAAACAGTAAGGTAAAATTCAGTAGTGTTTTAGCACGGGGCTAACAGAACTGAAAGTCTATAGATTGGGATAACAGCACCTGTAAGTGAAATTACAGGTGCTGTTTTATATGTCGTCAAGCGTAAGCTTGATGACAGTGCGCGCATCAGCGTGCTACCTCTTAATATGTCGTCAAGCGTAAGCTTGATGACAGTGC
>JAEDGW010000004.1 GCA_016297325.1 Coprococcus sp. | reverse complement strand
AACGCCATACTTCTTGTTAAACATATCAATTCTACCACGAGCTTTGATTGCCTTCTGCTGACCTGTGTAGAATGAATGACACTTTGAGCAAATTTCTACGTGAATCTCTTCCTTAGTTGAACCTGTAACGAACTCGTTACCACAGTTACATACAACCTTTGCCTGATAGTAATCTGGATGTATTCCTTTACGCATTTTTTTCACCTCTTTACATATATTTTTTATATATGAGAACAGGCATAAAGCCAGGGTTCTTCATAACACAACTTCTGTATTCTATCATAGTGAATACAGAAGTGCAAGTTCTTTTTTGTTTTTTCTCATTTATTTTCTGAGCAGTGAAGTCTTGACATAATGTATGAACTCTTTATTATTCTTTGTTCTGAGGAACAGTTTTCTGACATCCTCAAGAATGTCCTCAGATTTGCTGCCCGTGAGTTCCTTGTGGATAGCTGCCACAACCTCCTGTTCTTCCTTGCTGAGAAGCAGATCATCTCTTCTCGTTCCGGACTTAGCAATATCTATAGCAGGGAATATTCTCTTCTCTGAGAGCTTTCTGTCAAGAACCAGCTCCATATTACCAGTTCCCTTGAACTCCTCAAATACCACATCATCCATCTTGCTTCCAGTCTCCACAAGAGCCGTTGCAAGTATGGTAAGGCTTCCGCCCTCTCTCATGTTTCTGGCTGCTCCAAAAAATCTCTTAGGCATATGCAGAGCCGCAGGATCAAGACCACCCGAGAGAGTCCTTCCACTAGGTGCCACCGTGAGGTTGTAAGCCCTGGCAAGTCTGGTGATACTGTCAAGCAGTATGACTACGTCCTTTCTGGACTCAACAAGTCTCTTGGCTCTCTCTATGACCATCTCTGACACTCGTCTGTGATGCTCTGGAAGCTCATCAAATGTAGAATAGATAACCTCTACATTCGGTCCCTCTATCGACTCCCTAATATCCGTAACCTCCTCCGGACGCTCGTCAATTAAGAGCACCAGAAGATGCATATCCTTGTATGTTGTGCTGATCTTCTTTGCGATCTGCTTGAGAAGCGTTGTCTTTCCTGTCTTTGGAGGAGAAACTATCATACCTCTCTGTCCCTTACCGATAGGTGCAAGAAGATTTATCATTCTGATCGGGATAGGTGATCCCTCTCCGTCAAGTTCTATTCTCTCATTTGGGAAAATAGGTGTTAGATCCTCGAAACTCTTTCTTGTTGCTATCGTGGCAGGTGATTCATCATTTACACTGCTGACGTAGAGCAGCGCACTGAACTTTTCGCCCTGGGTTTTATTCCTTATATTACCTGTCACTATATCGCCTGTCTTAAGGCCAAATCTTCTGATCTGTGCCGGCGATACATATATATCCTGATCACCTGGAAGGTAGTTGGCGCTTCTGATGAAACCATAGCCTTCCGGCATAACCTCAAGTATTCCATGTGCCTGTCTTCCACTGTCAAGCTCAGGATCGTAATCCATCAGGCCATGCTGCGAAGCTGCCTGATTCTGTCTCTTTTCCTGGCCCTGCTCGGCAGATGTCTGCTGATCTGTCTGCTGACGATATTCTGACTGCTGTCTCTGTTCCTGACGATACTCTGACTGCTGTCTCTGCTCCTGACGATATTCCGTCTGCTGTCTCTGTTCGCCCTGCTGACGAGGCTCATAGTGTGCTGTCTGTCTCTGCTGATAACCCTGATTCCTTCTGTCCTGGAATGTCACAGTCTTTCTGATCTTTCTCGGAGCCATCCCATCCCTGGAATCTCCGGATTCAGAGCCAGCCATGCGTGAATTTCTGGTCTTTCTGTACTCTGTATTCGCCGTTCCCTCATTCACCACTGGAGCTGCAGTTTTTTCCTCGGTCTTTGTGCTCTCCACAGATACCGCCGTGACATGTTCCTCAACATATTTTGTAAGGAATTCTGCCAGTTCTGATTTCTTCATGGCTGAACATCCCTTTATGCCATTATCTTTTGTAAACTGTCTTAGCTCTGCAAGAGAAGCTTTACTAAAATCCATCTAAAAATCTCCTTTCAAGTAGGTAACAAAAATCTATCCGTATATAATAAATTCGTATATTATTAAATTAATTCAATAAGTATTACTGGGAAATTAAGCACTCTGAGAATCAAGTGTCTCTCAATGATATATCAAATTCATTCAAATAGTATTCAAATCGCACTCTTTGACGATTGTTTATTATTATACTACAAATCATAAGATTGTAAATATGTTGATTTTAAATTTTACTAATGTTATCATATCAATGCTGTTTTTTTGTAAAACAGCAAATATTTTTTACGAAGGATATGAAAATGGGCACCGAATCTATTGTCTTATATAAATTGATAGTATTATATATGCTGGACAGGGTGAATTTCACTCTGACAAACTCCCAGATCTCCGATTTTATTCTGGAGAAGGGATATACCAATTATTTTACACTTCAGGAGGCAATAAACGGTCTCATAGACAGTGATTTTGTGTATGTATCGACGATCAGAGGAGCATCCCACTACAAGATAACCGACAAGGGAGAGGAAGCCCTGAGTATGTTCGAGAACAGAATCCCATACGCCATAAAACAGGACATTCTGGATTTCTTTGAAAAACAGCAGATAAACCTCAGAAAGGAAACCGAGGTTCAGTCGGACTACTATCTCAACGATGCAAACGAATACACAGTCTCCTGCGTCATAAACGACAGGAACGAGCCACTCCTTGACATCAAGTTCAGCGTTCCAACACAGGCTGTCGCAGTCACGATATGTGACAATTGGAGGCTCAAGAGCACAGAGGTATACGATCTGCTCGTCAATCAGCTCTGGACCACAAAGCCATCAAACCAGTAATAGCTGATGCCACTTACAGGCTCAATTTACATTTGCGATTTATTCATACAAAAAACTCTGATATTGGAAATGTGTTAATCTAACATTTGAAATATCAGAGTTTTTATTATATCTAACTCATATTTTATCTAAATACATAAGCCCGGATCTCATTCAATTTACATGTCTGCTTCGCTCAAGGTACTCTCTATAAGATTCCACATCTCATCACGTCCCTGTTTTGTCTGCGCCGAGAACGGTATCATGGTTGTTCCCGGAACAAGATCCAGCTTCTCACGGATGATCTTCAGATTCTTCTGAACCTGGCTTCTCTTGATCTTGTCAAGCTTTGTACAGATGATGACCGGCTCATAGCCATTGTCCACTATCCAGTCATACATCATGCAGTCGTTCTCAGACGGAGCATGTCTTATATCGACCAGGAGAAATACCTTTTTAAGCTGAGTCGAACCGTGAAGATACCTCTCTATCATCTTGCCCCATTTGGCTCTTATCTCCACTGATACCTTGGCATAGCCGTAACCTGGAAGATCAACAAAATAAAGTTCTTTATTCACATTATAGAAATTGATCGTCTGGGTCTTTCCCGGCTGTGCCGATGTCCTAGCTAAGGATTTTCTGTTTAAGAGTCCGTTTATAAGTGATGATTTGCCGACATTTGACTTGCCGGCAAATGCTATCTCAGGCAGTTCATTGCTCGGAAGCTTGCTGGTTATACCACATACGGTCTCCAGTTCTGCACTTTTAACTATCATATATACTCCTATCTGACAAGTGCCATCTTCAGCACCTTATCCATATCGTCCACAAGTTGTACATCAAGTCCGGAGCGAATATCTTCATCGAGCTCCAGATAGTCGGATTCGTTCTTCGCCGGTATCAGAACCTGCTTTACGCCCATCATCTTCGCAGCGAGAAGTTTTTCCTTGAGTCCGCCGATCGGAAGGACTTCTCCCCTCAGCGTTATCTCACCTGTCATAGCTATCCTGCCATTCACAGGAATTCCAAATATTGCAGAATATAGCGCTGTAGCCATGGTGATTCCCGCAGACGGTCCATCCTTTGGAACAGCACCCTCAGGAATATGGATGTGGAAATCATGCTTTGCAAAATAATCATCGCCCAGAGCCAGAGACTCCTTTCTGGATCTGATGTAGCTCATTCCTGCATAGGCTGATTCCTTCATGACATCGCCCATCTTACCTGTGAGCTGCAGGCTTCCTGTACCAGGCAGCACATTCACCTCTATCTCCAGCGTCACACCGCCGACTGATGTCCACGCCAGACCTCTTACAGCTCCGACCTTATTCTTCAGATCTCCTGTCTCGTCTTTATACTTAACAGGGCCAAGATACTCTGGAAGGTTCTTCTTTGTGACCTTTACTGCGTCAAGTTCACCTGTGAGGATCTTTCTGCACGCCTTTCGGCATACCTTGTCAATATTCCTCTCAAGGCTTCTTACTCCTGCCTCCCTAGTATAATGCCTTATTATCTCTCTGATGGCTGAGGCATCCACTTTGAACTGCGATTTTGTCAGTCCGTTCTTCTCTCTTACCTTGTCGACGAGATACAGTTTTGCAATATTGTATTTCTCATTCTCCGTATATCCTGCTATGTTTATTACTTCCATTCTGTCAAGCAGAGGACCGGGAATTCCCGATATATCATTTGCCGTCGCTATGAACAGAACGTTGCTGAGGTCAACCGGAACTCCGAAATAGTGATCGTTGAACTCACTGTTCTGCTCACCGTCAAGGACCTCCAGCAGTGCGGATGACACATCACCTTTGTAATCGCTGCTCACCTTATCTATCTCATCGAGCAATATCAGCGGATTGTTTACCTTGGCCTTTATCATGGACTGGACAACTCTGCCCGGCATCGCTCCCACATATGTCTTTCTGTGGCCGCGTATCTCAGCCTCATCCCTGACTCCGCCCAGAGACAGCCGGACATATTTTCTGGCAGTTGCACGGGCTATGGATCTCGCTATGGAAGTCTTACCTGTTCCCGGAGGTCCCACCAGACAAATGATAGGAAGATCTCCCTTGTTGCTGAGTATATGCACCGCAAGATAATCCACAACTCTGTCCTTAACCTCCTGAAGTCCATAGTGATCCTTGTCAAGTATATCTATAGCCGACTTTATGTCAGTGTTATCCTCGGTTGAAACGTTCCATGGATAACTGAGCATCACATCGATATAATTTGCCGACACACTGCTCTCGGCAGAATTCTGAGGGATTCCCTTATAGTAGTTGATCTCCTTCTCGATCTTATCGTAGACCTCCTGGTTGCATCCGGCCTTATCAAGTCTCTCCTGGAATTCCTTAACATTTGCATCAACGCTGTCCTCGCCAAGTTCCTTCTTGATAATGGACATCTGCTCTCTGAGAACGTATTTCCTCTGGTTTTCAGCAGTTTCCTGATTGACCTTTTCCATGATCTCCTTCTTTATCCTGCCGATCTCCAGAGCCTCATCAATGAGTTCTATCAGTCTGAGAGCTCTCTCTCGCACATTGAGCATCTCCAGAAGCTCCTGCCTGTTCTCATCTGGTATAGTAATATAGTCCGCCATGCTGTCTACCAGTTTTCTCACAGACTTAAATGCTCTGATCTCGCGGTACAGAACATTGTTCTTCACCATACCGCACTCAACAGCTTCCTTGAGTCTATCCCTGAGCAGGCTCTGGACAGCCTTGTCCTCGTCCTCGCTCATATCATCGATCTCTTCGACTTCCTGAACTTTACAGATATAACAGCTGTCCTTTTTGTACTCCACAAGTCTGGCTCTGCGCTCAGTCTGTATGAGCACGCGCATAGACTTATTCTGAAGGCGCACAAACTGCTTTATCCTCGCTATAACACCGATCTCGCAAAATGCGACAGCTTCGCCCGCAACTTTTGGAAGCGGATTTGCCAGGAAAATGCACTCATCATCCTTCACTGCCTTCGATACAGCCTCGCAGGCCTCTCTCTTTGTGGCATCCAGATAAAATGATAGTTCCGGCATAACAGCCCCATCATCAAGGCAAAGCATTGCCATCTCCAATATCTTATCACTCATTGCTTGTATCTCCGTTTATATATCGCATTCAAAAATAAGACGTTATAACACCTTGTGAACACATGTAGGTTCACCGTAAAGTCGTCCGCCAGTATCAGTGGCCTGCGGGCGCATACATATCAGCGTAATAACGTCTCATTTTCCTGTGAAAATGCTCTATGCACTCTCACCGTTGTCTGTATTTGTCTTTTTCTTTCTTCCTGTCTTTCTAGGCACATCAGGCTCCTCATTCTCATCCCTGTAGGTGAGCTCCGGCTTAGACTCTCCGGTTATAACGCCCTTTGTGATAACACACTTCTTGATAGTAGGATCCGATGGGATCTCATACATCAGATTGAGTGTTGCGCTCTCCATGATCGCACGAAGACCTCTGGCTCCGGTCTTTCTGTCCATGGCTTCCTTTGCTATCTCTCTCAGTGCATCTTCCTCGATCTCGAGCTCTACTCCGTCAAGTTCAAACAGTTTCTTGTACTGCTTACATATAGCACTCTTAGGCTCGGTAAGGATTCTGACAAGCGCATCCTCATCAAGCAGATCCAGTGTGACAGCCACAGGCACTCGTCCAACGAACTCTGGTATAAGTCCGTACTTCACGAAATCATGTGGCATAACCTGCTTAAGAAGCTGTCCCACATCCTGCTCTGACTGCTCTATCACTTCTGCATTGAAACCTATAGCCTTCTGACCCACACGATTCTCTATGATCTTCTCAAGTCCCTCAAATGCACCGCCACATATGAACAATATGTTCGTGGTATCTATCTGAATGAGTTCCTGATGTGGATGCTTTCTTCCGCCCTGAGGTGGAACTGATGCCACGGTTCCCTCTATAATCTTCAACAAAGCCTGCTGAACGCCCTCACCGGATACATCTCTGGTTATGGACACGTTCTCGCTCTTCTTTGTAATCTTGTCTATCTCATCAATATAGATAATTCCATGCTCAGCACGCTCAATATCATAATCCGCTGCCTGAATGAGTTTTAAGAGTATGTTCTCAACATCCTCTCCAACATAACCGGCCTCGGTAAGTGTTGTGGCATCTGCTATTGCAAATGGAACATTGAGCAGTTTTGCAAGTGTCTGAGCAAGATATGTCTTACCGGAACCTGTCGGTCCCACCATAAGAATATTACTCTTCTGCAATTCAACATCAAAGTCCTTCTGAGCTAAAATTCTCTTATAATGGTTGTACACGGCAACCGCCAGTACCTTCTTTGCCTCTTCCTGACCTATGACGTACTCATCAAGAAAATTCTTTATTTCCTTTGGTTTGAGAAGATTGATGTTCTCATCAAGTTCTACATCACCCAGTTCTTCTTCTATTATCTCAGAGCATATCTCTATACATTCATCACAAATGTAAGCCCCCGGTCCGGCAATAAGCTTTCTCACCTGATCCTGTGTCTTATTGCAAAAAGAACATCTGAGCTGTTTTCTATCGTCACTACGATTTGCCATTACAATACCTCTATTACCGCTATTTTTAAATATCAGGCACAGGGAAGCTATGAAGCATCCCTGTGCCTGATGCCTTTCTCAGATATAGGATATCTGAATTATCTGTTTGTTATAACACTGTCGATAAGACCATAAGCACATGCTTCGTCTGCTGACATCCAATTGTCACGGTCAGTGTCTGCAGCTATGACATCTATAGGCTTGCCCGTATTCTCTGCGAGCATTCTGTTAAGTTTTTCCTTTGTCTTTAAGATATGTCTTGCTGCAATCTCAATCTCTGTAGCCTGTCCCTGGGTTCCACCAAGCGGCTGATGTATCATGATCTCTGAATTAGGGAGTGCATAACGCTTTCCCTTTGCGCCGCCTGCCAGAAGGAATGCTCCCATGCTGGCAGCCATACCGCAGCATATAGTCGAAACATCGCATTTAATATATCTCATTGTGTCGTAGATACCCATACCTGCTGTCACAGAACCACCTGGACTGTTGATGTACAGAGAGATATCCTTTGATGGATCCTCTGACTCAAGGAACAGCAGCTGAGCAATGACAAGGCTTGCAGTTGCGTCATTGACTTCATCTCCAAGGAAGATGATCCTGTCTTTTAATAATCTTGAGTAAATATCATATGTGCGCTCTCCGCGACTTGTCTGTTCTACTACGTATGGTACTAATGCCATGTTATCTACCTCCTTTTGATATAAGGACGATTAAACTTCCTTTGCCTCATCTACGATGAGCTTTGCAGCCTTCTTAACTGCAACGTCCTTCTTGATGCTGTTGATCTCAGCCTCACCCATGAATCCCTTGATATCCTCAAGCTTCATCTGGTACTGATTTGCCATGTTTGTGAGCTCCTCATCAACTTCCTCATCAGATACTTCAATGTTCTCAGCCTTAACTACAGCCTCAAGAACTGCTCTCTGCTGGATTCTCTTAAGCGCATCTGGCTTAACTCTCTCTAAGAATGCTTCCTCTGTAACATTCACGATCTGCAGATACTGCTCAAAGTTGATTCCCTGATACTGAAGAGACTGGGCAAACTCGTCTCTCATTCTCTTCTGCATATCCTCTACCTGAGCATCTGCTATATCCATAGTAGCATTCTCGATAACCTTATCAAGAACCTTTACTTCCTTCTCATTTGCAGCATTTTTATTCTTCTGGGCAAGGAGCTTCTCCTTTACCTCTGCCTTGTACTGGTCAAGTGTATCGCATCCACCAACTTCGCTTGCGAACTCATCGTTGAGCTCTGGGAGCTGTGACTCTGTGATAGTGTTGATCTTACACTTGAATACAGCTGGCTTTCCTGCAAGATCCTCAGCCTGGTAATCCTCTGGGAATGTAACGTTGACCTCAACATCCTCTCCTACGCTCTTACCAACGAGCTGATCCTCAAATGTATCGATGAATGAATGTGAACCAAGAACAAGCTTGTAATTCTCGCCCTTTCCACCTTCAAATGCAACGCCATCAACAAATCCCTCGAAGTCAAGAGTGATCTCATCATCAAGCTTGGCTGGTCTGTCGTTCACTATGACCTTTCTTGCGTTCTGAAGCTGCTCCTTCTTGATATCCTCAAGAACTTCCTCCTCAGTAACCTCAACCTCGATCTTGTCTACCTCGATACCCTTGTACTCGCCAAGTGTAACCTCAGGCTTAACAGCAACCTCAGCTGTGAAGATAAGGTCTTTGCCCTTCTCGATCTGTGTAACATCAATAACAGGCTGTGAAGCGATCTCAAGCTCTGAAGCAACAGCCTCCTTTGGATAATACTCGTTGATCATGTCGTTTGCAGCATCCTCATAAAATACTGCAGGACCATACATCTTCTCGATGAAAGCCATAGGTACTTTTCCCTTACGGAATCCAGGCACGTTGAATCTGCTCTTTGTCTTGTTGTAAGCTTTTACCATTGCCTTATCAAACTCTTCCGCTGGAACTGTGATAGTAAGTTTTGCCATACTGTGCTCAAGCTTTTCTACTGTGAAACTCATCTTTTTATTTCCTCCTTGAAATGTGCAAATGGTGCCTTAGCCCTACATATTTAAGGCACTCAAATAGCATCCATTTATCTTTTATTGTTATATTTGCGAACAAAAGTCCACATCAATCATCGATTATATCATAATGAATAAACGCTTGTCTAGCCTATTATACCAGAAAGTTATAAGCAAACCCTGTCAAAGTCAAACAAGAAAGACCTGATGCACCAATAATACACCAGGTCTCTCTTTACTTCGTAGATTTAACGGCTAATATAAGCTTTGCTTATCTGCCTGACATCTGCTCTTCCTGTCTCTTGATCATCTGACGAACCATCTCGCCTCCGATTGAACCAGACTGAGCTGAAGTTAAATCTCCATTGTAGCCATCCTTAAGATCAACACCGATCTCCTTAGCTACCTCCATCTTGAACTTGTTCATAGCACTCTTTGCCTCTGGAACACTTGTCTTGTTAGAGTTTGAACTTGCCATTTCCCTTTACCTCCATAATAGAAAAATACTTTTTAAGACTTTCGTCTTGTTACTATTATGAGCATTATCAGAAAACTTATAATGGCAAATTCTGCTATAAATTATCATTCAAGCTGTTATATGACAATCGCCAATTAATACTTCATTGGCTCCTCTTCGCCGTTCATAACTCTGAGAGCTCCCTGTGCAAGTGCCAGAAGCTCATCCTCTCCAGCATATACTGTAAATGGAGCGATAAATCCGGCTCTCTTCTCAAGCTCATCACATGTATGCTTTGAATATGCGATTCCGCCTGTGAGGATGATCTGATCAACCTTTCCTCTGAGAACAGTTGCCATACCACCTATATCCTTTGCAACCTGCTGATAGAAAGCATCCTGAACAAGCTTTGCATGCTCATCGCCCTCATTCACAAGCTTCTCAAGATCTCTTGCATCGTTGCTTCCGATGTAAGCATTGAATCCACCCTTACCAACGAGCTTCTTCATAACCTCAGCCTGTGTGTACTCTCCTGAGAAGCACATCTTTACAAGTGCTCCTGAAGGAACTCCGCCTGCTCTCTCAGGTGAGAAAGCTCCGTCGCCATCAAGTGCGTTGTATACGTCTACAACCTTTCCGTGATCATGGGCACCTACTGAAACTCCGCCGCCCATATGTACAACGATGAGGTTGAGGTCTGTGTACTTCTTTCCAACTTCCTTTGCATATCTCTTTGCAACTGCCTTCTGGTTCAGTGCATGGAACACGCTTATTCTTGGAAGCTCAGGTACTCCTGAAAGTCTTGATGATGGCATAAGCTCATCAACTACGACTGGATCTACGATATATGAAGGAACTCCAAGCTCATCACCGATCTCTCTGGCAAGAATACCACCGAGATTTGATGCATGCTGTCCCTGCTTTCCGATCTTGAGGTCCTCAAGAAGGTCATCGCTGACTGCATATGTACCACCTGGGATAGGCTTGAGCATACCGCCACGTCCTACACATACATCAAGTGTCTTGATATCAAAGTTCTTCTCAGCAAGTACGTCAAGGATAACTTTCTTTCTGAAATCCTTCTGGTCAACGATCATGTTAAAGCCTGCAAGCTCCTCTGTTGTATGTCTGAGTGTCTCCTCAAACAGAAGTGTCTCATCCTCGAACACACCGATTTTTGTCGATGTTGAACCTGGATTTATTATAAGAATCTTGTATGACATTGTTCTACCTCCAATTTTATGTAACAATATTTTTGATCATTCCTGCCGCACTTTCGTCAGCACAGAGTGATTATTTATTATTCTTAAGTGACTCAGCAACAACTGCTGCAAGTGCTATTGAGTTAAGCTTAACCTCAAATGTATCTGATCTTGATGTAAGGATTACAGGAGCATCTGTACCTGTGATGATACATCCGTTCTTACACTTTGTTGTGTGAACAAGTGTCTTGTATACAAGGTTTCCGGCATGGATGTCTGGGAACAGAAGGATATCTGCATCTCCAACGATCTTTCTGTCTGTAGCTCCCTTGTGGATAGCTGCCTCAGGCTCAATTGCAAGATCCATTGAAAGAGGACCATCAACGATACAGCCTGTGATCTCGCCGTTCTCGTTCATCTTTGTAAGCTCTGCAGCCTCTACAGTTACAGGCATCTTAGGATTTACAACCTCAACTGCTGCAAGTGGAGCAACCTTTGGACAAGGTATACCGCATGCATGAGCAACCTCTACAGAGTTCTCTATGATAGACTTCTTCTCCTCAAGTGAAGGGTAAGTCATAAATGCAACATCTGTAAGGTACAGGAGTCTGTCAATACCAGGGATCTCAAATACACATACATGTGAAAGTGGCTTGCCATTTCTAAGACCAACTTCTTTGTTGAGTACGCTCTTCAGGAAATCCTTTGTTGAAAGAAGACCCTTCATATACATATCAGCCTTATGATCGTGAACAAGTTTCACTGCCTTAAGTGAAGCCTCTATATCATCTGGCTCATTTATGATCTCATAACCTGTAAGATCCATACCGATCTGATCTGCTATCTCTCTGATCTTAGCCTCATCACCTACAAGTATAGCATCTGCAATCCCCTGCTCCTTCGCAGCCTTTACAGCCTCAAGAATAGGAGCATCCTGTGCTACTGCAACTGATACAGTCTTTCTGCTGCACTGTGAAACCTTTGCCAATAAATCATCAAAACTTTTACTCATCTTTCGCACCTCACGTAAAAATTATTATTATACAAATCCATGTTGTATGTTATCACTAATAATTCTAAAGGTCAACAACATTGTCTCAGCATGGCCGCACTATCTCAATTTATTATTGTCATTTTTCTGTTTTAAAATATTTTTTTCTGTAAAATAATAATCCCGCAATCAAAATAACGGCAAAGCACAATATAACGGCGGCAGTGACAGCCATACTGCCGTCTCCTGTATCTGGAGATCCGTCCTCAAGAACAAACTCCTTTTCTTTTTTCTTTTTATCTTTTATGGTCACAGGTGAAGTTTCATCATATATCTGACATGTGGTATCTATGCCGACAAGTCCGTCATAAAGTTCATATCCTTCAGGAGCCTGTTTCTCTCTTACGCTGTATCTGCCTCCCGGTATGCCATTAAACACCGCCAGTCCATCTTTGCCGGTCTCTGCCTCCGCAATAGTTTTGCCGCCGTCATCTATCAGTTCAAACACGGCGCCCTTAAGAACTTTGCCATCATCACTGTCCTGCTTTTGTACATATACCTGCTCATAGTGATTTTTAATTGTTATGACTGGAATACTCTCATACTGATCCTCTTTTACAACAACCTTTATTTTCTGACCATCAGCATCTGCCAGTCCATATCCTGCAGGA
Source organism: Coprococcus sp. (assembly GCA_016297325.1). GTDB lineage: Bacteria > Bacillota > Clostridia > Lachnospirales > Lachnospiraceae > Coprococcus. Next base: position 35,434 of record JAEDGW010000004.1, on the reverse strand, counting down.
GCTTTAGTCTCCACAAGATAATATTCCCCCGGCTCCACACGGTCAAATTCCAGCTCTCCATTTTTATCTGTGACCCCTTTATACACCACTTCATCATCTAAGGCTTTCCGCATCTCAAATCCTGCTCCGGCAAGTGCTATGCCTGTCACATCATCTATCTTACGCAGTCTGACCTTTGCCGTGCTGTCGACCATCTCCACCCGGTCCTTTACCTCGCCGTTTTCATCGACATCAAATGTGACCGGCCTGCAAAGCAGGTATCCCGCAGGGGCACTGACCTCTTCAAGGATATATCTGCCGGCACTCAGATTGCTGACAACATGCGCAGACCCGTCTGATACCCAGTGATCTATCTCTTTTCCGCTGCCGTCTAAGAGTCTAAGTTCAGCGCCAGGAAGTTCCTGTCCTTTCGCCGCATCCACCTTGCTTATCTTCACACTGTTATCACCTATGTATACCGTCTGTTCCTCGCTATCTATATCTTTATGGGAAGCTATTATCTCTCCCTCATATACTGAATCGCTGAGTTCCTGGAAACATACTATATCCTGCCCTCTGACATTTTCGGCTGGGAATGAGAATGTCACCTGCACGTCCATCTTCTCCTTGTCGGCAGTGAATTTCACCTCAGTATCTGCGCCTTCGTCCTCCAGCTTTTCACCTGTCTCTTTGCTGACCACCCATCCATGCAGGGTGTAGACATGTCCAATATCAAGCCCTTCCATGCTGACAAGATCTGTAAGCTGAACCACTTCCGTTCCCGGAGGAAGCCTTTTTTCATCATCCCCTGAAAGGCTTGCATATGAAGTCATCCCTGCAAATCTCTCATTTTCAATATCGCCGAGATCTATATCCGCTCCGTCCTCTCCGATCTCAAATGTTATCTCTTCAATGTTCTTATACATATTCCTGTTGGCATCACATCTAAGTTCCGTCAGGTGATACTTTCCATACGGAAGTGCGCCCCTTTCATCATCTGCGTTCTCATCACCAAACCATATTCCATCCCCCTGTTTTCCTCCGTTTGTATTGCAGGTATGGCTTATATAGTCAGATGAACTGGAATAATATCCATCGTCATCCGTATAGACCACCACAGACTGGGATCTGTCATCATTTTCCAGAAGAAAAGCTATACCTCCTATCCCGTCACCGGTTGCCGCATCCTTTTTGTGAAGTTTAAAATCTCCACGAACAACATGATTGCCAACTATCAGTTCTTCCCCATATGTAAGGCTCACCCTGCCGCCATCACTTGTCACCCTGTCAAGATACACTCCATCAGCCACATCTATGGTTCTGCCGTCTGAGCCGTTCCTGACAACCGGTTCAACCAGAGTATATCCCTCTGGGGCTCCGGTCTCCTGTACAGTTATCGTTCCCTGTGGAATGGTCGCCTTGCCATGATCGTCCAGATAGAAATCATCGCTCTTTGCAGATTCCGATACGTATTTGCTGCTCAGATCACAGAAACCGTTCTCATCAGTCTGAAGCACCCACGTCCTGTCCGGCTCCTTTGGCAGTTTATCCTTTGAGTAATAAAGTCCGCTGTAATATTTCACAGTGAACTCTGCTCCCTCAAGTGTGGCATCTCCCTGCGGATCTCCATATGTTGCAGCATCCTGTTTATATATCTTCATATCAACACTTCCGGACATCACTTTATCAGTTGTTGACCATCTGACACTGTATTTATCACTGCTGTCACACAGTCTGCCATTTACATACAGTTTTTCTCCGTCCGGCGCCACCTCAAGAACAGCCTCATCACTGTTCAGCTCATATTTCTTCGGAGCCGTCTTCTCGTATATCCTGTATCTGCCGATTGGAAGATCCGTGAGCACAGGCGTACCCTTGCCCCCATACAGTGAAGACACAAATATTCCATTTCCATCAGAATCAGTTCTCGCTATTGCTACACATATTTCTTTTCCATCTGCGCCGGCAGAATCCTTTACAACACGGTACACCGCCCCACCAACCGGATCCTTAGTGTCTGCATCTGTCTTTTGAATACTGAACTGACCTTTCACAGCCTCATCAGTCACGTGAAGCAACAGCGCAGACGCCAGTGATTCGCTGCTGTTGGCCTTTGTGATCTTTACTTTGTACACCTTATCACTTTTCTTGTATCCGGAGTTTATCACCTTGCGGTTTGTCCACTTTATATCCCCCGTTGCATTGTTGCACTCCCACAGCACATTTGCTTCCTCAACTGTGTATTCGCCATACGGAAGTCTGGCCCGTTTATGCTTTATCCTGCCATTATATAGTTCTTTTTCCCTGGAATTTTTAAGGACTATATGCCTGCCTGTCGTCTTATCCACATAACAGCAGCCGTCATATGACAGCAGGAATCTGTCCACACATTTTCCCTCACTGTTTTTTACAAGATACATGATGCCCGCATATGAATAATTATCCACACCATATCTGGCACTGTTATACGGCTCGGCGTCGGTGATACGATAGGTGGTTTTATCATAATTTTTATTCTTTAAAAGCCACATGTAGCCCTCGTCCTTTATCTCCTTCCAGTCAAGGGATATACTGATGCTTGAAAAACTTACCACACCTCCAAACAAAAGCTGCTGATCAGCGGTTGTCGAATTTGAATCCGCTGTATATGCTGTCACACCGGGAAGTCCACTTACAGGCCCGATCGATGCCTTTCCAGAATATCCAAGTCCCGCACTGAAAAAGAATCTGTCACCGGTCATAATCTTCACCGATCCACTTTTTATGGTCTTTATCGCAGACGTTCCCTTTCTGATGATGTGGAGCCATGTATTTCCCGGCACCGCCACATTCACATAGTTCTGGGCAGCGCCGTCTATCCTCACCGTCACAGTCCTTTTTCTGACCACATCCGACGATGCATCCCTGTACCTTGCGTGATTTGTCAGGGTTACACTGCTGCCATATTTCTTTCCGCTGCAATCCTCCACTATGGCAAGCCCCGTCTGATCGCCATCAAGTATCACATCCTTACACTCAGACGATGATATATATCTGTAAAATTCTGATACCACTGGGAAATACTGTCCATGCCTTATATAATTCAGTGTGAGCGCCATGACAAGCTGCCTGTCATTCCTGCTCATGCCCGAAAAGCCGCTCCAGGCACAGCTGCTGTCAGGTCCATACATGAACGCCTTCCTGACAAGTGTGTCCTGCGTAGTGCCAAATGTCACATTTCCTGTACTCCTTACAGCATTCTTGCTGTGATCTCCACAGTACGCACTGTATCTCTGTCCATTCATATACACAGTGTAATACCTTGTATACGGCTCACCGCCGTAGTAGACCAGTTCACCGCTCTCTATCCTGTCACCAGTACCCACGTCAGCTATCTGTGCATCTGATGGTGATGCGGCAGCCCCTGCATTGCCAGCCTCCCCATCCTCTTCATCTTCAAAATACACTTCCGTATGTTCACCCTGGCTGCTCATGACAGACTCATCAGCTCTTGATCTCGCAGTGAACTTCTGATAAAACACGATCCCGGACAGCGATAACGTAAGAACGACCGCCAGCAGGATCTTGTAAATATTTAATTTTTTCATGTGTCCATCCTTTCATTTTTTCAGTTTCATGAACCGTTAAGCTATCTGCGCAAAAAAAGCTTACGTGCATTTAAACCACACGTAAGCTTCTTCGTCAACAGGATGGCACATATTCCTCTATAAAGCGAATTTCAAGGTACTTTTTCCCTGTTTTTTCATTCTCTGTATAATTTACGCACCCACAAGGGGCTTAAAACCTAACCTTCTGGATAATTAAGTCTGCTGTCATCTATGTTGTACAGAACCTGTGACAGAAACTTCTCAGCCAGATAATTTGCCATGCCAAGATTCATGTCCAGATAATTGCCGCACTCCCTTGGATTTGCACCCGGTATCGGATCGTGATAGTGGCGGATAAACTCAAACATGGATATCATGAGATCTACTATATCCTTGGACTCATAATCTCCTGCAAGGATGAGATAGAATCCCGTTCTGCAACCCATAGGGCCAAAATATATAACTTTGTCCTTGTAATCCGGATGATTTCTCAGGTATGTCGCACCGAGATGTTCTATCGTATGAACCTCAGCCGTATTCATGACAGGCTCATAATTAGGTTTTGTCATCCTTATGTCAAATGTTGTGAGCACCTGATCCCCCGCCTTATCCTTTCTTGAAACATATATTCCCGGATTCAGGATCAGATGATTGATCTGAAAACTTGCTATTTTGTCCATTTATTTCACCTCATATCTCTTTATTATCTCTGTCATCATCGCAACGCTGTTGTCTATAGCCTTTGCCGCAAATGTAGGGTAATCCATATCTGCACTGTCATCAGCCTTATCCGAAATGGCTCTCACCACAAGGTATGGAACTTTGTTGAGTACAGCCACATGTCCTATGGAAGCGCCCTCCATCTCAGCGCACTTTCCGCCAAATGTTGATACAAGCCATTCTTTCTTCTCACGGTTTGATATGAACTGGTCGCCGCTGACAACCCTTCCTGTAAATACTTTTACATCGACACCTGCAGCTTCAGTTGACTCCTTCGCCAGCTCCAGAAGATATGGATCCGTACCAAACACGCTGGTCTCCGTGTCAGGGATGATTCCAGGGGCGTATCCAAGTGCTGCCACATCCATATCATGTTCCACGGTGTCAACCGCAAATACTATATCACCTATATCAATATCTGCATCGAGCGATCCCGCTATACCTGTATTGATTATTGCATCAACGCCAAACAGATCTATCATCGACTGCGTGCACATGGCCGCATTTACCTTTCCTACGCCGCACTTTACTACCACAACATCAGTGCCGCTTATGGTTCCCTTATAGAAATTCATTCCGCATTTGTCTGTGATCTCAAGGCCATCTATCATCTCTTTAAGTCTTGCCACTTCCTCATCCATGGCTCCAATTATACCTAGCATTACCTTCCTCCTTTTTTCTCTTAGGGTTATCTTTTCCTATTATGTTTTCACTTTTGATTATTGCTTATTATAGTTTTTTCAGCTCTCTTTCCTGCCGATTTTTCTCCCCTGTCAACTATACTACAACTTTCTGAATATGTATATTCTCTTTATCACCGGCACGCATTTTCTATACGTCCTGAAAAGCTGTCTGAGACGTTTTGCCATAACTTCGCAAGCATCAGGATCAGCCCCCGGGCCATAGCTGACAAGCTCCAGATCATCTGCAAGCGCTCTTCTCTCGCCTTCATCCATATCCGGTGCAAATATATCAAGCTGGGCTCTATGGCTTTCTGCCCTGTCAAAATTCTCATCGGCCATGCGGGCATAGTCACACATATATCTGTAGTAAGCCACAATATTAGCCGCTTCATCTCTGCTGTGATACCCAACTATCCTGATCATCTTTATCACGATCAGCCTGATCACAAATACTAAAATGGCAAGCAGGACTCCGCCTATAAGTATATAAATTATCCATATGTTATCACCGAGAGAAAATGTATATCCTGTAGCGGTGGTGTCTCCACCGTCCCCGGAATCTCCTGAAAGCCATCTTCCAAACCTCGTCCAGAAATCCTCTGTGGTCTCATCATCTTCCTCGTTTGATGGAGGTGTAAGTTCCACGACCTGCCATCTTCCATGTATAAAAGCCTCTATCCAGGCATGAGCACCGCTGTCAGTCACATCAACCTGGACTACCGCAGTTTCTCCCAGCTCATTATATCCTGTAAAATAATCACTGTACTTGCGGTCATCGATGATATCCCCGCCAAGCACCTCATCATAGTCTATCACATATCCTTCCACATACCTTGTCGGTATTCCAAGATATCTCAGTATCAAAGCTCCAGCCGTTGCATAATTTGCACACAATCCCTTCTTCGTGGTGTTGAGGAAATAATTCACATAATCCTCATCCCTAGGCGTCGCTCCAGGATGCATGGTATACGGATAATTCTCCAGGAAGTATATATACGTCTTTTGTATCTTACTATCCACTGAGTCTAATTCTGTTATCCCCGCCTTCTCGCAAAACTCCTGAACAGATTTTAAATTCACCTCCGGAACGGCCAGATACCTGGAATCCGGATCATCTGACACAGGCTCTGCCAAGGCTGACGGAGCATAATCATATGTATAATAACCGTCATCTTCGTCATACACACCTATGGCTGTTTTTCCCGAGTCTTCTGTACTGTTCCCGGCACTGTCATCCACATCATAAAGCCCCATGTCATAACCTGAGTAATACGGATAATACTCCACACCCTGTGTGCCATCCACATTTTTTATGTCCATACGTCCATGTGGGTGTGCATCCGTATTATCCGGAGCCGGGTACATATTCTCCTGATCCCTGGACCAGTGATCCCAATCGTAAGAATCTCCCACAAATGATCTGAGATATATCCGGTCTGAGCTATACGGCGCAAATCTCACAATAAGATCTGTCTGTCCGTCAATATACACGTCAGACACTCCGCCCAGTTGTCCATTCGCAAGACCTCCTGTATTCGCAGAATTCCTGAGTGATTCAAAACCATACATTATAAGATTTCCCAGAGGCCCCTCTATCTTACTCTTGACTGAACTGTTCTTATATCTGTATAGAAAACCGTCAGCAGGCTTTACCACCATGATCACACCACCTATGGCCAAACTCACCAGCATTATACACATGGTAAGCTGAAATGACGCCCTATCGCTGTGCCTGTAGGACATCCTGTGTTTTTTTCCGTCATACTGGAATGTGGATTCGGAATCTGTTATCCTGTAATGTCCATTTCCATTCAGGCATATGACACCTATGAGACCTGCGATGACCATGAACATATATATTCCATCCGGCTCAAATCTGAAAAACAGCGGTATCACAAATGCCGGCAGTGAAAACCAGGCAGCCCAGAACACGCTCATCTTCGTGTTTAGGAAAATGTTGAGGACTATTATCTCCACGCAGCAGATCGTAGCCGCCGCTATCGGAACAGTCACCGTTCTGTTTGATATGCTCTCTGAGAACACCTTTACATCCTGTGCACCATAATAGTCAGTGACATGATCCAGGAATTCATTGACCATGGCATAGAAACCACTGTTCACATACCTTCTGAACAAAAGTATGAACGCCACAAAAACAGCAAAAAATACCACATAACCGACATCCCTGACCCATGTCTTGCCAGATTTGAACAGACTGCAGAAATAGATGGCAAATACCAGACATGCAGCAAGTATGATCAATGCTCCATAATCTATCTCTATGCACGATAAGAGTCCGCACATAGAGCCACCTATTATGAGCATTTCAAGAATACTTTTCGCCATGATACCACGGCTGTCGTTTCTGACTGAACGCCCACGCATCAGGCCAGCCTTACGCCCCTGTTTCTGGCTGAACGCAAGTCTTCCAACACCCCTGCCGTCATCACAGGTTATCTCCGGCTGATTAAGGATCTTCACGCCTCTGCAAAGTTCTATATCTTCATATTCAGTTTTTTTCTTTTTACTGAACGATCTACTCACTTATATATCCTTTCACACGGCTTCCACATGTAAATACAGTTTCGCCAAAACTGCTGTGCGAACCTGTTATAACTATCAGTTTTCTGTCATCTGAAACCACTTTCTCAAGCATGGACAGTCCATATCTCTCATCACTGTATGACTGCTCATAGAAGATCTTTTCCACCCATTCATCCAGTATCTCACGGCTGTCCACAGAAGTTTCAACTATGTCACCCTGCAAAGTGCTCCAGTAATAATATGTAAATGGAACGCCCTCCTCCAGCAGATAGACTGCCACCTCATAGGCAGCCTTGAGCACGTCATTCAATACGTCACTGTCATCATTTGCAAGTTCCACGAGAACCATGAGCCTGCTGGATGACATGCTTTCACGCTCTTTCACCATCAGGATATCCTTCTTTGCAGACAGTTTCCAGTGTATATTCTGAAACTTGTCCCCCGGCCGGTACTCTCTCACATCAACAACCTCTGAGAAATCATTTCCCTTCTTCTGGCTCTCCTCCGCCTCGTTCATACCATAGGACACCGCAGCCATATCAGGTCTTACCATCATTTTTCCGGATGGAAATACGACGTAATCCCTCTCTGCGTCACATCTTTTCCTGATACGGATGAATCCCATCCAATCGGTTATGCGAAGCTCATCTGCCGAAACTTTGAGGACGCCCACAAGGGACTGCCCGATCTGATAATCCACAGCATCCGTGCCGTGGGCATAAGCCGGTATGCACAACGTATGTTTCCCACTGGTTTTAAACAGTGCATTCTCCATGGTTATATTTATATCTACGTTCATATTGGGGAAAATACTGCCATTGTCTAAAATGACCGACACTAGAAACGGCTCATCAACCGTGAGATCCCTGTTTGCACCTCCGAACCTCACCGATAACTGATTTGCCGTGATAACTGCACACAGGATTGAGATAAATGGCATAGCGATCATGACTATCATGACCACCAGATTGAAATATGAGTGCACAAAAAGAAAGATCAGCAGATTCACAACGAAAACAAGAATGTATTTTATAACATGCCATGCATATCGCATCTACCGATCCTCCTTTATTTTTTAATTTTGAATATCACTTCTTTTGAATGTCATTACTTTTAACTGTCATTCTCCAGACAACTGTGATTTTATGTTCTTGGCACTTTCACAAGTCTTCTGGTCTCGCCCAGAGCGTCAGCCACATTATATCCGTTCGCTCTCGCCTTTGTCGAAAGTTTAACTCTATGTCCTAGCACCGCTGTAAAAACCGCCGCCACATCCTCCGGCACAACATACTCTCTGCCGGCCAGGACTGCCATAGCCCTGCTCATGCGCAGGAGGGCATTTGCCCCTCTCGGGCTGGCTCCCATAGAGAAATATTCACTGCTTCTGGTAGCCTCGACCAGGGATACTATGTAGTCAAATATCGAGTCATGCACCGGAAGTGAATTCACCTTCTGCTGCATATCTATAAGTTCCTGTCTGGACATAACCTTCCCTACCTGATCCATCAGATTAAACTCCTGGCCTTTGAGTATCTGGACCGCAGCCTCATGTGACGGATATCCCATAGAAAGCCTTATCATGAATCTGTCAAGCTGTGATTCAGGCAGCATCTGTGTTCCGGATGATCCCACCGGATTCTGTGTAGCTATAACAATAAAAGGCTTTGGCAGATCTCTGGTCACTGCATCAACCGTGACATGTCTCTCCTCCATGATCTCAAGAAGTGCTGACTGGCTTTTCGGAGATGTTCTGTTGATCTCATCAGCAAGAAAAAGGTTACAGAATGCCGAACCCTCTCTGTATTCAAACTGACCTGTCTGGGCGTTGTACATTGAAAATCCCATGATGTCACTTGGAAGGACATCCGGTGTGAACTGCACACGGTTGTAACTCATGTCCAGACTTCTGGCAAATGCCGTAGCCAGCGTAGTCTTTCCAACTCCCGGGATATCGTCCAGAAGTATATGGCCTCCCGCCAATATAGCGGCATACACCAGCTCTATAATATCTCTTTTTCCCTTTACAACTTTCTCGATCTCATCGATAACCAAGCTGCACTCAGTCGCCATAATCCACACATTCCTTTCAGCTCAAATTCACTCTTGAAACTTCATTTACAAACTTACCGCCCGGCAGTGGTTTTGAGAAATAATACCCCTGGATATAATCCACTCCCATGGCTTTAAACTCGGCAAACGATTCCGCTGTCTCTACACCCTCCACCACTATGCGCATATTCATATCCTTAACCATATATATGGTATTCTTGACAATCTTGCGCAGCTTCTCATCCGAATTCATCTCCGCAAATGTCTTATCAAGCTTCACTATAGCAAATGGCATGGATGCTATTCTCTTCATGTTTGAATATCCAGTTCCAAAGTCATCGAGTGAAAACGCTATTCCACCCTCTGTGAGTTTGTTTATATTGTCCATCATTGTGGTCTGGGCATATGCCGCAGCGGTCTCGGTTATCTCAAGATTTACCTGATCCGGGCTGACGCCATATTTGCTTATGATATTCTGCACTTCACCTGCAAGTTCACTGCTCATACACTGCATCACAGAGAGGTTGATCTCTATATATTCAAGTCCCATCTCTTTGAATTCTTTTCCAGAGATAAACTTGCATACCTCATCCAGCACGAACGTTCCGATCTTGTGTATCATTCCATTCTGCTCTGCTGCCGGAATAAATATCTCAGGAGACACAAAACCATACTTATCATCATGTAATCTCAGCAGTGCCTCAGCGCTGTTATACCTGTTCTCTTTCACACTGTATATTGGCTGATAAAACACTTCAAAATTGCCCTCAGCAAATGCTCTGTCTATGATGACATCCATATCCCTTATGAGATCATAATGATCTTTCTTATATATATCCTTCGCATAGAGCACCTCACCTACATACTTGCGCTCTGACATCTCTGCGCCAAATCTCATAACTGTATCCACGTCATCTATATCATCCGGGCAACACAGCACACATATATTTGCAAGGGTATTGATGAGCATATCATTGTACTCATAGCCCTTCTTCAATTCTTCATTTACAAATGAGGCAAATTCATCTACCTTGTCAGCACATTTCTCGTTGAACATACATCTGAACATACCATTGCCCAGATAATACCACTCAACAGAGTTCTTCCATCTGCTTCCCCACATAACAAACCGGTCAGCAAGAAGTTTCAGCAGTTTGTGGTATTCTGTAACTCCCATCATTCCTCTGAGAGTCTTGTCATTCTCAAGTGAAATGAGGATGATCTTTATATGCTCGCCATTATCTATAGCGTTCTGAAGATCGTTCATATATCTCGTTATCTTGTTAAGACCTGTCGTACTGCTGACTATCTGTTCAGGGCTCTGTATGAACAGCGCCACAAAGAGGAGTCCTATGGCATTTGCAAACATCTCCGCCGGAACATTCGGATTCCAGAACTGATAAAGAACAGCTATGACGACTATAGGAAATACCGCTATGACCGATGTGAAAACTCTCTTGCTGAGTCTCTTTCTATATCTGATGACAACTACGATTCCGACTATTATATAGAAAGCTGCCATGAGGTACAGATAATTCATCCAGAATTCTCTTCTGTACTCTCCCTCTGGTCCGATGGAGAATACACATGGTATAAACATATTGACCACAAGACAGACCACTGACATCAGAAACGGAATCTGCATGAGGACACTTCTGCCTTTCCGCTTGAATATATGTACATCGTCAACCAGATTGATCATATATGTCACATACAGCGGAGTTGACAGTCCATGGAAAAAAAGATATCCCGTATGGAACATATACTGGGCAGCTGCATGTCTCTCTCCAAAATTATCATAAACTATAGCACCTATATCAAAGGCCGTGGCAAACAAAGCCACAGTCAGCACCATAAGAAACTGCCTGTTAAGCTTTCCTCTTGTAAGTCCTTTAAATATGATCGACACCGCTATGATCGCAAATATCGCAAATGCTGCATAATCAAAATACAGTATTTTGTGCATATCGTTCCTCCCACATTTTATCTATCTGTTACCTTTCAATATATCAGAAATTATAACGTTATTCAACACATCCGGACGATCTGATATGATGGCTGTAACTCCCTGTCTGATAAGCTTTTTCATGACCTTCCTATCATTCACCGTCCAGACATAAAGCGGAATATTTTTCTTCTGCATCCTTCTTATATATTCCCTTGTACACAGAAGATAATGAGGCGATATAAAATCTGCACCACACTTTTTCATACGCCTTCCAGGAAAATATTCATTCAGCCTTACTCCAAGCCCAGCATTCTCTCTGCCGAGGAGCAGTCCTGTGCGTATCCTTGGATCAATGGCCTTCACATTATATGAGACTCTGTCCTTGAATGATTTTATAGAGAACTCTCCATAACCAAACCTCTGCTTGACCATATCTACGACCTGTCTCTCATATCCGCTCTCCTTGAGCTCTATGTCCAGCTTTATCTTTCCTCTGCACAGATCAAGCACCTCCTCCAGCGTCGGCACTCTGTAACCTGACCTCGATGCTATATCGTTTATCCTGTTGTATGTCATGTCTCCTATCCTGTGGCCATCTATAGCCGGATCATGATATACGATAAGTACATTATCTCTGGTTCTCCTCACATCAAATTCGGCCATATCCGCATGCAGATCTATAGCTATCTGAAACGCCTCAAGTGTATTCTCATGGTACGCAAGAGCGCTTGCTCCTCTGTGCGCTATAACCATAGTCTTTCTGTTGTTATTAAATCCACTGCCCAGATGTCCCGATATACTCATAAAATCATATCTCCTTATACTTGATATACCCGTGAACCAGACACATTGGCTCCACCATATCAATTCAATCAAATAAAAACCTTCATTGAATCAGCCTCAGCTGTACTTACTATATCAAACGCTCACTATACACATCTCCCACGTCATACATCACTCGCTGTGCACATCGCTCACTATATCCACCACATCATCTACAGGTATCTCCGTGCCATCCTCCATAACTATGATCTTACGGCAGATATCAACCTTGCTTATGATCCCATCTATCTTCTCGTATCTTCCCCCGGATTTTCTCTCATCCGGTATAAAATACTCTATGCACACATTCTCACGTCTGCCACTTGCCATGATATCTGAAAGTATCTGATCAAGCGCCGCCTTTCTGCTCTCATCTAGTTCCAGTCTGTCATCCGTAAGCCTTGCTGTCTCCGCTATAGCTGCGCCATGTCCTGTAAGTGCTGCAAACGGTGCGAACTGTGCGGCTCTGTCATGCATAGACATATGCTGATGCCTCTCTGACACATGATGTTTCATCCCTATGATGTCATCATATCTGCCAGACTGCATTCCAAATATATTATCCATAACTCAAAAACCTCCGCTCCGAAAACATGTCAGTTCACGCCTTATGTCCGCCTATCTGGCCATTTCTCTCAATAGTAGTTCCACCCTCCTCAAGGTTCATCCCCTTTAAAAGTGCATTCTTGCCAAATTTGTTCTTGATCTTTAGCATGGCCTTCTGCATCTCATGCTCGCGTTCTTCCTCTCTGCGCTCCACCTGACGCTTCTTCTTTCCCTCGCCGAAATCCTCAAACAGGTCAAACTGTCTGACAGAATTCTTCTCTCTGGCTTCTTCCTCAGAGATGAGATTGCCAGCAGTTATATACATTCTCCTCACATATAAACTGCTGTCAATTATACGGTCAAAAAGCTCCAGCACAGCATCCATTATACGTCGTGTTGATGATGTATATTCATTTATATTCGCCGTTCCATGTGCACTTTTTGGGATCTTCCGTCCATACATATCCGTCTGTATCTCTCCGGTATACATTTTCCCCTTGCTGTTCTTCTTTAGGTTATCTATGTCATATCCCACAGTCAGCACGATCTGGTTCGTCATAACTCTCTTTTGGACAAGATCAAGGACAAGCAGATCAGTCATCTCCTTCAGGATAAGTCTTGCCTTGTCATACTCATACGGACATGACAACACCTGTCCTGAACATATACTGTTGCGCTCCGGTTTATATGCCTTTATCTCTGCTATGGTACATGGTTCCCATCCCCATGCATGATCTATGAGCAGCTCTGCATTTACACCGAACAATCTGTATAGCAGGTCCTCATTATAGTAATCCGTCTCTTTTCCTATAGAACATCTGGCTACATCGCCCATCGTGTAAAGTCCGCATGCCTCAAGCTTTCTGGCATATCCTCTGCCGACTCGCCAGAAATCCGTGAGAGGTCTGTGATCCCACAGAAGTCTCCTGTATGACATCTCATCAAGACTCGCTATGCGCACTCCATCCGAATCAGGCTCAATATGTTTCGCCAAAATATCCATGGCGATCTTGCACAGATACATATTCGTTCCTATACCTGCAGTGGCTGTGATCCCCGTATTTTTCAGGACATCCTGTATGATCTTCATAGCCAGATCATGAGGAGTCATCCTGTATATCCCGAGATAATCCGTCACATCCATAAATACCTCATCTATGGAATACACATGCATATCCTCGGGTGCCACATATTTCAGGTAGATATTGTATATTCTGGTGCTGTATTCCATATAATACGCCATTCTTGGAGGAGCGGTTATATATGACAGTTCAAGTTCCGGGTGCGCAGCCAGTTCCACCGAATCACTGCTGCTTCCTGTGAATCTGCCCTCAGGAGCCGACGTTATACGGCTGGCATTGACATTCTTCACTTTCTGTACTACCTCAAATAATCTCGCCCTTCCAGGGATTTTATATTGTTTAAGTGACGGAGACACCGCCAGACAGATAGTCTTCTCAGTTTTCGATGCATCCGCAACCACCAGATTTGTTGTGAGCGGATCAAGACCTCTCTCCACACACTCGACCGAGGCAAAAAAAGATTTGAGGTCAATCGCTATATACGTTCGATCTGTATTATCCCTGCTCATCTCACACGCCTCCTGAAAACTCCATCACACCGCTGCCATCTGCGGTTTTCTCAACAACTTTCTCGATATCAATATATAAGCAGTTATCATGGCCGTTCCTGTTATTATCCATGAAACTATGTATACGTTCAAAAGCATTCCATAAGAATGATATCTCGCAAACACTGTATATATCCATATGATCCTGAAAACTACAGAACCGATAACTGTTATAACTGCCGGAAGCATAGATCTTCCCAGACCTCTCAGGGCTGCCGCAGTCATCTCATAAGTTCCTGTCATGGCCTCAAGCAGCATGACATGCTTCATACGGATCAGTGCATACTTTATAACCTCTGTATCCTTTGTGTAAAACTTCACAAGTGTTCCGCTTCCAAGCATCATCACCGCACTGAAGATTGCAGTTATGACCATGCCCTCCAGCATGGCGATCCTGAGTGCCTTTCTGCACCTTTCATTCTGTCCTGCACCATAGTTCTGACTGACAAATGTCACAGCAGCCTGCGCATAAGCAGATATGACAAAATATGCAAAATACTCAAAGTTCAACCCTGTGGAAGAGCCGGCTATCGCATCCGGGCCAAAACTGTTTATTCCGCCCTGTATGAGCACATTCGACAGTGAAAACACTGCTGTCTGTATCGCTGAAGGAGCTCCTATCCTGAGTATCTTGCCCAGACACACCTTATCTATTCGTATATTCTTTATATCGAGTCTCAGCGGGCCTTCCTCATGCATCAATATGTATACCACAATGCCTGTGCTGACTATATTGGATATAACCGTCGCCATTCCCACTCCGGCTACGCCCATCTTGCAGACGCACACGAAGAACAGATTGAGCACGACATTCAGCACGCCCGACACTATCAGACAGTAAAGCGGTCTTCTGGTATCACCTATCGCCCTGAGCACAGCGGCTCCAAAATTGTACAATATGATAAATGGCATGCCGACAAAATATATCCTGAGATAGAGCACAGCCTGGTCAAGTACCCTGTCAGGTGTATCTATCGCCTCAAGTATCGGCCTTGCCACGAACATTCCAACCACCAGCATAACTATTCCGCACACAAGAGCAAACATCACACTTGTATGTACACATCTGCTTATGGAATCCTTCCTGTTCTGTCCTATATAATGTGCAACAAGAACATTCACACCTACTGAAAGTCCTACAAACACATTAACAAACAGTGCAACAACTGCCGCATTGCTTCCAACGGCAGCAAGAGCATCACTGCCTGCAAATCTTCCCGCCACTGCAACATCTGCCGAATTGAACAACTGCTGCAATATAGAACTCGCCGCAAGCGGCATGGCAAATATGAGCATCTTAAGTGCCAGGGAACCACTCAGCATATCCATCTCATGGGAGCTCTTCTTATATTCCTGCGTATCGTCACCATTTTCGTAAGATTTCTCTTCTTTTTTGTAATCATCTCTTGTATCGGCCGTCTTTGTATTATCTGTTTCTATACTACTCTCTTTTATATCTATCTTCTTCATATGACTTGCCCTTCTTGTAATTATCTCTCGCCTTCATATTTCTGAAGGTAATTAAACAAAGCATCTATCAGATTGGGATCATTGCCTGATTATCCTGAACCTAAAAAATAGCAGTCTCAAATGTATCACAGTATAAGTATACTATATCGAACATACATTCGAAAACCATTACATTTATGTTAGCATATTTTTTTGATATCAACAACTCTTAACTGAATTTACTTAAATTTTAATATAAAATAAGTCACACATCACGCCCCACCACTACAATAACATTATCTCCAAACAAAAAGACGGTATGTACATATGATATGTGACACCTTTACTGGCTTAAGTAAAGTATGTACATATCACGTGTATATGCCGCCCCACATTATTATCTGTAATCGCCAGACACATCCAGATAATCGCGTTTTCCTGTAATATAGTCATCATACGCCAGCTCCGGGTCCTTGCCCCTGAAAGCTGCACATATTCCGCACATATCACAGTCCGCAATGCATCTGAATGTGTCTTTTATATACTGTCTTCTCTCTTCTTCAGTCGAGTTTCCTATCTCCGGTGGTCTCATGGCATCACCTAATGTACCATTCCGGAGTTGCTTCTGTACTCCTCATTAAGTTCACGAAGTTCCTTCTCTCCATTTATATACGGCTCGTAAAATGAATCAATCGAGCCTCCGCCCAGATTGTCACAGCCATTGCAGAAATCACAGGCACCGCCACACTGGCTGAGACCCTCTGCGACTATACGCATCCTCTCTTCCCTGGTTGTGTCTTTTATCAGAATACTTTTTATCTCCATAATGTCACACCTCCACGTACATAACTAAATAGATCAATCTGCATTCTTATATGAGATCAGGATATGGCTCGGTGCAAATAGCAGCGCTGCCACAATAAGTGGCACATATCTGATGGCAATTCCGCTGAACAAAAATAATGCAGATGGAATACCTGAAAGAGCAAGCGCAGCAAGTACACTGTTCCTATTAAATCCCATTGTCCATATCATGCAATATACAACTACAAATCCAGTATTCACAATGAGGTAAATCGTAAGTAACTCACCTGATCCCCAGTCGCTCCACCATCCAGGAATATTTATTATCATGAAAAAAGTGCATCCTATTCTACCAATCTGCTCTATGATCTCTACAATCTTATTGTTCCATTTACGTGGTGTTTCTTCCTTGCGTTTTGTAAAATACACCATATTCGGAACCATCAGAATTGCCATAAGAATAAACCCGAACACATTAAACCATCTCATACATTTTTCTCCACAAATATGTCGGATCAGCATGGGCGCATCACCGCTCTTTTATGTAAAATTATATCATTATTTGTAGATTATTGCATTAGAAAAAGTACGACATTATTATACAATTTATATAACTCTGATCACGAAGACACATATATCCTTTTATCAACAGCGGCTTACGCCCGTCTTCCTTTATGTCGTCTCTCGTAGTCTTCTCTTATCGGTGCACTGCAGCAGAATATTGCAGCGTCCATATCAGCCTTGCTTTCCGATCTTCTCACTGCAGATATCGTCTCAGAGAGAACCTGATAATTCAGTGCCGTTCCTATGCTGTCACACTCATAATTGATCGCCCTGTCAGCACCGATTCCAAATCTTCCCGCAACATCTATCGCATCAATATTCGCTCCGAGGAACAGAAATTCCCAGCCATACTTCTCTTTCTCATGCTCCACCATCTCCTTTACCCTGCCATATGTATATCTACGGCTGGAATTCTCCATTCCGTCAGTGGTAATGA
This sequence comes from Coprococcus sp., assembly GCA_016297325.1. Classification (GTDB taxonomy): domain Bacteria; phylum Bacillota; class Clostridia; order Lachnospirales; family Lachnospiraceae; genus Coprococcus. Next base: position 17,673 of record JAEDGW010000004.1, on the reverse strand, counting down.
TGAATAGTGTCTTTTCTGGGATATCCTCAGGTCTTGCATACTTGTGGACGTTCGCAATATGATGGATTGCGCCTCCAAGAGCATCAAGCAGCGCTGTACATCCTCTCACATAATACTGCCTGTCATTCATAGGTTCCACCCTGTCAACAGGAATCCTGTCATAAAGCACCTCTGTCTGATCATCAAAAAGCACGGCTGAGATATAAGCCTCGCCATCCTCACGCTTCTGTTTCTCAATCATGGAGTTGAATCCCCCAATAGTATCAGCCTCAAGTCCGCTCATAGAACCACTTCTGTCTAAAATAAATACAACCTCTGTCAATCCTTTACGCATAACAATCATCCTCCTTGAATATCTTCATTCACCATGTGGTGTTTCTTTTTGATGAACTCATTATACAAAAAAGGAATCAAAAAAAGGTCGCTTCAAAAGCGACCCTGCAGACTGTATATAAAACATCCCAAATATACTATGTAATTGCGCCACCTGTTAACATCATGAGATAATACATGGCAAGCCATGCTCCTCAAGCTGGATATCAAGCTCTATCATGTCATATATCATGTTTTCAAGGAAATATGAAAATATTATATCTGTCTTATCACATGGAGATAATGCATATCCTGCTCTCGCAAGCAGATCCTTTGATTCATCAAGGTTTAATTTTGCCCCTATGCACAGACAGAGTGCAGTCATCTTATTTGGATGATAATTGACATTGTTCTTAATCTTTGAAAATATCTTCTTATCGACAATAGCCCGCTTATACACTTCAGAGTTTTCCATATTCTTTTCATGGATAAGATACATAAGATACTCTGAATAAGTATCTGCCATATGTCTCATTCTTTCCTCAAGCTTACTCTCATGCTTCGATTCAAAATCATCGGCTGTATCCTCATCACATTTGCGGCCATATGCTATGCAAGGTTCAGCGACATTTGCTGCCTCACTTTCCTGAACACAACCATAATTATGGACAGGCATGGCAGCAGAAAAAAGCACTCCAGACGTTGGCTGTATAGGCCGGCTTCCGTCTATGCAGGCATTTTCATACTCTTCAATACTTGCCCTGTTAACATAGTTTTGATCTATATATCTTTCCAGATCATTGCAGATCTTTTCACCCAGATATGTAGTCTGCGCATCAAATACAACAAGAAATATAACCATGTCATTTCCAAGAAGAAATGAATTTATCTCATCCACGGCAATCCTCATCGCATCTTCCCTCGGATATCCAAATCCGCCACTTGCAATCAACGGAAATGCAATTGATCTTATCCCATAGTCCCTGGCAAGTTTCAGACTATTCCGGTAACAGCAGCGAAGCTTCTCCTCCTCTCCCCTTTTTCCACCTAAAAACAGTGGACTTACCGCATGGATTATATATCTCGCCTGCAGCCTGAATCCGGGTGTGATAAACACACTGCCTTCACGCACGGAGCCGATATACTTTTTGCGGTAAGCCATGAGCTCATCATAGCCCGCAGCCTTATACACCGCACTGTCGCACCCGGATCCAACTATGGTATTGGCATTTGCCGTATTCACAATGGCTTCTGTGTTCATCCTTGTAATATCGTTACGAACTATCTTAAATGGCATGGATCTCCCCCCTTTTACCACGTCTCTTCAGTTTCTCTATCTTCAGACTCGTTATCATCAGATTCTTTATATTCCGATTCGTTATCATCATTTTCTCTAACTTCGTCTTTTTTATCTTCAAACTCTTCATCTAGTCTGTCGGAAAGCATCTCATCATGTCTGCTTTCTATATTTATGCCGAATGCCGCCAGCACTATGGACACCGCCGCCCCAAGTACGGCTGCCAGTCCTCTCACTATTTTTTCTTTATTCAGCATCGCCCTGCCTCCAATCCAATATCTTAATTGTCAACACGGATTTATATGTTCAAATATCATGCAAATAATGTAGGATCAGCTCCAAACCAAGTCTGCACTTCATTGTCATCTGTCACATTTTCTATCCAGGCAATGCCAAATACATATGTAGTGGCATTTGTATTCTCCACTATCACATACTGAACTCCATCATCCAGATACTCAGTATCATAGTCATATGTATCAAACGCCCTTATCCCATCAGCGCAGTATCCAGTCTCGCCCTCCATACCGATGGACAGCTTGCTCCGCCCTTTGTAAAAAGACTTCAATTCAAGCCGTTCCCCGGACTCTATGCCATCCCTGTCAGATGGGGTATGATCTTTTATTCTGCACGATATCGTATGTCTTTCGCCATCCGGTACAAATTCAACTTTTATACAAAATCTGCCATCAATGTCCGGACAAATTTTATCAGGCATGCCCATGTTCTGAGCCGTATATTTAATTGATTTTCCATCTATGCATATTTCAATATCACCCAGTGGCGTGGTCATTCAATTCTCCCATCTCTAACATTTCAGGTATCTGTCTTCTGCTACTTTAATTACTAGCGAATCGTATCTTCGCTTTTTAATTGTTTTTTATTTGCATACATGGCTGCATCTGCAATGGAACATATATGTTCAAAATCCTCGTCTGCATCCGGCGTGGCAAAACCAATGGCGCAGCAATACGGAGTCTTAGAAAGCTCCCTCCGCATATGATCGATCAGAGCAGGGACATCATCTTTTGAAACCTGTGAACATAAGATCATAAACTCATCACCACCGGTTCGATACAGGTGGCATCCCCTCGGCAGTATATTTTGAATGCACGCTACAATCGTACACAAAGCCGTATCCCCGGCCGCATGGCCATTCTCGTCATTGAGCCTCTTCAGATCATTTAAATCAATGGAAATTACCGCTGTCAGACATTTGCTCTCCATCAAATGATCCGCATCCAGATAAAAATACCTACGGTTGAGCGCACACGTAAGTGGATCCCGCTTGAACTGCTGTGTAGTCAAATACATATAATAAAATGTAATACTCACAGCTCCCGTGGTATTGATGAGTCCGTCATAATGGAAAAACGCCTCCAGAATGACAGCTATCGTGTTCGTCACCGCAATGAAAACTGCGATCAGCGATTCGTATGTATGCTCAGTCTTATATAACTTATTAGTCAATATAACCAGAAGAATTAAATAAAAACCGGATGCAACAAATGCCGAATATCCAAGCGGCCCCCGCACAAATTCATTCTTATCCGAGTAGGAAAAACAAATACCTGAAAAGAACGCCGTGGAAGCGATCAACGCATTCAGGATTCCCGGAACCGCAATAAATTTCTTGAACTTTTGCGACACCCTGTTACCACAGGAAAGAATGATCACAAAGCCTATATTGATCGGTCTAAGCGCATACCCAATAATAGATACTACTACACGCAGCATTGTCGGATACGGAAGTGTCGCGCACCAGTATTCTATACTGTCAACGATAACCAGACACAGTACTGAGCTTATCGCAATGGAAAACAACCGAATGATCTTTCTCTGAAATGCAGGATTTACATTGACGAAAATCAACAAAAAAAAGGATATTAAGATCGTCGCAAAATTCAGCTGTAAAAAATAATGAAACATAAACTCCTTCCCCCTTTTCTATCTGTAAATATACAAATTACATAGTATTATAACATAGAAAATGGGGAATGTCTTTGTGGGGACGTTACTTTTGTAACAAAGAGCGTCCCTCTGTCTTATTCGTTACACGGGGACACTCCTCGTTACAGAAGGAACGTCCCCGATTTCCGGTCAATTTCATCTAAAGTGTCCATTAGCGGATTCGGCATATTGAATCCTCATCTTTCTTATGATAACTTTTCCCACAGCGTATCAGAACATCAGGAGGAGTAAATTATGCCAAGAAAATATTATCCATTAACACCTTCACAAAAGATACATTTCAAACCAATTATTGAGTTTGGCACTCAGCAAGTAGCAAATATAAGCATTTGTATGACTCTGCAGGCGCCGCTAGATTTTGGTCTGCTGAAAAAATGCATACAACTGGAATACGAGAGATACGAATGCCTGCGAATCCGTTTTACAAAAGTTGACCCAAATGGAGAGGTACGGCAATATGTTGTTTCTCACGATGACAGAGATATTGATTACGAAAACCTTTCATGGCTTTCCGGTGATGACGCTTATCACCGCATGGAAGAATGGTCCAGAATTCCGTTTGACGGGGACAATATTCCAATGAATGTGATAAAAATGATCTCGCTTCCGGGTGGCTACAATGGGCTGTACATCAAGATCGATCACAGACTCATGGATTCATGTGGAGCTATCGTCATGGTGAATGACATCATGGAACTGTACTGTCATTACAAATTTGGCACGCCTTATCCTGAGGACATGGCAAGTTTCACTGACATGGTCGAGCGTGATCTTAAAAAAAGCACAGACGAAAAACGTGTCTCAAAAGACCGCATGTACTGGCAAAATGTGCTGGAGAAAAATGGAGAACCTATTTACTCCGATATACAGGGACAGCGGATACTTCAGGAAAGCAGGCGCCTTCACAATGACAAGTCACTCCGCGCTGCGGATCAGGAGATCAACAACCTGTCTGTCGCTACAAAGAACTATCATCTGGATGCTGAGCCAACCCAGAATCTTCTGGATTTTTGTATGAACAATCACATATCCATGACCAACCTAATTCTCATGGGAATACGAACTTATCTCTCCAAGGCAAATGGCGGACAAACTGACATTTCCATAAGAAATTATGTTTCAAGACGTTCCACCCATGCCGAGTGGGTATCAGGTGGCTCTCGCGCAATGGCATACCCTTGCAGAACCATCATTGATCCGGACACAGAGTTTCTGGATGCAGTTTTCATGATTCAGGATGTTCAGAATCATGTATACCGACACTGCAATTATGACCCGGAACTTTTGTCTGACCAGATGAAAGAAATGTTCCCCACTCCTCCACACACTACTTATGAGAGCGTGGGGCTTACTTACCAGCCTCTTCCTATCAGGCTTAAAAATCCGCATCTCGAAAACATTTCCGTAAGGAGCATGTGGATTCCAAATGGTACATCAAAACAAAAGATCTATCTCACCGTCATGCACAGTGCAAATGATCTGGGCCTGAATTTCTATTTCAGATACCAGACCGCAAGTCTCTCCGAGCAGGACATTGAACTGTTCTACTACTACCTTATGAAGATAATCTTCAAAGGCATTGCCGAGCCAGAAATGACTGTGGGTGAAATCATCGAATGCATCTGACCAATTTTAGGGACGTAGGTGCCTGCCCCCTTTCGTGGGGCGTAGGTGCCTGACCCCATTTCATGGAGGCGGTGGTGCCTGACCCCATTTCATGGAGACGTAGGTGCCTGACCCCATTTAATTAATTCAAAAAGGAGATTTTTAATATGAATAACAATATAACATTTTTAAACATTGTTGCCGAATACTGCAATACACCAGCTGATGAGATCACTAATGATATGCGATTCATAGAAGATTTGGGCTTTAGCTCCCTTGATTTCATGACTTTTCTCGGCGACCTTGAAGATACATTTGACGTGGAAATCGATGAAGATGAGATCATCAATATTCACACTATAGAAGACGCCATCAAGTACCTTGACAACCTGACAAGCTCTTCTGCATCGGTTTAACATTAAAAATCTGGGACGACGGAGTATGTCCCATTTTGCCTCACATAAAAGAAATGGAGATATGATATATGGAAGAAAATATTCTGGAAATTGTTGAAAAAAGCTGTCGGATACATAGAGATGTAATAGCTGTTAAATATCTGTCTCACAGAGAGATTGTCGAAAAGAGCTACGGAGATCTGTGGGATGACATTCGCAAAACTGCTGTCATTTTACGAAATAATGGACTCTGCGGAACACATATTGCACTGGTGGGAAGCAGCTCTTATGAATGGATCTGCGCCTACATGGCTATACTTTTCACGGGAAATACGGCTGTACCGCTGGATGCAAACCTGTCTGCTCCGGAATTACATGAACTTCTGAATCGATCAGAATCAACTGCATTATTCTGCGGAGCATCCAGAAAAGATGTGATAACAGAACTGACAGCAGATTGTCCTAGAATGAATGTTGTATTCACCATGGAAAAGAAAGTCGATATAGAGCATCCGGAGGGTGCAGATTCAAATCCACAATTAGCAATTTTGTCGTTTGAACAGCTCCGCAGTGAAACCACCATACCGGATGACTTTGCATTTGCCGATCAGGATAAGGATAAAATGTGTACGCTTATGTATACCTCCGGAACAACAGGTAAAAGCAAAGGCGTCATGCTGTCTCAATTCAATCTCGCACAAAATGTTGAAAATGTATATGTAAATCTGGAACCTGGTGTAACTATTCTGAGCGTTCTTCCTATACATCACGCCTTCTGCCTGACAATGGAATGGATGAAGGGCATTTCACTGGGCGCCACTATCTGCATCAATGACTCGTTGCTCCACATGCTGAAAAACATGAAACGGTTCCAGCCTGTTGGCATGCTGATGGTTCCTCTCATGGTAGAAACCATTTACAAAAAACTCAAAGACGTCAACCCTCTCCTTCCTAAAAAGCTGGTTGCAAAGGAAGCATTTGGCGGTAAACTGGAATATATATTCTGCGGAGGGGCATATCTGGATCCTATGTATGTTACCGAATTCAAAAAATACGGAATAGACATACTCCAGGGATACGGCATGACTGAATGCTCCCCTGTAATTTGCTCCAACAATCACAGATACAACAGGCCCGGATCCGTTGGCAAACTCCTGGACAACTGTGCTGTTCGTTTTGTCGATGAGGAAATTCAGGTAAAAGGCACAAGCGTCATGTCCGGATACTACGACATGCCAGACGAGACCGCAGAAGCTTTTCAAGACGGCTGGCTCTGCACCGGAGATCTTGGTTATCTCGACTCCGATGGTTTCATGTATATAACTGGAAGGAAAAAGAACCTCATCATTCTGGCAAATGGTGAAAACATATCCCCTGAGGAACTGGAAGGAAAGCTTTCTGTAGAGCCCCTTATTTCAGAAATAGTCATTACCGGCGACGGCAACCATCTCACTGCTCACATATATCCAGATCAGGATTTTGTAGATAAGAAACATATGGATGCAGCCAGGACTTCTGAAAAATTGCAAAAAATTATTGATACCTTCAACAAAAACCAGCCAACATACAAAAGGATCTCGGCACTGGATATAAGAAAAGAGCCATTTGAAAAAAGTTCGACTAAAAAGATCAAAAGAAATCTCGTATAACAATAGACTCACACGCATTATTGTTGTAACATTGCTGTATTAGATAATGACAAAACTGCAGCACCAAGCCAGGCAGCAGATAAAGGAGACAGCCATGATCAACTCAACCGATCCCCGATATGATAGAACTGAAAGTGACCTTCTAGATGCATTCAAGATACTTGCAGGTCAAAAGGCTCTGAACAAAATAAGCGTGTCCGAGATAACCAAACTCACAGGTGTGACCAGAAGCACATTTTACAACCACTACGAAGACATGCCTGCTTTCATCAATGCCATGGAAGACCGCATCGTCGATGAAATATTTCAGATCATGAATAGCTTCAAACCGGAAGGCAATCTTGAGATCTGCCACCAGTTCTTCAGGTCTCTATGCGAATACATGAAAGCAAATAAATTTCTCATGATCATCATTGCCACACCTGAGGCTTATGATTTCGTGGAAAAGGCACTGACAATGTTCCATAGATACGTGCGATTAATTCTGGAAAAATCCAGCAAGACCGGCCTGGCCCAGGAGAAATACTCATACGCCGTAGCATACGCAATAGGCGGCGTGGTTGGTATACTGCACAAGTTTGCGGTGGATAACTGTCAGGAAAGCAGCGACAAGGTGTCTGCTTTCCTGACAGAAGCGTTTCTGGATGGAATGAGACCGTATTTGGGGGTGTAGGTCTCACCACTTCCTGATACCCCCCAATAAAGCCTCCCCGAAACACTATGATATCTTCAACTTATTCTCAAGCCAAGAAATAATTATTCCACAATACGGTGTTAAATTTCTTTCCCTAACCAGGCTTTCATATGTACGCTCCAACTCACGTATAAATACTTCCTGGGATTTTCCCTTACATTTCCTCATGATTCTGCGCTGTTCTTCCTGTAATACTTTTTTACGCGTCGCAGGAAGAGAAACCGCCTCACAATTTAAATTCAGGGTCTCTGTAACATCCTTATTGATTTCTTCATCATCCGAATAAATGCTGCCATCTGATCTATACTTTATCTTTCTAATTGACTGTTCATCAAAGGGATTAACTGCAAGCTCTGTATTTCCTCTATGTGCATCGCAAGTTGTATCATCATGTTTTACTCCTTTTGTCAAACTGTTTCCATAGCAGACTCCTAGCATCCATTTAAAATCTAAAGTAGATTTTTTGTCATGTTCAATTTCACCATGTGGATGTCTCGGTCTGCAATGTTCAATTCTTTCGACATTTGGACTAGCAATTTTCTTCATACAATATGCACACAAATGCTTTTGTTCTTCCCACAACTGGGTTCTGACGTCCTGTAAAACATTCGTAGGCATGTCCACCTCATAATCTGCCTCAGGATACTGCTTACGGAATTGCAACAGGCTGTTCGGTTCCTTTCCTCTTTTTACAACTATCATACACTATTCTCCCAGTATCTTTTCCAAATCAAGCGCTGTTCTCGCTGCTGCAATATCAGGATCTGTCGTTCCAACAACATCCTCAATCTCCGATAAAACTTTATCCGCTTCATCATATTGCTTATTATCCATGAATACATAAAATGCCTTCAATAGCTCTGTTATTCTCATTGGACGTTCAGATACCTTCATCACTTCCCTTAGTATGGAATTTGCATCTCTTCCATATGTCTGCGCCGCTGGAATATAAATCTCTCCGTTATCCAGAATTCGAATCTGCTCCCTGGAAACAGAATTGATAACTGCCGGGGCATGTGAACTGACGATGAATTGTATCTTTGGAAAAATACTGATTAAATCGCTTATAATTGTCTGCTGCCACTGCGGATGCAAATGTAGATCTATCTCATCTATTAAGATGACTCCCGGTGTTTCTTCCAGCACCTTTTCACCCAGCATAGGATTTAAAACAGCCATACGATACGCTATATCGCCAATCATACTAAGTGTATTCTTGTATCCATCACTCATTTCATCCATTGCAAATTTTTGTAAAATGCCATCTGCACTTTCAAAATCCAAAACCAATCTGTGTGTATCAAGATCGAATATAATGCTAGCATTTTTAGCGCCACTAATTCTCTCAAAGCACTTGCAGATAGCTGTTTCTACAGTCTTTAACAATAACGATTTTTCTATAACACCAGTTCTCTGCTGCTCCTGGAGACATTTTAATGTCTGAGTATGAAACCAATTAAGCATCAGCTTTTCATTCGACTCAGCTGCCATACAATCTACATAACCAACCTGTCGTTTAAATTTCGTGAGAGATTTTATATTCTTCTTTTCTTTCTTCTGAGCATACAAACGACCTGTGCCATAATAAGATATCAGCGGAAGAACTAATGACTTGTCTCCTGTCATAATCCTATTTTGTGCTTCTTTTGATATAGTCGTTAATTCTCTCGCTTCTTTGACTGTAGTATTTCCATTCTCAGAATTCAGAGAACGTACCCATTTCACAGCCTGATTATCTAAACAATCACCTACGCTGTCAATGCTTACCGGAAACTGATGCTGTGGATCAACAGTACCATTAAGGTTATGGAATTCATATCTTGCATCATCTTTTGAAATCCCCCTGCTTACGCCACCATCAATACCAAGTAAAAATGTACTGACCGCAACTGCAACTGCATCCAATATTGCAGTCTTTCCTGCTCCATTCTTTCCGACAATCAATGTGATATGATCATCAAAATCAATGTCTGCTTCTTTGAAACATCTATAATTTATTATTTTAATATTTTTAAGTTTCATTGAATTGTAACCTCATTCTTTACACTATAATTTACCAATAAATCAGTTTTTTAATTACCTTCATTCATTTTGCAATTGTTAATATTCTTCACTTCATCACAGTTATAACACATCTAACAATCCAAATCATCAACTAAATGCCAATATTATGAAATCATTGATCCGCACTATTTAATAACGCTCTTTTATTATTTTCACCCAACCAGCTTATAATTTCCTGTTCCAATTTACAATTGTTTTCCAGCATAAATTTCATAACCGTATCATAAAATTGAATATCAATCAATGTTTTAGCTTTTACAATGTCATTCTGTTCAAGCGGCTTACAATATTCACGATATTTTATCAATTGATCTACATCCATATATAACGGAACAAATGTAATCCCCGTCTTTTTTATCAAATTTCTCAATATAAAATACCCGTCAGGATCAATATCTCCAAAATGAAACCAAGAAACATCCCTATTGTTTTTAGCTATCTCCATCAAAAATCTTTGCTTAGCGGTATTGTGATATCCACTCAGATATATGAATGTAGATTCAATATCATTTATTCTGTTATACGAAGTAAGATTTTCAACCGTAACGATTTGTTTAGAATATACTTTTATCTTTTCAACTCGATTAATCACATTTGACAAAATAGCTATCGGAATATCTGGCTTTACTACAATTGAAGTGCCATCATAATAAAACAGCTCTACGTCTCCTTTGAAATAAATGTAGGACGGATTCGAATAAACCTGATATTCCTCAAGAATTACTCTTTCCCTTTTCTTTTTATCCAAAGTAGATAAATCAACATCTAAACATCCATACTCTTCAATAATATTATATATTCGTGATCTATAGCTTTTTTCAAAAAGTTTTGTATCACCCAAAACTGCTACCGACAACTCTCGTTCCATAATATCCGTATTATTTTTGAATATATATTTTAGCAATTTCAAAATATTTTTTGCAACATCTAATGGATACTTTGCATTTTTATAATCATTGAGTCTGTCCATTTCATTCTTACAGTATGCGTCAATAATTTGATCAATGCCTAAATATTGTGAATACATTTTTCTTTCTTGTTTACGTTTTTATGTAATATCTTCTCGCTTCAGGACTAAATATATCTCTTTTAAAGAATCAGTGTTAAGTTCAATTTTAGAAATCACTGCTGTACCGTTTATATAATTTAAAAACACATAGTCACGATTTACTAAACATTGCATATCACTATTAAAAGTCTCTACTTCATCTTGATCTGTATAATCGCCGTTATACTCATTAAATATTTTTTCTGGTTGAATAGAAAAACTTTGATTTTTAATATTTTTACCTTTGTATGTTGCACTTTTTTCATATACATCCAGTAAACTATTCAACGTATCTATTTGAATCTTAGTCAACTGAAAACTCATCCGATTTCACCAACCCTTCTATGGCCCAGGTATATTTTCCTTTCATGCACAAACTAATTGTTGAGTTAATATGAGAACCAATACTATCTATTTTTTCTGGCGGAGCAGCATAAATCACCTGAAATTTGTTATCCTCAAAAAACCTAACCATTTGCTCAATTCGTTCTCTAGAAAGTGCTGAAAAAGCCTCATCTATAAATGCCAATCTCGCACATGAAACATTTTTAGGATAGCATTGCAACAAGCTAGCCGCAAGAATAATAAAATATGGTGTTTGTTTTTCACCATTACTAGCCGAACCTTGTTTTTTAGATAAATTAGCCTCTGTCTCCTCTCCATCCTGTCTTGATCGAATTTGCATAACATTACGCCCTGCTCGGTTATTACAATATACTTTTCAAATGTCGACTCATCAAATTCTTCTTCAAGCCATCCAACGTCTTTACTAGAAAACCTTCTTAAATAGTCACTTGAAATATCCTGACAAGTCTTATTCGACATATCATAATCTGCTAAAAATTCCTCTGAATGCTCAGAAATAAAATATGCCATTTCATCCCTGAGTATATTCCGCTTTATTCTGTAAGAAATCTCATTATCATATTGTTCATATATAAATTGGAACAATGCTGCATTAGCTCTATAATTACTATTACTTGATAATGGATTAAAAAATTATTAGGGATAATATCAAATATGCTTGCCACTGTACTCCCCCTCTCTCTTGATTACTAATAATTTCTTTGCCAAAACCATACTCCACTAGTTTCTTTATTTCTGAATGAACCATTTCCACCGCAGTTCAAACCACATCCCATTTTATAATCCTGCTTAAATAATTACTTTTCATCCCTATATCTCCGCTGATAATAGTCCATCGTTCGGTAATCGATCACGTCTTTCATCTGCTCTACAAACACCGGATTACCAACCACATCCTTAAGTTCATCCCTAAGCGCCAGCACACATTCTTCTTTTTTGATGAAAAATCCTTTCCCGGACTCCTGCAGGAAATGAACCGGCATCTGAATTATCTTCTTTATATGCTCCTTATCTGAAATAGCAATAAACCTTTCATAATTAATTCCTGATTCCAAATCTTTCCAATTAGTGCCAGTTGAAAAGAATTCTTTCCAGCTATCCAGAAGCTGCTGCTCCGTGACCTGCATGAGAATCTTTCCATGATTATAAAAAGCCATAAGTACAGGCATCTTATATACCTTTGACATGCTTGTATTCTCTATCAAGCTGATAAACTCATTTCCTATTCCATGATAAATTTCTTTCTCATCATCAGACAGCTCGTTTATGCCATTCTTGAAATCCAAATATCTCTTGAAAGGGTTTTCTTTAGAGTGCGTTACTGCCATCTGGTATACATCATCTTCCATATATGTAAAAAGCTCCAGTCTTGACGGTGCCTTTTCAAGCAGATCTTTAACTCTGAAATATTCATTTATGATCTTATCTTTCAGCTTCAAGCGCCTCTTATCCATCTCAGAAAAAAGATCTATAAGTCTCATATCAAAATCTATCTGACAATCATCCGGGAAATCTGAACGATCCGCCGGATCGTATGATCCTCGTTCTAATTTGGAACTGCCTGTAAGCAGATAACGAACACTGCCTGCCTTTTCATAATTGCCTATGAAGTCCAGTACGTTCAAGTATTCCTTTCCTTTGCTTTTTCTCAGTCCTCGTCCAAGCTGCTGCAAAAATACAATTGGCGACTCTGTAGGTCTAAGGAACATAACCATATCTACAGAAGGTATGTCAACACCCTCATTGAACATATCCACGGAGAAAATCACACGTATTTCCCCATCAGTCAATTTCTGTATAGCCACAGATCTCTCCTCAGCATATTCACTGTTTGAATTACTGTAAACAGCAACCGACGGTATTCCCCTCTTACAGAATTCCTGCGCCATTTCCTCTGCATGCTCTCTGGAACAGCAAAATCCCAGAGCACGCTTTGAACCATATTTACGGTAATATTTGTAAATAAGATCATGTCTATATACATTTCCTATATAAGTTTCATTCAGTTCTTTTTCATCATACTTGCCGCGCACTATATGAATTCCAGAATAATCCGTATTGTCATATATTCCATAATAATGAAATGGAACCAACATCCCCTTATTGATAGCTGACTTCAAAGAAATCTCATAAGGAACGTTATAATCACATATCTCATATATATTTTTGCCATCCATACGTTCCGGTGTGGCAGTAAGCCCTAACAAAAATTCTGATTTGAAATATTCAACGATTCTTCTATATTGATTATTTACCGAATGGTGAAATTCGTCCACCACTATATAATCAAAATAGTCTCTGGAGAAATACCTCTCATTCAAATATTCACTTCTTCCAAGAGTTGCAACGGATGCAAATATCACTGATCTGTCCGTACTTTTTTCCGTGCCATTAAAGAATCCATAGTCATCCGATTTTCTTACATTGTGAAACGAAACTGCTGCCTGTTTCAATATCTCCTCTCTGTGCGCCACAAACAGTACCCTCTTAAAAGTTTTTGAATCAAATGCTGCAAGGTACGTCTTTCCAACTCCTGTTGCCGCAACAACAAGAGCACGCTTTGCACCTTCCAGTCTAGTATGCTCCAGAGCACACAAAGCCTCTATCTGTGCACCTCTCGGTTCATACATAACCCTTACATTGAGATCCTTATCATCCGCTTCCACATCATAACGATCAAGGTCTTTTGCCACTGCCGGTCTATGCCAATTTTTTGAATATCGTTTCAGTTCTTCGTCATCAATTACTATCGAATGATTGTAAAACAGATCCTCAAATGTACCAAAAAACTTCTCATAACTTTCCTGATCAGAATCACTTCTGAACCTGTAATTCCATTCAATTCCCGATGTAAGTGCACTTCTCGAAATATTTGAAGAACCCACGTATATTTCACTATAATTTTTATAATGGAATATATATGATTTTGGATGGAATGACCTATTCTTTTCGTTATAGAATCTCAGATCAATCTGCTCTCCAAGTTCTCTCTTGATCATGTAAAGTGCTGATGGCTGTGTGATTCCCAGATAATTACCGGTCAAAATCCTGATCTTTGCACCTCGCCTCAGAGCCTTCTCAAGATCTTTCACGATCATTTTTACCCCTGACTCCATCAGAAATGAAACAATTATATCCACACTCTCTGCGCCCCTAAGGCTCCTTGACAGCTGGTAATAAAGCTGCATTCTTGCATCTTTATCCCCAGTCATCACATCAGTGCGATAATATTCCTGATATTCAAAATTTATTTTTTCTGCAAAATCAAATTCAGCCATGCCTCATTACCTCTTCCTGGTCGTACATCTTCTGTAACCCACTCGCTCTTCAACCTTATACTTGGTATATCCTTTATGAAGTTTGAAAATGATGTCTCTGTAAAATCGACAAAGAATCTGCCATGCCTATCACCCTCAAATTCTCCATATTTAAAAGATGTATAGATGATACCATCTGGCTTCAACGAACAGGTCATCTTCTGAAATACATCTTTCAATTCCTTTTTAGGCAAATGCAGAATCGACGAACATGCCCATATGGCGTCATATCGTTCATGCTCATCCAAATCCTGAAAAAGCATATTTCTTACTTCTATTCCTGTATATCCTGATGCAATTCTGCACAGTTCTATCGAACCGTCAATTGCCTCAACCCGCATACCATGTTCTAGAAAATATTTCGTATCTCTTCCCGAACCACATCCAAAATCAAGTATTAAATCACCTCTGTTAAGCATTTTCAGAAATCTATTCTGATTCTCCTGAAAATCAACATTCAAAGTACTTGCTGTAAAATCAGCAGCATTGCAATTGTAATACTCCAAAGTCATGTTTGTACTGTTCATCTGATATTATTGCACTCCATTTATTTAATAGTTTCGTTCAAATTTATATAGAATTATTATACTTTGTTATATTATAACATTCAATTTTATTATGGTCTTTTTTACTCCCGCGATTCTATACGTCTATTATTTTCTACTACATACATCACGCCAAATAAAGTGATAGCCATCTGAGTACTTTAATATCCCAGACGGCTATGTCTATACTTGAAATTATTTATTTAATTCGAAGTGTAGTATAAAATATCCTACCAATCCCCATCTCCCTCTTCATAATCATCCTCTATAGCATCATCCACACCATCAGCATAATCTGAATCTCTGTTATATCTGTCATCATCATAATCCCCCTCCATGTGCACGTCATCATATCCATCATCGTATGACTTGTATGGATTGCCAGATGTATTATTTTTATATGAATTGTTATCCTTCCAAGCTCTGGTAGTCGGTTCTTCCCTTGTAGTAACACTGGTAGTTGCTCTCTCAGTTGTCTTTGTCGAAACTTCAGTCGTACTTTCTGTCGTAGCTCTTGTGGTGCTGCTATATGAATTCTTATACGATGAGTTTTCATATGGTTTATGTAAAATACAGTAAGCACTTCCTGATGATCGCTCATTATTGCATCCTGATTTAACGCACTTTGATTTGCTTGCATCCACTGCACTTCCGATGATATACAAGATACCTATTATAATCACAACAATTAAGATCTTTCCGCCAACTGAATTGTTCTTCATACAATCCACCTCTCTCTTTTATAATAGCCATTCAGACATATGCCTCAGTTGGCTATTGACAATAGTTAACTACTTCCACGTAGATATACTTATTATATCTTTTTATTTACCGGCTAGTCCATCATCCGTCACTTCGCATATCGCACTGTCATCAAGTATAAATACTATCTTCGCCTTAGCCTTTTTGCCTATCTTATCATACAGTCTTCCGGCACTCATTGATTTTCCCTTGACTGTATACGAACTGTTTGCCACATAGCCAACCTTGCCGAGACCTTTGATTTTCACCTGTATTGCTTCCTGATCATATTCATTATCAGGTTCCTTAACAAGTTTTACCTTCATTCCCTTTTTCATATACTCGTTTCCATAGTAGTGATTGCATCCCGCAATCGTAAAATACTTCTTACTCATAACTTATGTCTCCTTTCAGATTTGGTAATTTATCACTTAACTGATTTCATTTCCCTGCTTCTGAACACAGATTATCATAAGTCATGTACGAAAATTCTCCCACCGTTGTGTTGGGGACGTTCCTTTTGTCTCGAAGAGTGTCACCTGTATTGAAGAGTGTCCCTCTGTCACAAGGAGCGTCACCTGTCTTAATCGTGACACGGGGACACTCCTCGTTACAAAAAGAACGTCCCCTATGCTAATACAATCGATAATTCGTCCCAAACCATTCGGCACTTTATTGGCACTATCCGACATCTCCTTCAAAAATGCCAAATCTTGCCAAACAAAAACACAGCACTACATAGATAACTACCACTAATCTATATAGTGCTGTGCATTCATGCACTTTGGGGACGTTCCTTCTGTCACGAAGAGTGTCACCTGTATTGAAGAGTGTCCCTCTGTCACAAGGAGCGTCACCTGTATTGAAGAGTGTCCCTCTGTCACAAGGAGCGTCACCTGTCTTAATCGTGACACAGGGACACTCCTCGTTACAAAAGGAACGTCCCCTATCCTACTCCCACTTATACGGTGTGAGCTGATAAACGTAATAAGAAATACTATTTGTATTTTACTATGTCCCACAAATGGCTATTTTACAGGATTCTCTATATTCTTATCGTCATTTTTCGAAATAAAACCACCATAAAATCTCCATTTTTTCTTTTGAAAATATTTCCTTATACTACTAACACATTTTCAAGAATTCTCCAGGTTCTATTGCCTTCACTTCCGAGGCCGAATAATCAGACACATTTCTTGTGACGATGTACTCAGCACCAAAGCTCTTTGCACATTCCATCTGCAGGCAATCCTCAAAATCAGAAAAATCTTCGTTTTCAAGACCTGACAATAGTTTCGTTTTATCTATCCCCTCTACATCAAACAACGTACATATACTTGATAATATGTCCCGCCTCTCCTTTATTGTGTAATTTTTTCTTAAAATGAAAAACATATTGGGAATTGAATGTGCCGCAATGCATGCCCTGGCATTCCCATTTGTGCATAATTCAACAATTGTCCTCGCATCATCTGCAAATGGTTCACGTTCAAGGAGATAATCAAGCAATATATTTGTATCAATCAAAATTCTACTTACCATATTTCTCGTCCCTATAAGAAGCTAATTCTGCTGCATCATCAACAACAGTCCCCTTTTTTCGTAACTGCTCAAGTCTTGCAAACGCTTCTTTCCTTTCATCATTAGAATTATCGTATAATCCATTAAC
>JAEDGW010000064.1 GCA_016297325.1 Coprococcus sp. | reverse complement strand
AGGATATATGAGTAAAAGACGAAAGAAAATGACAATGAAGCAGCTGAGATCACTGGTTGCTTTTCTTATAACGATAAATATAGTTCTGGTCATATGTATTCTGGTCCTAGGATTTTTCCTCGCCAAAGCACATATAAATCAGCGCAAGGAAAAAACAGTCATGTTAAAGCGTGCGAATGACACATACACCGTATGCGTCGATGCAGGACACGGCGGAAGCGATGTGGGTGCCGTCGGACTGGACGGAAGCTACGAAAAAGACGACAATCTCCGTCTCGCCCTGAAAGTTGCTGATGCACTTAAGGAGAGCGGTGTCACCGTCATAATGACCAGATCCGATGACAGCGATACACAGCTTGACTCCAGATCTAAGATTGCAAATAAAGCCAAGGCCGACATATTCGTATCACTGCACCGAAACTCAACCGCAAATCCGAACACCACAAAGGGAATCGAGATCTGGATCCACAGTTCAGGTTCAGAGCGAAGCTATGCAGCCGCTGACGATATACTGAACAACCTCGAACAGGTTGGCATATCAGACAACAGAGGTGTCAGGATCGGCACGCAGGGCGACAGCGACGACGATTACGCTGTTATCAGAGACACCGACATGACAAGCATGATAATAGAGATGGGCTTCATGACAAGCCAGGATGATCTGGACTACTTCAACGAGAACATTGACAACTATGCCAAAGCAATATCTAACGGTGTGGTTGAATGGCTGAATACATATGTTCAGTAACTATATCAAAGGAATATGTCCTATAGGCTGAACACTTATATACTGCATATACACATAAAATAATGCCCTGGCGGCTATCGATATGTACTCATATCAAAGCCGCCAGGGCATTATTCATATTGTTTTAAACACTGATCCTGTATATTACTCACTTATAACTGTTCTGTTACGTCCGCCTTCCTTGGCCTTGTACAGCGCCGAATCTGCTCTGTTAAACCACGCCTTTGAGCTCTCACCCATGACGTATTCTGCAACACCACAGCTGCATGTTATGCCATCCTTGTTCATAAAGTGGAAATAGTAACATCTGAATTCTGTTCTGATGTCCTCCACTACATTCATAACCTTGGATAACTCCGTATCATGGAACAGAATGACAAATTCCTCTCCTCCATATCTGAATGCAAGTCCCATATCCTTGGACTTCTCTTTCATCATCTTGCAGAGTGCCTTGATAACTATATCTCCATTGCTGTGTCCATATGTATCATTCACCTCTTTGAAGTGGTCTATATCAAATATGGTGACATAAGACTTTGCTCCTGTCTCTTCAACATTCTCAATCTCTTTGTCAAGACTTTCCTCAAATGAACGTCTGTTGTAAAGGCCTGTCATAGGGTCTATCATCAGCTCACTCATAAGAGTTACCTGTCTGTTGTAGCTTCCCGCTATGGAGTTCATAAGTGCCTTCGTATGCTTGTTGATAACAACTACCACTGCTATCATAAGAACTACAAATACAATACTTACACTGAGTGATCCAAACCAGCCCAACTGAAACTGATCCGTCCCAACACTCAGTCTATATCTGATAATATTTATCGTCATGAGCACGAGCACTGCCACTCCCGACCATATTGTCAGTCCCTGATCCGCAAACAGAGCCGTAGCAACTATCGTAACACACGGTATGAGGATAAGCGGAGATATGGAATAATATATAAACGCTATGATTCCAAATGACACAAACATCATAGCCGTCACAATATAACTCTGTTTCTTCTCATCCTTCGTTCCGGACTTTATGAAATAATATCCAACCACCAGCGCCACAGCCTGTACAACAGCCGGAAGAACTATGTACTTCAATATGTAGAGCCCGGAGCTCAACTTCTCAATTCTGTAGCTTCCAAATAATATCCACGATATGACGAATGTTATGCTGCATATGACCACCATCATGCGCCATATGAGCATCTTCCATTTTATCTCTATATCTTCTTTGTTCAAATCATTCATAATCGATCCCCCGATAACCTGAATATGCATTGATTTTACCATATTTAGCAGACTATTTCTACTATTAATACATAAAAGGCGGGGATTTTTTAATAATTCCCGCCTTAAATTTCATCAATTTTCATACAATATGATGGTGCAATCGGTTTCGCAAATACTATATCTTCTACAGATTGTATCCAACCTCAAATGCCTCAAGATTCTTCTCCACTGTCTTAGGAGGAACTGTGTTCTTGATGACCTCAACCCATGCATCATGTGAGAAATCCATGTGCTGTGCTGCGATTCCTATTATGACTGTGTTGAATACCTTGTTGTTGCCAAGCTTCTTTGCCTCATCCATGGCATCAACTGAGATAACCTTGTACTTGTTCTTCAGATCCTCGATGATTCCATCAGGGTACTGTGCAGCGCCTGTAACAACAGTGATAGGATCTATTCTCTGGTCATTGACGATGATAACTCCATCCTTCTTCAGGAAGTGTGCATATCTGAGCGCCTCAAGTCTCTCAAATGCTATGAGCACATCTGCACAGCCCTCTTCAACGATAGGCTCATTTACCTTCTCACCATATCTTACATATGTAACAACACTTCCACCTCTCTGGCTCATTCCGTGAACCTCTGAGAGCTTAACATCATAACCTGCTGCCGTAGTGATTCCACCAAGTATACGGCTTGTGAGAAGTGTTCCCTGTCCGCCTACGCCGACGATCATAATATTCTTTGTCTCCATGATTAGAACTCCTCCCTTTCTATAGCATCGAATTTACAACGCTTCATGCACAGTCCGCAGCCTGTACAGAGTGTGTCATCTATACGGATGGTTCCATCCTCCTGCTTGATAACTGCAGGACATCCAGGCTTTAAGCACATACCGCACTTCTTACACTTCTCAGGTATTGCCTTGCATCTTCCTGTTATCTTGGTCGTCTTTAAGAGTACACAAGGTGACTTTGTGATGATGACTGATACCTCATCCTTTGCTGTCTCCTCCTTGATGAGCTTCTTAAGGCCTTCTATATCAAATGCATTTATCTCATGGACATTCTGAATTCCCAGTGCCTTGCAGAGATTGTATATATCGATCGCATATGTAGGATCTCCCATCAGTGTCTTACCTGTTGCGGCGTGATCCTGATGTCCTGTCATACCTGTTGTTGAGTTGTCAAGTATGATGACTGTTCCTGTACTCTGGTTGTAGACCATGTTCATGAGTGAATTAACACCTGTGTGAAGGAATGTTGAATCACCGATGACTGCAACCCAGTTCTTGATGTAATCCTTGCCCTTTGCCTTCTCCATTCCGTGAAGTGTAGAGATAGATGAACCCATGCAGACTGTTGTATCAATAACACTGAGCGGTGCAACAGCTCCAAGTGTGTAACATCCTATATCTCCTGCTGCGTGTATCTTCAGCTCTGAGAGAACTGAGAATACGCTTCTATGCGGACATCCAGGACAGAGGATAGGTGGTCTTGCCGGAACCTGAGTAGCCTCAGCTGTCTCTACCTTCTCACCGAGAAGCTTCTCTCTGAGCATATTTGCGCTGTACTCGCCCTGAACTGTGAGCAGCTCCTTGCCGACTGCATCTATTCCCCATGATCTGACCTGAGTCTCTATATGTGGCTCAAGCTCCTCGATGACATATACCTTGTCAACCTGTGCACAGAAGTCCTCGATCATCTTTCTTGGAAGTGGATTTACCATACCAAGCTTTAAGACTGATGCGTTCGGCATAGCCTCTCTGACATACTGATAAGGGATACCGCTGGTGATAACACCCACGCTCTTGTCTCTCATCTCAACTCTGTTGATTGGCATGTCAGCACCGTCTGCTGCCATATCCTTGAGTCTCTGCTCTACAAATACATGACGTGGTATAGCGTTACCAGGCATCATGACATATTTCTTTATATTTCTCTCATATGGCTTGTCAGGAATCTCCTGTCTGTCACAAAGCTCTACAACACCCTGTGAGTGTGAGAGTCTTGTGGTTGTACGAAGCATTACAGGGGTATCATACTTTTCACTAAGCTCAAACGCATACTTTGTGAAATCCTTTGCCTCCTGGCTGTCTGATGGCTCAACAACCGGGATCATGGCTGTTCTTGCAACAAGTCTTGAATCCTGCTCATTCTGTGATGAGTACATTCCAGGATCGTCTGCTGCTACGAGTACCATTCCTCCGTTTACACCTGTGTATGCCGCTGTGAACAGTGGATCTGATGCCACATTCACACCTACATGCTTCATTGACACTATGGATCTAACTCCCGCAAATGATGCACCGATGGCTACCTCAGTGGCAACCTTCTCATTTGGCGACCACTCTGAGTAAATGTCTCCCTTGTACTGCACCATATTCTCACTGATCTCTGTACTTGGTGTTCCAGGATATGCCGCTGATACCTTGACACCCGCTTCATAACAGCCTCTTGCGATGGCTGCGTTACCAAGCATAATCTTCTTCTCGTCCATGAATCTTACCCTTCCTGTTTATTGATATTCATAACTGTTCAAAACAGTAACTGTTTTGTCTAATTCGACACTCTAATTTGTTATTATACAAGAATTATCAATAAAAAAAAAGAGGTAATTGTCTATATGCCCCTATATACAGGCGGACAATAACAATTACCTCTCATTATGTTATTTAGTTATAGTATTCATTATCGGTGTTTGGAGATAACTCTACATAATTCTCTCCATCTGTAATATAGACTATAACTTCATATGTAGAATCATTATAATAAAACGCAAAATGATCATAATCCTCATATCCGTTTTCTTTATAATTTACTGTGTAGGAAAAATCATCTCCGAGTATACTGATAACCTCGCTGCCAAAATAAGGTATGCTCTCAAGTGAATCCTTTGTCACCAATATATACTTTCCAGCCATCCCTGATTCTTCAAATCCGTCCCACGCATCAAGATCAGCGAATGCAGTCTGAACTGCCATTCTTATCGTATCTGCCGACCCAATATCACTTGACTTTCTAGATTGCTGTACATAATCAACCACAAAGTTTGCAAATATCTTATCAATACCTGGTATCAAATAATATTCACCTTCATACTCGTAAGCATAGAAATAACTCACCAAATCTTCAAAATTTGAATTCACCATGTCATGTATCTCGCCCTGTAAATCATTTATATCAAAATCATCAGCATTTATCGCCAGAGTATATGACACATCGACTTTATATATTTTATCCGTATCTATACCATATTTTTGCATTTTATTCTTCATTTCTTCTGCGACTTCATCAGCAGAAACGCCTGTCATGCTTTTTAAATCGGTATATCCTTTACCCTTCAATTCAGTTTCAATATTATATACAATATCTTGTACCTGTATTTTATCAATAGTTCCAATCTTAAATCCTTCTAATTTAATCTTTACATCACAATAATATATTTTATCCGCCAGCTCATCTACCATTTCCTCTATATCATCCATGTCGTAACCATCTTTGTCCTGAAGATTGTGCATAAGCTTCTTCGGCATAGTTTGTCGAAATGCAGAATCTATATCCGAAGCTTCTACATTCGCCACATACTGCTCCGTTGCTTTCCTGATCTTTCTTTTATCTCCGAACACACCAAGAACCAACACCAGCACAAGTACCGTAATAAGAGCCGCAGCAGCACCACATGATATACCAAGTATGAGCATCTTTTTCTTCTTACTTTTATCGCCCGAAGCCTTTCTTTTATCATTCTGCTGGTCAAATATCTGATTATTATCCTGCATCTGATTCAAATTCCGCTGGCCGTACATTTGCTGGTTATACATCTGCTGATTGTATGCCTGTTGGTTATATTCCCGCTGACCATACATCTGAGGATTATAGCCCTGTTGACCGTACATCTGCTGATTGTAACCTTGCTGGTTATATCCCTGCTGACCGTACATCTGAGGATTACTTACCTGCTGGTTGTAGCCCTGCTGGTCATACATCTGCTGATTGTAGCCTTGCTGGCCATACATTTGCTGATTATAACCTTGCTGGTTATAGCCCTGCTGACCATACATTTGCTGATTGTAACCTTGCTTGTTATAGCCCTGCTGGCCGTACATCTGCTGATTGTAGCCCTGCTGACCGTACAGCTGCTGATCATAACCCTGCTGGCCATAATTCTGCTCACCTGCACCATAGCTTCCGTTATTCTGATCCTCCATTCTGTCTCCTCCTCTGATATGCAATTTGCTATGTTTTACTCTTCCTTTTAGGATACAAAATATTATACAGCATCTGGCAGATATTTAATAGGATAAATAACTTTAGCACATCTGTCCCGAATCCTATCTCTCCAGCTTCACAGTCGCCTTCACCATGTCAACAAACTGCTGTCTTGTCTCCGTCTTCATTGAATCACCGTCTGTACCATCCAGGTTCTCCACGGCTTTTTCAGCAAGTCTGCTCACAAGATCATAGTTCCCGGCGCCTATATGATCACTGTTTTTAAGAAGCATTCCGTACAGTGCCACGGCTGATGCAAGACTCATGTCGGCTGACATATTTTTTGTATAATCCTTTTCATACACAACTTCCGATATCAGCTTGCTCGAATTCTCAGAAGGTTCTTTGTATCTTATATTTACAGTTGCAAGTTCATCTAAATATCCTGACTCACCAGCGACAGCTGTCCTTTGCTGATCAGAATCCGCTGTTTCAGTCTTATCTTCTGCTGCGTCATCTCCCGCATTTGCCGTATCCACATACTTGTGATCGGCAGATGGCACTTCAAATGACGAATCTACCGGAACCACCTCATAGAGCACTGTCACCATATGTCCTGCACCGATCTCGCCGCCGTCCACGGAATCATTTGCAAAATCAGCATCGGCAAGCGCCCTGTTCTCATAACCTATCTGTCTGTATCCCTTCACATGTGCGGGATTGAATTCAATCTGGAATTTTACGTCTTTTACAACAGTCTGGAGCGTGCCACCCATCTCGTCCACCAGAACCTTTTTTGCCTCATATGCGGAATCTATAAATGCATAGATGCCATCACCATTATCAGCTAGGGCTTCCAGCTTGTTGTCCTTCAGGTTGTCCGTTCCAAATCCAAGAACGCTTAAGAATATGCCGCTCTCCTTCTCCTCCGTGATGAGATCCACAAGGTCGCTTTCACTGGTAAGCCCGACATTCATATCGCCATCTGTCGCAAGTATCACACGGTTATTGCCGCCATCTATATAAT
This sequence comes from Coprococcus sp., assembly GCA_016297325.1. Taxonomy (GTDB): domain Bacteria; phylum Bacillota; class Clostridia; order Lachnospirales; family Lachnospiraceae; genus Coprococcus. Next base: position 8,412 of record JAEDGW010000064.1, on the reverse strand, counting down.
TCTTCTCGGCAAGCTCATATGCTGTGATGATCGCATCGCCGCCATTCGTACAGCCCTCGGCAGTAAGACCTGAGAGTGCCTCATTTATGGTGTACTGTTCGGATCCCGGTGTCCCTGATAAAACCACGGTGTCGGATCCGGCATATGTGACAATACTGACACGGTCGTCCTCTCGAAGATTTTCCGCAAGCATGGCAAATGACTGCTGAACAAGAGGGAGCTTATTCTCATCATACATGGAACCTGATGTATCTATAAGGAACACAAGATTTGAAGGCTTTTTGTCCTCAAAATCTATATCTTCAGTATTTATTCCCACCATCATAAGCTTTGTGTCGTCATTCCATGGACAATCAGCATACTCCGTGTATATGGAAAATTTATCACCATCCGCAGGCGACTTCTTGTAATCGTATGTGAAATAGTTGATCATCTCCTCAAGTCTCACGGCGCCATCAGGTGGAATGATACCGGATTCAATATAGGCTCTCACATTGCTGTACGAAGCAGTATCACGGTCTGCGGCAAATGTGGACAGAGGTCTGTCTGCAACAGACACAAATCCATTTTCTCGCATGCTGTCATACTCCCTGGTATCATAGTAAGTCTCTGGTTCCCGATACGCAAAATCTGACGATGGATCTATGCCATTATCCATCTCACCTGTCGCAGATGAATCATCCTGCGCAGTCTCTGCTGCTGAGTATATTCCATCTTCTGCTCCACTGCCTGATACTTCAGCCACCCAGTCAAACATATCATCTTCTTTTTTCCTCTGGCGCTCTTTTTCCCTGTACTTTTCAGCTATACTGTCTGCGTCATCCGTTCCGCCTTCTTCTCCTTGTTGCTGAATGCCCGGCTTCTTTGTACCTTGATCCCCGTCATCTGTCCCCTTATGTGTACAGCCGCAGACGCCGCCGGATGCAAGCGCAAAAGCCATACATAAACAAACTATCTTTTTCCCTTTAACCATAAAAATGCCCTCCTTATTTGGATATTTGGAGCAGACGCTGCGCTGCGCGCGGCGTCTGCGTGCTTCACTTCTGATATCCAATATACGGATGGGCATTTACATTTTATGGTATTTTTTAATTATTTTCAAAAATCCACGTATCAGCAGATTCATCATAGCCGATCAATTTTCCGGTTATCACAGCTCCTATGGATGCACTCCAATCACTATCTTCCGGCCAGATCGATATCCTGCTGCCTATATGCAGCGTGCCTGTGTCATCTTCGCCTGATATACTCTTTACTTCTACGGTGTAGAATGTGGCCGATACTTTGCTGCTATATACAGTATCTACAACCTCTGCTTCGATCTCTATGTCACTCTTCGCCGCAGAATCCGCAGGGCTGTTCACTGTATCCATCGACACAGAATCGGACGATATATCATTTTGGGCTTCAGCAGCCGCTGAAGCATCACTCTGTGGTGCTGCGGCGTGGTCAGCCTGCTCCTCCTGATCACTTGAAGCTATGTCATCAGACGTCTCCGCAGAATATGTCTCATTATCACTTTCCATGTTTTTTATATCGTGTCTATATACAGCCGAATCTGACGTTGTTGTCGAGTTCATCGACCTGTTCGCCGTGAGTCTGTTCATAATTGGCATTGCGATCAAAACCGCTGCGACGGCCGCCGCCACCAGGGAACCGGATATGATCCTGATCATCTTGACACGCTTGTTGCTCTTTTTCCTTCTTTTTGAATCCTCCATCATCATCATGAGGATCTCGGCATCCGCATTTCCCGATCTGTGCTTATCTACCTTATCCGCACCAGCTTCTATGCGTGACCACAGATCAGGTACTTCTGCATCCAGATTTTTAAGGTATGCATCAACTATATCGTCGTCAGCTTCATTTGCTGTCTCATCCGGCATCTCTGATATGTTTTCGTTTTCTCTGTCGTATAAATTGTCTTGATTCATATCTTCTGATCTCATAGTCTGCACCTCCTCAATTTTTTAATTGCCTCACCATATAGCCACGTCACCGTTCCCATGGGGCGGCTGGTCATCTCTGAAATCTCCCTGAACGTGAATCCTCCAACCGTTTTCAGATCAAGCACCTCCCGCTCATCGGGCTTTAGTGTTTTCACCGCCTGCTGCACTGTCACTTTGTTCACGATCTCATCTTCATGACTTCCCCTGCTGTTATCCGGAGATTCAGGGATTTCGTCCACCAGGGCCTCCCTGCCAAGCTTCCGGACTCTGTCCACTGCCATATTCTTTGCGATCGTAACCATCCATCTCTTATGTCCATTTCCCGGTCTGTAACTGGCCGCGACACTGTACATCTTGATAAAGAACTCCGAGGTCACATCCTCCGCTTCCTCGCGCTGCCCTATAGTATCATACACGACCGCAAATATCAGTTTAAGATATTCGTCATATATAAACCGCAGGCTCTCCCTGTCGCCATGCGCCATTGCAGACATATATTTTGCAAAATCACTGTCTGTCATCGCTTTCTCCCTTCTTCTTATTTATACGTATCAGATCACCGTATTTATGGTATAACTTAACTGATCTTTTTCATAGTCACAAATCCCATGACGTAATTTTTCTGTCCGGAAGCCGTGTCAAACGGCCACACCATATACTTATTATCTATAATATCCACATCGCATCCCCTGTGCAGCGAGATATCCCCCATAAGCTGGCTGACTCCCTCTATATGAGATATGGATTTCATTGTCTCTAGATCTCCCGCATTTAGCCTTTCAGCGATCTTTTCCGCCTCCAAAAAGTCCGTAACTGCGGATACTTCATATCCGTATATCAGCCTTTTTTCTGTTGTGTGGTACATATAGTCGTTTAGTCTTTCGACCGCAGATTCATTCAGCCCGGATATGGCACTGCTTATGAGCCTCAGATCATCATCATGATAATTTCCCCTGTAATGATAAAGTAATGCCGCAAACCGTGAATTGAGCTGGCTATGGAGTCCAACCGCCACACTGTAGTCAAATATATCCAGATACCTGTCAGCGTCAAATGCCCCCGGTTCAGTCTGGGTCTTTCCTATATATTTGCCGGAATTCTGTCTGGCAATCCTCTCAAAAAATTCTAATATATGTTCCATATCTGCACCATCTTCCAGCAAAGCGTCAAGCAGTCTGTACTGATCATCATCCACTCTCCAGAACGGAATATCTGCGATCACATACTCAGACTCCGTGAGGCCGTATCTCTGCACCGCCTCCCGCACAGCCTGCTCATCCCTGTCTATGAGCACAAGTTTATAAGCTGCCGCAAGCCTGCCTATATCTATATCTCCCGCCTGACCTATGCCCCAAAGTGCAAGAATTGGCCTTTTCCCATCCCCGGTATCCTTCACCGGACAGTTCTTCTCTATATAATCCGTAACCATCTGTCTGTACTTTGTCCAGTGCTCATGGGAATCCGGTATCCGCTCCGTGGCGGTCATCTCGTCAAAATAACTCATGTCCTTCTCCTGACTCTATGGTCTGACAGACACATAAAATACATCTGTCTACATTCATTGATTCTCCACAGGTATTTTATAAAATTTTATTTTTAAGCACAAGTGTAATGTAGTATAATACCTATAGTTGTGCAATACCTGCGCAATACTTTCTACTGGAACATGATAGCTTTAATTTTCCAGTTTTTACATTTTGGAGGAGTTATGGAATCAATACAGACAAATGCTCTGAACAGCAAATACATCAATTCCCTTCTGCGCCCGGAGGAGAATCCCTTCATGCAGGAGATGCAGAACTTTGAGGAGATCATGATGATGTATTCATGTGCCATCAGAGAGGTAAAGACAAAATTCGAAGTGCTGAATGATGATTTCAGCGTGAGATATAAAAGAAATCCTATAGAATTCATACAGTCAAGGATCAAAAAGCCTGTCAGCATTGCGAAAAAACTTGCAAACAAAGGTTGTCCAGTGACATGCGCAAGCATACTTAACAACCTGGATGACGTCGCAGGAATAAGAGTCATCTGTCCATTTATCGATGACATTTATATGGTGGCAGAAAAACTCATCAGCCAGGATGACATCACCCTCATCGAGGCGAAAGACTACATATCACATCCAAAGCCAAATGGATACCGCAGTCTCCACGTCATAGTCGAGATTCCTGTATTCTTCGCAGACCATACAAGGAATATGCGTGTGGAAGTTCAGATCAGAACCATCGCGATGGACTTCTGGGCAAGTCTGGATCACCAGCTCAGATACAAGAAGGATATCCCGAACGTGGACATGATCTCCGCAAGGCTTAAGAAATGTGCAGATGTGATATCCGCTACAGACCTTGAGATGCAGTCCATCAAGAACAGCATATATGGCCAGCGCTACATTCCTGAATTAAAGAGGGAATCACCTGAGGAGTAATTATAGATGTTTATCCAGCGCCAATATTTTTCAGGTAGAACGAAAAAGTTGAATTATTTGCAACTTTTCATTTGACATTTGCTCAAATCTGTTGTAGTATAACTGATGTTGTTAAGCAACATGTGTGCATAGCTCAGCTGGATAGAGCACTTGGCTACGGACCAAGGTGTCGGGGGTTCGAATCCTCTTGCGCACGTGATAAAAGCTGTCTGAATCATTTCAGACAGCTTTTTGTTTTACACAAAGTATGTTGAATGGAATTCACCCATCAACACGTTTTGTCATATAACCCCTTATTTACATGAACCGCCATCGACACTTCCCAGATATTTGTCCACCTTCTCTGGCGTATCAAGTCTCAGCCGTACAATAGTCATCATGATCATGTACCGGAGCACTTCCTTTAATATCTCATCGTCAAACTGTGACTTCATATTTTCAGGGTATGCATGTACGAGGAAATGTACGTTGTAAGCATCGTTCTGTCTTGAGATAAATGCACTCACATACAAGCCGTTCATGACCGCCGTTATGATGTCGTCATCCGTGATCTGTATGTTTATCTTATACATCTTGGATATGAACTTAACAGTCTTGTCTTCTTTTATCAGAAAACGCTTGTCGGTTATCTCTCCTATGGAAAAGTTCTGCTTATGCAGCGTTATCGCCTGCAGAAATTCCGATTCCCTGTCGTTTTCTATTATGTAATTGTAAATATCATTCGGTGTGTATGCCATTTTGTTCTAGTTGTCCTTTCGTCTATTTGTCTATGATCTATGTGCTAAGTGATTTTGTCCTTCATGTGCCCAGTATAATCGTCAAATGATATACCATACATTTCCTTTCAACCAGCAATTTTCATTAGCTATATGCCCACTAAGCCTAGAACAGATCCAGCGTATTATCAAGATATATCTCTTCTCTGACCCTCAGCTGGTACTCTGGCTTTGTCATATAGTATAGCAGAAATTCCAGCACTATGGCACTCCCCAGACTCCGCCCCTCTATCTTGAAATTGGAAAATCCCATTGGCAGATAAATATTCCTTATATCATCTATACCTATAAATCCCGGATTCTCCATCGCCTTTGAAAAACGATAGCCGTCTGCTGCATTTGGTGATGTACAGCGGTGATCCGAGTTCTCACCTAGAGCCATACGGCTCACATCCTCATAGCAGGCTTTCCGATCCTGACATGAGAACCAACAGCATTCGTTGCAAAGAAATTCTACCTTATCTTTCTGCTTCCCTGAAAGCATTTCCAGTCTGTCAAATGTTTTGTTCAGCCGGAAATCCGGCACAACATATCGGAATTCATCCCTGTCAAGCTCTGCGGAAAACTTGTCAAAGTCCGTGATGACCTTTGTCGTGGATGATATCAGGTATAACCCCGGATAATTCTCCCGCAGATAGTCGAGCAGCAGATCCGAATGGACTATGACGCCATTTTGAATATCTGGCTTACCAGCTACCCGGTTAAGTCCTGGCATGGCACCGCCACCCTGATCGTCATTTGCCGCAGATCCACCATTCTCAAACGCTCTGCACAAATCGTTACACCTTTTATCCGCAAGATGTTCCAGTCTTAGCAGTGAGTTGCTGAAGGTCAGCCTCGCCGATATTCCATACCCGCTCATAAGTTCCAGCACATCTTCGGCATCGCAGTCTCCATATCCCACTCTGCCGCCGCCCCAGAGGCAGTCCCCCGGCGCGCCATACACTGAACCGATATCACACCAGTCGTAAAAATATTCCCTGTGCTCATGGTATAGTGGCAGGAATACCTTGTACAGCTCGTAGAATTCAAAAAGTCCCGGCAGATGGTAATGTGCCTTGTATTCTGTTTTGTTATTCCCTGTCTCAGGCTTTGATCTGCCAGACAATGCATCATTCTCCATAGTGTTCATTTTCTCATTTCTACTGTCAATTTCCGCTTGTTATCTTAACTTTCATTTTCCACACGCTATCCCTAATTATATAAAAAAAGTGGGATGATTGACAACATTATCATCCCACAATAATCATTTAATTTAAAATCTTACCATTAAATTATAACACCGATCAGCGCCACGATTCCTCCTATTATCAGGGCAAGTGGAAGGATCGATACAAGGCCTATAAAGAACCATTTCCAGTGGAATGCATAATCGTGATATGCCTCTGTCATGTCCTCTGTTCCAGGGATCACCCACCATTTTCCATGGCAGAACCAGATCGTGTCTATCACCAGCGCATCGAACAGTGAAAATGCGTTCAGGAATATGTATGACTGAACAAATCCTGCAAGGAATGTGGTCTGCTTGTTGACAGCACATGTTATGGCTACGCACAAAACCACCATGACAATAATTCCCCATATCTTGTTCTTCTTTGCATTTGCATCGAGTTCCTCCTGGGTGATGATCCCAAGCTCCTTGGCACGATCCTGGATCGCCTTCGGATAATTGTAGAGCTGATGCGCTGCACCCTGTATCTTGAACAGGATCAGCATAAACACTGTGTAAACCAGACTGTAGATAACTGCTTCAATTGCTACTTTTGCTACCATTTGTATTCTCCTTTGACTATTTATTTGATCTATCTGCGGCATAGTTGTATATGCACTCAAATATCATGTCTATATTTGTCTCGAACACTTCATCGATGAACGTGTCCCTGTTCTGGGCCATGCTGTAGATGGTCTTGAAAAAATTGATGATGATGCGGATATCGAGATCAGGTCTTACCCCATCCACAAATGACAGATATCTCATTGCCTCGTCCGCATCGTGGGATGGGCTAAACAGGCCGTCCTTCGTCCGGTGTGTCTTGAGCCATACCCAGTCATCCAGGGTGAGCTCCATCAGGATATTGTTCTCCTTCCTGAACGAATCCCGGAACCACCTGATCGCCTGCTCAAGCGTGAGTTTGCCATTTGCCTGCAATAACGGAATGAGCTGTGCCTGACTCTTCAGATCCTGTTCACATATCAGAGCCTCCACATACGCTTCCTTGGACTCAAAGAAATGATAAAATGTTCCCGTAGCGATATCGGCTCTCTCTGCAATGATGGACACCTTCATTTTCTTAAGTCCCATCTCCCGGATCAGATCATAACCCACTGCAATGAGCTTTTCCCTTATCTCCTGTCTCTGTTCTTCTGTAAAATTAGCTGGCATCTGATCCCTCCAATCCTTTTATAAATTCTCTTGTGGCATCCACATATGTATCTACCTTGAACAGTGTCGCCGTGTGTCCGGCATTGACCCATTTCACAAATGCCCGCGGCATACTGTCTCTCAGATCCTTCTGCGCCGCCTCTGAGAATGCCTTGTCATTCTTCGGCAGTACCAGAAGTGAGCGGTCATCAAACCGGGCGTAATCTTCCTTTGTCATAAAGTCAAGATTCGGTATATCCGCAAGAAGCTTTGTCATGTGCGTATCAAATTCCTTTGTATATCGGCTGAACACCCATGTGAAGAGATCCTCCATATATGTACGGCCCTCCTGATCCTCGTTCTCAAGGCCTATCTGTTTCTTTGATATATTCAGTGACAGGCTGCGAACCCAGGAATATGGCAGGATCTTCATAAGTACCAGCATGACTCCATATGATTTATACTGCTTCTTCAGATCCATGACACTCGCCTCCGACAGACTGCATGTGGAGTAGAGACACACTCCCGACACGCGCTCCGGGGCTATCCTTCCTACAAGCTGTGCGACAAATCCTCCAAGCGATGCACCGATGAATATCGTATTTCTCAGATCCAGCCCATCTACAAGATGCACTATGTGTCTGGCAAGCACCTCCATGCTCTCTATCTCCATCGGATAATCCATGGTCAGAATGCGGAAATCAGTCTCCATCTTCAATATATGGTTAAGCCACACTTCTGGAATTCCCGTACCACCCACAAGATAGACCAGCGTGTACTTCGAATCCTCATTTCCGCACAGAAGATATCTGGTGCTGATGCCATCAACCTTGATCTGTTTAAATGTATGAGTTGCCATAAAGTTATTTATCTCTATATCAAATTTCATAACACCCT
>JAEDGW010000063.1 GCA_016297325.1 Coprococcus sp. | reverse complement strand
ATCTGACCATTCTGTATCTTTGAACCCTCTCTGTTAGGGAAGTTTCTTGTTGAATGTCTGATTGAGAATGCGTTGTTTGCAGGTGTGTCACCAGCACCAAAGCAAGGTCCACAGAACGCTGTCTTGACGATGGATCCTGTCTCTATGAGATCAGCCAGAACACCGTTCTTTGCGAGCTGCATATATATAGGTGTACTTGCAGGATATACTGACAGTGTGAACTCGTCAGCACCTATACTCTTGCCTCTGAGGATATCGGCAGCATCACAGATGTTCTCATATCCACCACCGGCACATCCGGCGATGATTCCCTGCTCTACATACAGCTTGCCATCTCTTACCTTATCCTTGAGCGTGAAGTCTACCTTGCCGTCAAGACTTACAAGTGCACGCTTCTCAACATCATCAAGAATATCCATGAGATTTGCATTCAGCTCATCAATAGTGTATGTGTTGCTTGGGTGGAATGGCATAGCTATCATTGGCTTAACCGTTGACAAATCCACATATACAACTCCGTCATAGTAAGCCACATCGCCAGGATTCATCTCCTTGTATGCCTCACTTCTGCCGTGGATATCATACCAATCCTTTATCTTATCATCTGTCTTCCAGATTGATGACAGACATGTTGTCTCTGTTGTCATAACATCGATACCGATACGGAAGTCTGCTGAGAGCTTGTCAACACCAGGACCAACGAACTCCATGACCTTATTCTTGACATATCCGCATCCAAATGTTGCTCCGATGATTGCAAGTGCTACATCCTGAGGACCAACACCCTTCTGTACCTCTCCGTCGAGATAGATTGCGATAACACCCGGCTTTGCAACATCGTATGTCTTGCACAGAAGCTGCTTTGCGAGCTCACCGCCGCCCTCTCCGATCGCCATAGTACCAAGAGCACCATAACGTGTATGTGAATCAGAACCAAGAATCATGGCGCCACACTCTGCCAGCATCTCTCTTGCAAACTGATGTATAACCGCCTGATGAGGTGGTACATACACACCGCCGTACTTCTTCGCACATGAAAGGCCAAACATATGGTCATCCTCATTGATAGTTCCGCCAACAGCACAAAGTGAGTTGTGGCAGTTTGTAAGTACGTATGGTATAGGGAATTCCTTGAGTCCTGACGCTCTGGCGGTCTGGATGATTCCTACAAATGTTATATCATGTGAAGTCATCTTATCGAATTTGATCTTAAGATTCTCCATATTGTCAGATGTGTTATGCTTCGCCAATATTCCATAGGCAAGTGTGTTCTTTGATGCCTCTTCCTTTGATGGGACACTTCCAAGCTTTGATGCAAGCACTGCTGATGCATCAGCGTTATCCTCAACAAGTTCTGTGCCATGTAACAGATAAGCACCGTTGTCAAATAATTTAATCATACTCTTCCTCCTGGTAATAGCTTTTATCGTTAGGGATGTAAACCAAAACCCCATGCTTCTCTACATCATACCATATCGGATTATTTTTTTAAATAGTTTTGTACCCCAAACAACAGCAAACAAAAAAGCTGCCATGGACAGACAATATCCATGGCAGCACATACCAAACAACAAATACTGTATAAACAACCGTGTAAACGGTAAGATCTATACACCGCAATGCCGATTGATACTATATAATCAATCTCCCCTCGAAATCAATTACCGTACATAAGTAAACTTATATACTATTTATGCACATTTGCCAATATGTTAGACAGAAATCGACACGAACGACGTGTGATACGACATGAACGACATATATTTTTATGTATAAGCGTCATAACAAGGGGTGTACCTATTGTATAAACACACCATTTTATGATAATATAAGCATGTCATTTTGGTATATTTTTCGCAATAAGATGACTATGAATATAGAGGTGTTACATTTTATGAAATTACTCATTGTTGAAGACGATACTATCCAGCTTACAGGATTAAAACATATGATCGAATACGAGTATCCTGACTCTGTTATCTATACCGCTTCAAATTACAATGATGCTGTATCCGTGATAAATTCCTGCTCCATTGACCTTTTTATGCTGGACATAAATCTTGGGGATGACAAAACAGGTCTTGATGTGTGTTCATATATAAGATCTGCCACAGGATATGAATATACTCCGGTTATTTTTATCACCGATATTACAAATCCAAATCTTGATGTCATCAACAAATACCACTGCAACTATTATTTTTCAAAGCCATACAGCAAGGATGATGTCATCGCTGCACTTAAAAGTGTCTGTGATACAGACCAGGCTCCTGATTGCAAGCTGCAATTAAAAGACATTCAGGGCATTTTATTCAATGTGCTTCCATCCGACATCGTATATACTCAATCAGCAGGACATCACAAACACATTTTCACCACAAACGGGGATTTTATCGTAACCGGTCAGGCATTTGACACATTGTTTGAAGGCATTGACATACCACTTGTCAGATGTCACAAAAGTTATTATTTTAATCCATCATTTATTCACAGCTATGACCGCACCAACTCAGTTCTAAGGCTGAATCAGGCGCAGGAAGTCATACCTGTTGGACGCAAATACAAATCATTGGTTGAAACATATATGGAGAATAGATAAATGGCAGCTTATTTTAATTTTCTTGCAAAAATACTTCTTGATACAATAGTCTTTTTATTTTTTTTGATGGCAATATATAATGTAAAGCTTTCCCAGATAGCAAGGCGTCTCCCTGCTTTGCTTCTGCTAACTTTACCGATTTCTTTCATAGCTATAATAACCAATTCTATGCTTGTAGCTACTATTGTAACCTACATATACTGCTTTGTGTTCTACTCTCTGGCCTTCCGTTATCCACCTATGAAGATCATAACGGGCTACGCGATGTCGTTTATAATGATAAATCTGCTGAACATTGTACAGCTTATCGTCATCATGCAGTTTACAGACACCCCTTTCACCAATGCAACAACATATATAACTGAAGCCATGGCTTTAATTATAGTTATATTGCTGTATAAATTTTCGCATATTGACAAGCTGTATGAGGCTCTAGTAGTAAAAAATCAGGTTTCAAGAAATATTATACTTGGAATATTTGTTCTCATGATGGTCATGGTCATATACCAGCGTATATCCGTAAAGGATTTCATGAACGTTTTTGCGACATTCACAATCTCTATTATACTTATTCTGATTTTATACGCTGGAATGTACAAGAATTACATGAGTCTCAGAGAATCACAGAAGCAGCTCCAATCCTATGAACAGTATCTTCCTATTACAGAGGATCTGATAGATCAGGTACGTATGAGACAGCACGACTACAACAACGAGCTTCAGGCGATCAGTATGCTGCCAATAAGTTATACCGATTATGATTCTCTCACCGCAGCACTCTCCAAGAAGCTTGATACGTCATGCAATGATCATGTTATAAAGAACTCATACCTTCTGAAGATCAACATGAAGCTGATCGCAGGCTTTTTATTCAGCAAAATGAATCTTGCAAATGAGCGGAATATAGACATCCAGATAGACCTCAAAAATTCCACGCTGACATCCAAAGCCGAGGAATTTGAGCTTTTGGATATCATGAGTATACTTGTTGACAATGCTTTTGACGCAACCTGTGATGGCGGATGGATAAAGGTAATCATTAATTCTGACGGAACGACAACCACTGTAGAAACATTAAATGCAGGTCAAAAGCTCACCGCAGAAATGCGCAAGAACTTTTTTGCGAAGGGATATACCACTAAGCCGCTTAAGGACGGCACGTATTCAAGAGGGATTGGACTTTACAAGTTAAAACAGCTGGTGACAAAGTATCACGGCAACATTCTTCTGGACAACCAGATAATAGATGGACAGACCTGTATTCATTTCAATGTAAGCTTGTAATAATTTTTATATCTGCAACAATTAACACCATAATTCAGGCGGACAGATAAGTGACATGCCAACTTAGCTGTCCGCCTGTGTTTATGATAATCATTTTCATCTATCTGTTTGCATCCTCCAATTTACCACATCAGACACTTTACACTGTTTCTGACAGATATTTTCGACATAGGATCCAACATTTTAAGAATTTTCAGCAATACGCGTTAATTTTTTCTGTTATTTGCCATATATCCTTAATTTTATTCTTTACTTATTATTTATAAATGGTATAATCAAAAGGATTATTTTTCCTAATAAACGGAACTTAATGAGAATTTTTTGACAGGAGATGTGAAAGTGAAAGATACTATCGAAATCAGATGGCACGGACGTGGTGGTCAGGGTGCCAAGACTGCTGCCCTGCTCCTCGCAGATGTGGCATTCAAAACAGGTAAATATGTTCAGGGATTCCCTGAGTATGGTCCAGAGAGAATGGGCGCACCTATCACTGCTTACAACAGGATCAGCAGTGAACCTATCAGAGTACATTCCAACATTTACGAGCCACAGTATGTGGTTGTAGTTGACGAATCTCTGATCGAACCTGTACATGTAACTGCAGGTCTCGCCGAGGATGGCGCCATCATTATAAATACACCTAAGACTCCGGACGAGGTTCGTCCACTGCTCAAGGGTTACAAGGGTAAGGTATACACACTTGATGCCAAGGAGATCTCCATGAAGACTCTCGGCAAGAATTTTCCTAACTCTCCTATGCTTGCAGCCATCGTTGCTGTCAGTGGGATTATGGAGGAGGGACCTTTCCTCGAGGATATGAGACAGTCATATCAGCACAAATTCGCCAAGAAGCCAGAGGTTATCGAGGGTAACATGGAAGCTTTGAAGCTGGCCTTCAGGGAGGTAATGAAGTAATGAGAACAGATATAAGCAAGATACATGACAACAGCAAATGGACAGAGCTCACACCTGGAAACCACGTATACGGCGGCGGTACTTCCAAGGCCTTCAACACAGGTGAGTGGAGAACTTCAACTCCTGTCCTCGACGAGAGCAAATGCGTACACTGTCTTCTGTGCGCACCTGTATGCCCGGATTCATGCATTCCGGTAGTATCAGGCAAGCGTCTCGCATTTGACCTGGATCACTGCAAGGGCTGCGGTATATGCGCATACCAGTGCAAGTTCGGAGCAATCACTATGAAGGAGGGCAAATAAATGGCTATAAGAGAACGTCTTTCAGGAAATGAGGCTGTAGCACACGCTATAAAGCAGATCAATCCGGATGTCATGCCTGCATTCCCTATAACACCTTCAACTGAGATACCTCAGTTTGTTTCAACATTTATCTCCAATGGAGAGATCGATACAGAATTTATCCCGGTAGAGAGTGAGCACAGTGCAATGAGTGCAGCGATCGGTGCAGAGGCAGCCGGATGCCGTACACTCACAGCCACATCTTCATGTGGTATGGCTCTCATGTGGGAGGAGCTCTATGTGGCAGCGTCCAATCGTCTTCCACTTGCCCTCGCACTTGTAAACAGAGCACTCTCCGGCCCTATCAACATCAACTGCGACCACTCAGACAGTATGGGTGCCCGTGATACAGGCTGGCTTCAGATATACGCAGAGAACAACCAGGAGGCATATGACAACTTCGTTCAGGCATACAGAATATCTGAGCACAAGGATGTCAGACTTCCTATCATGATATGTCAGGATGGTTTCATCACAAGCCATGCCGTTGAAAACATCACCCTCATCGAGGATGACCTTGTAAAGAAGTTTGTCGGTGAATATAACCCAGAACAGTATCTCTTAAATCCTGAGATGCCTATGGCTGTCGGTCCATACGCAACATCTCCTTACTATATGGAGACTAAGATGGCGCAGAACACTGCCATGAAGAACGCAAAGCAGGTCATTCTGGACGTTGCAAAGGAATTCGAGGAGATGACAGGCCGTCACTACGGATTTTTTGAGGAGTACAGACTTGAGGATGCCGACTACGCCATCGTTATGATCGGTTCTGCTGCCGGCACAACAAAAGAAGCTATAGATGAACTCAGAAATGAGGGCAAGAAGGTCGGACTTCTGAAGATCAGAGTATTCAGACCATTCCCGGGTGAGGAGATCGCAAAGGCTCTCGCCCACACCAAGGCTGTCGCTATACTCGACAGATCAGAGGGATTCAGAGCAGGCGGCGGTCCTCTCTCAGCAGAGGTCAAGGAGCACCTGTATGACATTCAGGCAACCACAAAGGCTGTCAGCTACATCTACGGTCTCGGCGGACGTGACTACACTGTGGACAGCGCCAAGGGCGTATTTGCACAGCTTGAAGACATGATAGAGAACGGCGCTGAGATTCCTCAGTATCAGTACATAGGACTTAGACAGTAGGAGGTAAGATGAAATGGCATATAATTTTAAAGAAGTAATGAACAAGCCTGAGCGTCTTGCTCCAGGTCATAGAATGTGTGCAGGCTGCGGTGGTACGATCACTGTCAGAACTGTACTCCGCGCCCTTCACGAGGGCGACAAGGCGGTCATCGGTAACGCCACAGGATGTCTTGAGGTTTCAACCTTCATGTATCCTTACACAGCTTACGAGGACAGCTACATACACAACGCATTTGAGAACGCAGGCGCAACCCTCTCAGGTGTTGAGACAGCCTACAACGTTCTGAAGAAAAAGGGCAAGATAGATGACACTTACAAATTCATCACATTCGGCGGTGACGGCGGTACTTACGATATAGGTCTCCAGTCCCTGTCAGGTGCGATGGAGCGTGGACATGACATGGTATATGTGTGCTACGACAACGGCGCATACATGAACACCGGTATCCAGCGTTCATCGGCTACTCCTATGTATGCTGACACCACCACCACACCAGTCGGCTCACAGTCAAATGGTAAGATGCAGAACAGAAAGGATCTCGCCCAGGTCATGGCTGCCCACGACATTCCTTATGTTGGACAGTCTACTCTTCTCGGCAACATGCGTGATCTCTATGAGAAAGCTGAGAAGGCCATATACACACCTGGCGCAGCTTTTCTCAATGTCATGTCACCATGTCCTAGAGGATGGAGATACCCTACAGAGAAGATCATGGACATCTGCAAGCTGGCAGTTGAGACATGCTACTGGCCTCTGTTCGAGGTTATCGAGGGCAAATGGATCCTCTCCTACTCTCCAAAGAAGAAGCTTCCTATCGAGGACTTCCTGAGAACACAGGGTAGATTCAAGCACCTGTTCAAGCCTGAGAACGAGCACCTTCTCGTTCAGTATCAGCAGGAGGTTGACCGACGTTGGGAGGATCTGCTGTATAGATGCTCTAAGAATTAATTTGTCTGACGGACGAAAGAAAGCCCACCTGGGGTATATCCCCCAGGTGGGCTTTCTTTCTGATTCTGCCATTCCTTCTACCTGCACTTTTTTTAAATTATTTTTGAATTAGCTACAAAATTTTATCTTTTTTTGAAATATTCACTTGTTTCTATACAAATATTTAATTTCTTGTATCTTTTGGGCTGTTTCAAACTATAAAGTGATAATTTTATGCACTTTTTGATTTATTATGCGCGTACAACTACACCTGATAACCGATGGCTCGCAACCTCTTATTATTTTAGAAACCTCTTATTGTTTTAATAAGTCCGAAGTTACAACTTAATAATACTGGAACAACACGTACAATGCCTAAACCATAATACAACTGATGGATATACAACTAATGGATGTAATACTACTCACTGCTTATTTACTCCAGCTGATCGTAACCACAAACTTTCCATCTTCCACAGCTATATTCCCGGTAAAGCCGGACAGATCAAGTATCTTCTTCACTATGGACAGCCCCAGTCCGTTCCCGGTATGCCCTGTTCTGGCTGAATTGCCCTTCTTCATAGGCTCCCACAGCTCAGATGGATCACAGTCTATCTCGCCATCCATATCATTTGAAATTACAAACTTTCCACCATCTATAGTCACACTTACAATGCTGTTATCCGGCGCATACTTTACAGTATTCATGATCAGGTTATCCAGCATGATGTCCCACTCCGAATCTCTGGCCGTCAGGAACAATATTGGGACCATGCTATGTCTGCGCATCTCCCTGCATATGGAGAACCCGTCCATACCCGGAAGCATGATATCCAGCAGAACGAGGTCAAAGCTGTCAGTCAGAAAGCTGTCCAATCCATCAGTTCCATTATCCTTTACCACGACCTGCAGCTTGCCGCCGCCAGCCCTGACAAAATAGTCATGTATGACCTCGCTTATGTGTATGTCGTCCTCCACAAGCAATATTTTGTTCACGGCATATATATCCTTATTAGAAGTCTTTAAACTTTTTCCTGCATCTGCCGCATCCAATGTCTCTATGTTTTTCACATCCACATTGTCACCTCCTTGCCCCGTATATTAACAAACCGATATGACTTTTATATGTCCATTATAACATTTAAGAAAAATATTTTACCTTCTTAATTTCCCACAAAAATAGAAGGCCCTGACCATTTACAGTCTTCAAGCCTTCTATCTAAAATACTCTTCTTTTCGTTCTATAGTATTCTTTAATACTCTTCTTTAGCTCTTATCAAAATGATCCTACATAACTATCTGTAGAACCACCAGCAGCCATATCTAGGCATGACAGCGCCAAGCTCACGGAGAGTTTTACCGGATATGAGATCCGTATATATATCAGCCTGCTCCTCAGGCATGGTCCAGATGAGCTGATCCATGTTGCTGAAGTTGAAGAACGCTCTCAGCTCATGGCCTGCATACTCTCTCACTATTCCCAGAACGCTTGCGCAGCCAGTCTCTATGGTGTAGACATTTGCACTGCCCGAGAACACATCGTGTGATGCCCTGATCTCCTCCATGTGGCGCAGCGCGTCAAATATCTTCATGGCAACCGGATCTTTCTTCTCAACCTTATCCCATGGGAAGTTTCCTCTGTGAAGGTATCTGCTGTCCGCACATTTGTCCGGATCGTTCTTGTAGCTGTAATCATTTGTCTGTCCTATCTCATCACCGCTGTAGAGAACCGGGATTCCGCTCTGTGCCAGCAGATAACCGTGGAGCATAAGATCGCATGACACTGCCTGATCTATCTTGTCAGCATTTGCCTCGTACTGACCAGCCTCAAGACCTGACAGGGATGCCGTTGTTCCACACAGACGGGCATCGCCAAGTCTCGGATCATCATTGTAAAGCTCGCCTCTGGAATCACTGTCGTAACCCCTGCCTGTGAAGTAGTCATTCAGGAACTTCTTGTGTGCCACCTCATCTATGCCGAACTGCGCCAGCCAGTCATAGTCAAGTCCCCAGCCGATATCGTCATGGCATCTGAGGTAATTAAGGAACACATAATCCTTTGGAAGCGCACACACTTGATCCATCTGGCGCTTCAGAAGTCCCACATCCTTTGTGGCTATGGTATTCCATGTGGATGCCATGGTAGTTACATTGTAAAGCATATGGCACTCAGGCTTGTCCACCGTTCCGAAGTAAGGAACTACCTTGGAAGGCTCCATAACGACCTCTCCAAGGAGAAGGACTCCCGGACATACTATCTCGCTGATTATCCTCATCATACGAACCAGTGTGTGAACCTGTGGAAGGTTACGGCAGTTTGTTCCGATCTGCTTCCATATATATGGAACTGCGTCAAGTCTTATTACATCTATACCTCTATTTGCCATGTACAGCATGTTGCCGACCATGTCGTTGAACACCATAGGATTTGCATAGTTCAGATCCCACTGATATGGGTAAAATGTCGTCATGACCACCTGGTTGCAGTCATTTATCCATGTGAAGTTGCCCGGTGCTGTGGTCGGGAATACCTCAGGGACTGTCTCCTCATATATGTTTGGAACAAACCAGTCGTCATAGAAGAAATATCTTGCTCTCGCAACAGGATCACCTTTTCTCGCTGCCTTTGCCCACTCATGATCCTCACTCGTATGATTCATGACAAAATCCAGGCAACAGCTTATGCCCTGTCTGTGGCACTCCGCTGTGAGCTCCTCAAGATCCTCCATGGTTCCAAGCTCAGGCTTTACCTTGCGGAAGTCAGCCACCGCATATCCGCCATCGTCCCTGCCCTTTGGGCTCTCAAGCAGCGGCATAAAATGAAGATAATTCACACCGCAGGATTTCACATAAGGAAGCTTGTCCTTCACTCCCTTAAGAGTCCCTGCAAATGCATTTGTATACATCATCATTCCCAGCAGATCATTCTGCTTATACCAGTCCGGATTCTTGACGCGGCTTCTGTCAAGTTTCTTGAGGTCAGCATTTCTCTCCTGATAATAACCATACAGGGAGTCACACAGCCAGTCAAATGCCTCCATATTGTTGTTATAAAGCTCGCAGTAGAGCCACTTGAGCTCATCATATCTCTCATCAAATCGCTTAGTATATTCTGCAGTCTTTTTCACTGTCTTTGAACCTGCCATTTATCTTCTCCTTTTCTGACTATAGTCAATTATCGTATCAATCTCATTTTATTTACGGAATCTATATCATTACTGCACACCACTATTTTTAACTACTACCATTTTCTATCTGCTACTGTCTCTCGGCAATAAGCTTCTCCACCTCGGCCCTCTCAGGCATAACCTTGAGTGCGCCCTTGCGTGTTGTGATGATCGATGCCGCAGCATTTGCAAATGTGAGCATCTCTGTAAGCTTGTCTCTGTCAAGATCCTCGAGTCCATTGTCCAATACATAATTAAGTACACATGCACAGAAGGTGTCCCCTGCACCCGTAGTCTCTATGGTATTCTCCTGGATGAAAGGCTTTGCCTCGGCGACTACATCCCCGTAGTATGCACGGCTGCCATCCCTTCCCATGGAGAGAAGTATCAAAGGTATATTGTATGTGTCCTGAAGAATCTTTATACCCTCATCGAAATCCTCTCTGCCTGTGAACCACTGTATCTCATTGTCCGATATCTTGAGCACATCACACTGTCTCATGCCCCAGTCTATCTGCTCATGAGCCTCGTCCAGCGTCTTCCACAGAGGCTCCCTGAGATTCGGGTCAAATGTGATGATACATCCAACCTCCCTTGCAGCTGCAACCGCCTTCTGTGTCGCAGCACAGGACACCTCATACGTCAGGGAGAGTGATCCAAAATGGAACAGTCTGGAATCCTTTATGATACTCTCATCCACCTCATCCGCACTCAACATGATATCCGCGCCCGGATTCCTGTAAAACGAGAAGTCTCTGTCTCCGTCCTCGTAGGTATGCACAAATGCAAGTGTTGTGTGTACATCACTGTCAAACTTCAGATTGTCAGTGTTGATCCCGGCATCAGCCACAACCCCGGCAAGCATCTTTCCAAGGAAGTCATCTCCAACCTTTCCCACAAATGCGGTCTTCTTGCCAAGCTTCTGCAGCATTGAAAGAACATTACACGGTGCTCCGCCCGGATTGGCCTCCATCATCATATTACCCTGTCCACTGAGTCCGTTCTGTGTAAAGTCTATGAGTAGTTCTCCAAGTGCCACTACATCAAATCTCTTCATGATCCGTATCCCCCTTACTGTAATAATATCTCAAATTCTCTTCTTTGACGTTGAATATGCCGTATATATGATATGTTTCTCTATACGCTGCCAGCGTTCTATGAAACATGTTTCACGATATATGGGTATTCTACATTTTATCACCACAATACGTCAAGAATTATTTTTATATCTGTTATTTTATCAATCATCCATTATTTTCATATGGATATATCTATAATATTGTTGTATTTATAACAAAAAGAGCATCTTCAGCCCCTTGATACTGGTCTGAAAACGCTCTTTTCCAAATACTATATATGTTATACAAAAACCGAAATATGTCTTGATCTATTAAAGCTTTGTCACATTTGCAGCCTGTGGACCTTTCTCGCCTTCCACAACCTCATACTCAACCGTGTCGCCCTCTTCAAGGACCTTGAATCCTTCCATATTCAGTGCCGAAAAATGTACAAATACATCTGCGCCTTCCTCATCACATATAAAGCCGTAGCCTTTTTTTGCATTGAACCATTTTACTTTTCCTGTCTTCATATTGCTTCCTCCTTAAAACTACATGGATTCTTATTCTTTGGCAGGCTGCAACCCGCCTGATATACAAAAAAAGGACACAGAACGATATCGTTCTGTGCCCCTTTGCACTTACTCTGTCATTATATGTCCTGTTACGACATATTGCAAGATTTATTTTTTCTTCAGACGGCTCTCCGCCTTTTTTACATCTTTTTTCAATTCCGCTGATACTTTTTCGACATCCTTCTTTATCTCTTTTGTCTTTTCTTCAGCTTCTTTTTTCAGCTCTGACGCCTTCTTCTCAGCTTCTTTCTTTATCTCTTCGGCCTTTTTCTGAGCTGCTGCAGCCTTCTTTTTTGCTGCATCCGCACGCTTCTTTGCAGCGGCCTTTGCCTCAGCTTCCTTCTTTTCAAGTTCCGGTGTCATATCAGTATAATCATACTCAAATACCACCGTTGAAAGAGGCGGTACCGTTATATCTATACAATACGGAGTTCTGTTGTTCTTTCTCTCTACTGCTTTGACAGCCTTACTGTTAAGTATGCCCTTTCCGCCAAACTGTACATCATCTGAGCTAAGTATCTCCTTGTAAGTTGTATAACAAGGAACAGGTATACTGTAGTTGTCCCTCTCAACAGGAGTGAAATTACACACGAACAGCAACTGCTTTTTCGGTGTTGAGCCACGTCTTACAAACGAAAGAATGCTCATATCCGGGTGATCACAGTCCGTCCACTCAAATCCCATAGGATCTGTATCATTCGCATACAGTGCGTCATTTGTATTGTAAAGCTTGTTGAGTGCCTTGACATATCTCTCTATGCCCTGATTGAGCGGATTGTCAAGCACAAACCAGTCAAGGCTTCTCGCCTCACTCCACTCCCTCGGCTGGGCAAATTCCTGTCCCATGAAAAGGAGCTTCTTGCCCGGATGTCCATACATAAATCCATAAGCTGTCCTGAGATTTGCAAACTTGTCCTCCTCTGATCCAGGCATCTTGCCTATCATGGAACACTTGAGATGTACAACCTCATCATGTGAGATCACAAGTACAAAATTCTCTGCATATGCATATGACAGGCTGAATGTCAGCATATTCTGATTGTTCTGCCTGAAATATGGATCCATCTTCATATACTCAAGGAAATCATTCATCCAGCCCATATTCCACTTGAACAGGAAACCAAGACCGTCCATAGATGCAGGAGCAGTAACCCCCGCCCAGGCTGTAGATTCCTCTGCTATCAGATATGCACCAGGATTGCGTTCCTCCATCACCTTGTTTATATTCTGCATGAGTGCTATCGCCTCAAGATTCTCATTTCCACCGTGCTCATTTGGAAGCCACTGTCCATCCTGCTTACCATAGTCAAGGTATAACATAGATGCCACCGCATCAACTCTCAGTCCATCAATATGGAACTTTTCTACCCAGAACAACGCATTTGCTGTGAGGAAGTTGGCAACCTCATTGCGGCCATAGTCAAATATATAGGTTCCCCAATCAGGATGCTCTCCTCGTCTTGGATCCGGATGCTCATAGAGTGGCATACCGTCAAATCTTCCAAGTCCATGGGCGTCTCTAGGGAAGTGTGCTGGTACCCAGTCAAGGATGACACTAATTCCCTTGCTGTGCATATAATCGACAAAATACATAAAGTCTACTGCGTCACCATATCTGCTGGTTGGGGCATAATAATTCGTAACCTGATATCCCCAGGAGCCATCAAATGGATACTCAGAGATTCCCATAAGCTCAATATGGGTATACCCCATGTCCTTAACATAGTCAGCTACCATAGGTGCAAGCTCTCTGTACGAATAGAATCCTGTGTCGTCGTCCTCTACTTTCTTCTTCCATGAGCCGAGATGCATCTCGTATATAGACATCGGCATACGCATTCTGTCTGTACGGCTTACCTTTTTCCTTTCATTCATCCAGGAGGTATCCTTCCATTTGTAGCTGCCTATATCTGCAACTACCGAAGCATTCTCCGGCCTCATCTGGCACTGGTTTCCGTATGGATCTGCCTTATATAATATCTCACCGTACCTGGTCATTATCTGATATTTGTACACTGCTCCAGGAAGGACATCTGGGAGGAACAGTTCATATATTCCGCCATTCTCAGTTATCTGCATAGGATTTACATTGCCATCCCAGAGATTGAAATCTCCCACAACACTCACACGTCTTGCATGTGGAGCCCACACTGCAAAATAAGTTCCCTTCACGCCATCGATGGTCATCGGATGTGCTCCGAGCTTTTCGTAAATATTATAATGTCTTCCCTCTGCAAACAGATATGTATCAAATGATGTGATAAGTGACTGAAATGCATACGGATCCGCACCGCTCACAACCGTGCCATCAGGATAAGTTGTGACAACCCTGTACTTGGTTCCGTCGTATTCCTTGCCACTGAAGTATATCGCAAACAGACCTTCGTTCGTCATCTTCTCCATCGTATGAGCTTTCTTGCCTGTAGGCGATGTAACCTCTACCCTTATAGCGTTCGGTTTGTAAACCACGATTATCTGGCCTTCCCCATAATCGTGAATGCCAAGCAGATGTTTTGGTGCATTTATCTTGCTGGCTATCAGCTCATCATAGAGCACCCAGTTTATCCACTCTTCAATTCTTTTTCTCATGATTACCTCCCATAAAAGTAACTTAACTTTATTATCTGAATTTGTGTGGACGCGACTTTTTATAGCTGATAACCCTGACAACTATAGTCGCAACGAGTCCCACAAATATCACTCCTGAATATACGCAGATCACGCGAATTCCCATATCTGAAGGAATTATATCCGGCAACACATCATGTCCTGGAAAAAGCGCTGTGTTATCCCCGGACAGTATCATCCTCTTTATTCCATAAGATATCCCTGAACTTGAAAGCAGAACAGCTGCCATACTGACAATACCTACGATAACACCTGCTGCACCGCCCCATACAACACATTCATATAATCTTCTTCTCCTGATGACCACAAAGCATGCCACAAGAAGAACTACGGATATAAACACACCGTTGCTCGCCTTGGATCTTACATCACTGAGCTGTTCCAATCTCACAATATTCTCTGTTGAGATATATATACTGCCTTTTCTATAACCATCGCCCGTGTCGTCCTCAAGTCCATCACTCACTATACTATATTCAAGCCAGGCTGAAAAATCTGTAAGTTCCTCCGTCTGGCCATTATTCATAACCGATGTTATCGTCCCACTGTTATTCGGCTTATATGAACCCTCAGGTACTTTCCGAGCCATAAACGCACACATTATCGCGGATGAGATGATAAGTGAGACCAGCGACAATGCCATTATTATCTGAAAAAATCTATATTTTGCCATTGTTAATTCTCTGCTTTACTATAATATATATTGCACCCGCATATCATTTGTACATATTCGAGTACACCACCTATAATGATACACGAATTAGCTTTTGATGTAAAGCAAAGTAGCACTCTCTTTTCGTCAATTTTGCACTACAAAATCCTATTACTTTCTCCTTGTTTTTACAGGATTTTTTGTTATTTTCACTTGACATTGCAAATACTTTCATCTATTATATGTGAGTATGTTTACATTGAATTGTCCGTGTCCGGTTTTAATGTAAAACCTTATTATATTTATTTAGAATTTATGGAGGTAAGAATTTTGGCTAATATCAAATCTGCAAAGAAGAGAATCAATGTTATCGAGAAGAAGACACTTAGAAACAAGATGATCAAGTCTAAGGTTAAGACAGTTATCAAGAAGGT
>JAEDGW010000062.1 GCA_016297325.1 Coprococcus sp. | reverse complement strand
ATGCCGAAATAGCTCAGTTGGTAGAGCAACGCATTCGTAATGCGTGGGTCGAGGGTTCGAGTCCCTTTTTCGGCTTGATATACGGAAAGCTGCCAGCAAAGTTTGCTGGCAGTTTTTTTCATAAGGGGGACACGCATGAGCGGGGGATTCCGACAGAAGAAGCGCACTGATGTGCGCGCAGGTCATCAAGCTGCGCTTGACGACATATTATGAAGCACGCAGACGCCGCGCGCAGCGCCTTCAAATGCGTCTGCTCCACATTTTTTTCATAAGGAGGGATGACAGATGGAAGCACCCGGATGGTATAAACATCTGAAAACGATAAACAGGCATAAGAAAATGGTCATGAAGAATTGCTTCAAATGTGGTCTGTACAAGCAGGGACTGCTTCATGATCTGTCGAAATATTCCTGGACGGAATTTTCAGTTGGTGCGAAGTATTATCAGGGAAACAGAAGCCCGAATGATGCGGAGAGGGAAGATAAGGGATATTCAAGTGCCTGGCTTCATCATAAGGGAAGAAACAAGCATCATCTTGAGTATTGGATAGACTACAGTCTTGACAAGAGTAACAGACAGCTTGTAGGAATGAGGATGCCTGAGAAATATGTGGTGGAGATGTTCTGTGACAGGATAGCTGCAAGCAAGAATTACAATGGAGATAAGTACAGTGATTCGTTCCCTCTTGAATATTACATGAAGGGACGGTCAAGAGATATGCTGCACCCTGAGTCGGCAGCACTTTTGGAGCTTATGCTTCATATGCTGGCTGAGAAGGGCGAGGATTACACGTTTGATTATATAAGGCGGGAGATCCTGCACAACAAATAACAAAGGAAACAGAGTTTGACGGACAGGTGCTTTGCATCTGCTTATATGCACAATGGAGGGTTGTAATGGAGTTTACACATTTGCATGTCCATACCGGATATAGTCTGCTGGACGGAGCAGCTAAGATAAAGGAACTGGTTCACAGAGCCAAGGAGCTGGGGTATGATTCTCTGGCGATCACGGATCACGGAGTCATGTACGGTGTCATAGAATTCTACGAGGCTTGTCACGCTGAGGGAATAAAGCCGATACTTGGATGCGAGGTGTATGTGAGCCCGGGTTCAAGATTCGACAGGGAGGCAGGAAAAGGTGATGACAGGTATTATCATCTGGTCTTACTTGCAGAGAATGACAAGGGATATCATAACCTCTCCAAGATAGTCACAAGGGGATTTACCGAGGGATTCTACTACAAGCCAAGGGTGGATATGGAAGTCCTTGAGAAATATCATGAGGGTATCATCGCTCTGTCAGCCTGTCTGGCAGGTGAAGTGGCAGTGAACCTCAGAAAAGGGAACTATGAGGGTGCAAAGGAGACTGCCATCAGATACAGGAATGTGTTCGGAAAGGACAATTATTTCCTTGAGATGCAGGACCACGGCATACCTGAACAGGCCACAGTCAATGCGGGGGTCATGAGGCTTTCAAAGGAGCTCGGCATACCGATGGTTGTCACGAATGATTCGCATTATATATATGCAGAGGATTGGGAGGCTCACGATGTCCTTCTCTGTATACAGACAAACCGCAAGGTTCAGGATGAGAACAGAATGCGTTATACAGGGGGCCAGTATTACCTGAAATCCAAAGAGGAGATGGCGGAACTTTTTCCTTATGCGCTTGAGGCACTGGAAAATACCCACAAGATAGCTGGGAGATGCAATGTAAATATAGTATTTGGCGAACAGAAGGTGCCGAGATTTGACGTGCCTGAGGGATATACCGCAGAGGAATATCTTGAGAAGCTTGTATACGAGGGCATGGAAAAGAAGTACGGGATATCATTTGCAGATAGCGAGAATTTCCATGAGGGAGACAAGGGATATGAGGTGCGCTCCAGAATAGACTATGAGCTCTCTGTCATAAAGAGCATGGGATTTGTGGATTATTTCCTCATAGTGTGGGATTTTATCCATTTTGCAAAGACACACGGGATAGCTGTTGGACCGGGACGAGGCTCTGCGGTTGGAAGCGTGGTGGCATACTGCCTGGATATCACAACAATAGAACCACTGCAGTACAATCTGCTCTTTGAAAGATTCCTCAATCCAGAGAGAGTATCCATGCCGGATATAGATATAGATTTCTGCTACATAAGAAGGCAGGAAGTTATAGATTATTGTGTGAAGAAATATGGCGAGGAGTGTGTTACACAGATCATAGCTTACCAGACGATGGGAGCTAGAAACGTTATCAGGGATGTGGGGCGTGCCATGGATCTTCCTTACTCTCTGTGTGATGCACTTGCAAAGGCGATCCCTGCGGAAAATGATATGACGATCGACATAGCGCTTAAGACAAGCAAGGATTTCCAGGATATGTATAACAGCTCTGACGAGATCAAGAAGCTGGTTGATATAGCAAAGAAGCTTGAAGGACTTCCTAGAAATGCCGGAATGCATGCGGCGGGTGTCGTTATAGGCAGAGAGGCTATAGAGGAGTATGCACCGCTTTCGGTTGGCGCCGAGGGTGCGGTGGTCACTCAGTTTGAGAAGAATACAGTCGAGCATCTTGGAATGCTCAAGATGGATTTCCTGGGTCTTAGAACGGCAACTGTGATACAGGATACAGTAAAGCTTATAAAAGAGACCACGGGAAAAGATCTGGACATTGACAACATAGATTATGATGATCCGAACATACTTGGCCTTATGAGTCAGGGAAAAACAGAGGGTATGTTCCAGCTTGAAAGTCAGGGCATGAAGAATTTCATGATGAAACTGAAGC
The DNA here is from genome assembly GCA_016297325.1 of Coprococcus sp. Taxonomy (GTDB): domain Bacteria; phylum Bacillota; class Clostridia; order Lachnospirales; family Lachnospiraceae; genus Coprococcus. The sequence continues at coordinate 13,026 of JAEDGW010000062.1, read as the reverse complement.
CTCAGAGCCTGGATGATGTCATCGCCGGTGTGGCACTTTTCAGACCCGGCCCGATGCAGTTCATAGATGACTATATTCGTGGAAAAGAGAATCGCAGTCTGGTCACATATGACACGCCGGAGCTTGAGGAGATACTTGAGCCGACATATGGCTGTATCATTTATCAGGAGCAGGTTATGCAGATCGTAATGAAGCTTGCAGGCTACACTCTCGGACGAAGCGACCTGGTTAGACGTGCCATGGCAAAGAAAAAGCCGGAGGAGATGGAGAAGGAGCGCAAGAACTTTGTATATGGCAACAAAGAGCTGAACGTTCCAGGCTGCGTGGCAAATGGAATATCTGAAGATGTGGCAAATAAGATATTTGACGAGATGACAAAATTTGCCGAGTACGCATTCAACAAGTCCCATTCGGTGGCGTATGCGGTCCTGGCAGCGCAGACGGCATATCTCAAATACTACTATCCGGTTGAGTTCATGGCGGCTCTCATGTCGTCGGTTCTTGACAACAATGGCAAGGTTGCAAAATATATAAGCGTGTGCAGGCAGATGGGTGTTCAGATACTTCCGCCTGATATAAACGAGGGCGTGGCAAAGTTCTCCATAAGTGACGGAAAGATAAGATATGGACTTTCCGGCATCAAGAGTGTCGGTGCGGCTGTCATAGACCGTGTGGTGCAGGAGAGGGAGAAGAATGGCCCATTTAAGGACTTAAGGGATTTCCTGACCAGGATGCCTGCTAAGGATACGAATAAAAAGACTGTTGAGGCTCTCATAGAGAGCGGTGCATTTGACGGAATGGGTGCAAACAGAAGACAGATGCTCATGGCTCTTCCTGCTATATCAGATGCTGCAGCCAGAGAGCGCAAGAACAGGGAATCCGGACAGATGTCTCTGTTTGATTTCATGGGAGACGAATTTGCGGAGAGCGTACAGGTGCCATACCCGGATGTGGAGGAATATCCGGATACAGAGAAACTGTCGCTTGAGAAGGCTGTGCTCGGTGTATATATATCGGGACATCCGCTTGAGAAATTTGCGGATCTCATGCGCAGAACATGTACGGCTCAGTCCACTGAATTTGTGGTCGAGGAAGAGGAAGGCAGCGATGAAGCCCAGGAACAGCTTGAGAGTGAGGTGCAGCGCCTCAGGGACAATGAAGTATATGTCGTGGGCGGTATAATAACTGATGTCTCAGTGAAACTTACGAAGAAGAACCAGAATATGGCCTATGTGACGATAGAGGATCTCTACGGGCAGATAGAGGTCACGGTATTTCCTAGGGATTTTGAGAGGTTCAGAGACAAGCTTCTGGTTGACAACAGGGTGTTTATCAAGGGCCGGGCAAGTATCGGTGAGAAGGAGAACAAGCTGCTTCTCTCAGAACTCATGACATTTGAGGATGCGGCAAATGGAGCAGCATTTGCCGGCAGAAATACATGGACTCCAAAGAACAGACCAGAGGCAAAGCAGAGCACAAAGCAGCTCTGGGTTCTCTTTGAAGATGTTGCGGAGTATACAAAGAATGAGTCTGGATTTATATCCATACTTGAGGAGTACAAGGGCAGTTGTCCAGTGTATGTGCAGCTTAAGAAAACGCGCCAGGCCAAGAACATGGGAAGAGGTTTCTGCGTGGATGAAAATTCCGGAGTGGTGGCAGCTCTTCAAATGGAATACGGAAAAGACAGGGTTCTCATAAGAGATGTGGAGCCTGGAAGGAGATAATTGTGGATATAATTACGGCGAACAGCAATCCAAAGGTGAAAGAACTGAATAAGCTGGGCAAAGATGCGAAGCTTCGCAGACAGCGGGATGTGTTTCTTGTCGAGGGAATACGAATGTTCCGGGAGATACCTGTTGATAAGATACAGGAGATATATCTGTCGGAGTCTGCGTATGCGGAGTACGGTGACGAACTTGGACGAAAAGGGTTCTTTGATGTGGCAGATCCTGTGATATTAAGCGACAGTGTGTTTGCAGGAGTGTCGCAGACGAAGACCCCGCAGGGGTGTCTTGCTGTGGTTGAGTGTTTTCATTACGGTGTGGATGACGTGTGCGGAAAGAGCGACAGAGAGACCTATCTCGTCCTTGACACGCTCCAGGATCCGGGCAACATGGGAACCATATTCAGGAGCGCAGAGGCTGCAGGGATAACCGCGGTCATAATAGGACCGGGTTCGTGTGATCCTTACAATCCTAAGGTTGTCAGATCAACCATGGGAGCAATATTCAGGGTTCCTTTTATACAGAGTGAGGATCTGGTCCTCACGATAGAAGGACTCAAGAATACCGGTGTGGTAGTGTACGGCGCACATCTGGATGGGGATGACCTGTATGACATACATTTTCCTGAGAAGACGGCATTTCTCATAGGCAACGAGGGAAATGGCCTGTCGGACGAGATCTCGTCTACTTCTGACAGATTACTTCGGATTCCGATGGAGGGAAAAGTCGAATCACTGAATGCTGCCATCTCAGCGACTCTTTTGTCGTATGAGGCCATGAGACAGCGAAAATGTGGCCGACAAAACTAGATTAAACAAGACGTCATATTTTCCGGAATACCGGCATAGCTTTTAAAGTATGCAAAAGTTTGTTGTAACGGAGGGAGAAAATATGACTGAAAAAACATTGAACAACAATCAGGTAGTAGTAGCAGGAGAGATAACATCGGAATTCACATTTAGCCATGAAATATTTGGCGAGGGATTCTACATGGTAGATCTGATGGTCAGCAGATTGAGCGATGCTTATGATGTTATCCCACTTATGGTGTCAGACAGATTGTTTGACGTGAACGAGTCCCATATCGGAGAGAAGATCATGGCGAAGGGACAGTTCAGGTCTTACAATAAGCATGAGGAGACGAAGAACCGTCTTATACTATCTGTGTTTGTCAGAGAGATTGAACAGATTGATGATGAGGAGGCTGAGGAGGAAAACAAGCCAAATCAGATATATCTGGACGGGTACATATGTAAAGCACCTGTGTACAGGATGACGCCGCTTGGAAGAGAGATAGCAGATGTGCTGCTGGCGGTGAACAGGGCCTACGGCAAGAGTGATTACATACCTTGCATATGCTGGGGCAGAAATGCCCGGTTTGCAGGAAAGCTGCAGGTAGGAGAACATGTGGCGATATGGGGCAGGATACAGAGCCGCGAATATCAGAAACGTGTGGATGGCGACCAGGTGGTGAGCAAGGTGGCATATGAAGTATCAGTGAGCAAGATGGAATGCCTTGAGTAGGCGCCTGCTCCTTATCCCCGCGTAAACGGGAGGAAAGACAAATATCCTGTTGACATATGTCATTTGCGATGATATAGTAGCACTATCTAAGGTTTAACTGAATACAATATAGTAGAGGCGCGGGATTTATCAGTATGCAGATTGATACATGTGGTTGTAGATGATGTCTGTTGAAAGGGGAAACCGCCGAAGTTGTGAATTGTCCACACGATTCGCCGCTGGTTGTGCAGCTAAGAACTGTATGACTGTCATCTAAGGATGGAGAGCTACTTATAAGAATTAAGATTTTTATGGGCTGGCTTTTTGTCAGCCCGTTTTTTATGACTTTATATTCTGAAATATATGCTATATTGTATCAACTATTTTTTATAAGGAGGATGACAATATGTCAATTTTTACTGGATCAGCAGTTGCACTTGTAACACCTTTTTTGGAGAATGGAGATGTGGATTACGATAAGCTCAAGGAGCTTGTGGAGTACCACATTGCACATAAAACAGATGCCATAGTTATCTGTGGAACAACAGGAGAGGCTTCAACACTTTCACATGAGGAGCATCTTGAGACTGTAAAGAAGTGTGTTGAATTTGCGGATCACAGGATCAAAGTTATCGCAGGAACAGGATCAAACTGTACGGCTACAGCTATATATCTTTCAACAGAGGCTGAGAGCTACGGAGTCGATGGACTCCTGGTAGTTACACCATACTACAATAAGGCAACCCAGAACGGACTTATAGCACATTTCACAGCAGTTGCAAACTCTGTAAATGTCCCTATCATTCTGTACAATGTGCCATCACGTACAGGCTGCAATATACAGCCTGAGACAGCAGTATATCTTGCACAGAATGTTCCAAACATTGTGGGAATCAAGGAAGCATCGGGCAATATCAGCCAGGTTGTGAAGCTTGCAAGCCTTGCAAAGGGATGCATAGATATCTACTCAGGCAATGACGATCAGGTAGTTCCACTTCTCTCACTCGGAGGAAAGGGAGTTATCTCTGTTACAGCGAATATCATTCCTGAGGATGTTCACAATATGGTACAGAAGTATCTTGATGGTGATGTCCAGGGAAGCCTTGACCTTCAGTTAAAGGCCATCGACCTGTGTAATGCACTGTTCTGTGAGGTCAACCCAATTCCTGTAAAGAAGGCTGTAGAACTTCTTGGAATGTGTGACGGCACTATGAGGATGCCACTTACAGAGATGGAGCCACAGAACGTAGAGAGACTTAAAAAGGCTATGGAAGAGTACGGAGTGCTCTAGATCACAGATGATCTGTGAATAATATCAATGTCTGCAGCTGCCTGCTGCAGACATTTTTTGTATATCACCATTGCACAATGAGGCTTAAATGTGTAAAATGGTGTACATGTCCAGATTACAGACGGATATCTGGAAAATACGGATAATTATAACAGATCATATAGGTCTTACAATGATACAAATGAACAGATGGAGGAATAAACAGATGGTAAAGATAATAATGCATGGCTGCAACGGCAGGATGGGTCAGGTGATAACAGGAATAGCAGCAAATGATCCTGATGCGGAGATCGTGGCAGGAATAGATGTGGTTGACAACAGGGACAATGGATATCCTGTATTTACAGACATAGATGCATGTGATGTGGATGCGGATGTTATCATAGATTTTGCAGCGGCAGCAGCGGTGGACAAGCTTCTTGACTACAGCGTGAGAAGACAGATACCGGTTGTGCTCTGCACCACAGGACTCAGTGATGAACAGCTCGAGAAGGTTAAAAAGAGCAGTGAAAGCGTGGCTGTTCTTAAGTCAGCGAATATGTCACTTGGAATAAATACCCTTATGAAGCTCCTCAAGGATGCTGCAAAGGTGTTCTCTCCAGCAGGATATGACATAGAGATAGTTGAGAAGCACCACAACCAGAAGGTGGATGCTCCGTCAGGAACAGCTCTTGCCCTGGCTGATTCGATCAACGAGGCATGCGATGAGCAGTATGAGTATGTGTATGACAGAAGCCAGGTAAGAAAGAAGAGAGACAAGAAGGAACTTGGTATATCTGCTGTACGTGGAGGAACCATAGTTGGCGAGCATGAGGTTATATTTGCCGGAATAGATGAAGTCATAGAGTTCAAGCACACTGCATATTCAAAGTCAGTATTTGCAAAAGGCGCTGTGGAGGCAGGTAAGTTCCTCAAGGGTAAGCCGGCTGGAATGTATGACATGGCAGACGTGATAGGTTAGGAGAGCGTATGGATATTTCAACCAGAACAGAGGATGGAGAGCTGGTGCTCTGCGCCAGTTCCATATACAACCAGAAATTTTATCTGAACAAAGATTTCAGCAAGCTTCCGGACGAGATAAAGGATGAGCTTCATGCGATGTGTGGTGCATTTACTCAGGAGGTCGGAGGCATATTTATGCTTGTATTTGATTCAGAAGGCAATCTGAAGATACAGACAAGAGCACTTGAGGACGATCTGCTTTTCGATGATATAGGGTGCGGCCTCAAGGTAAAGAAGATCCAGAATGACAAGAGGGAGCTTTTTCAGAGCCTTGAACTTTTCTACAAAGTATTTATACAGGGTGTTGATGTGAACAGTCTCATTCAGGACTGATAATCATGAATAAAAAATGATCAGGAAGGGAATTAGATCATGTTATTTGCTATTGATGCGGGAAATACAAATATTACCATCGGATTGTTCGATGGAGCGAAACTTGAGAAAACATTTCGAATGACTACAGGTATATCACGTACATCTGATGAGTATGGAGTATTTCTGTGTGAGCTGCTGCGAATGAGACATCTTTCTACGGATGTGATCGACGAGGTTATCATAGCCTCAGTTGTGCCAAAGATAATGCATTCACTTGTGAATGGAATCAAGAAATATTTTGGGATAACACCACTTATAGTTGAGCCGGGTGTCAAGACCGGTATAAATATTGCTCTGCCAAATCCAAAGCAGCTTGGTGCGGACAGAATAGTTGACGCTGTGGCGGCCTATTACATATATGGCGGTCCTGTGCTTACCGTAGATTTTGGAACAGCTACGACATATGATCTCATAAACGGAGAGGGCGCATTTACAGCGGAGGTTACATCCCCTGGAATCAGAATTATCGCAAATGCTCTCTGGACGGGCACTGCAAAGCTGCCTGAGATAGAGATAAAGGTTCCGGATACCATACTCTGCAAAGATACCATATCAAGTATGCAGGCCGGTGTATGTATGGGATATATAGGTCAGACTGAGTATATCGTCAGACGCATGAAGAAGGAGTCGGGACTCGACAATATAAAGGTTGTTGCAACAGGCGGACTCGGCAAGATGATCTACGAGAACACGGACTGTATAAATGTGTATGATCCTGATCTCACCCTTCAGGGATTGAGACTTATCATGGATAAGCACAGACAGCAGTAATCTGTCGGAACATAAAATAATGCATTTTATTATGTAGAATTACTTTACAATATTATATATAGAAGCAACGGAGAAATTTATGGATTTTAGAGATAAATTGATCCTGGCGCCGATGGCTGGTGTATGTGACCAGCCATTTCGTCTTTTATGCAAAGAACAGGGATGTGACATACTCTACAGTGAGATGGTGAGCGCCAAGGCGATATTTTATAAAAACAAGAACACAAAACCTCTTCTGGCCATGGATGAGAGGGAAAAACCATTTGGTCTGCAGCTTTTCGGATCGGATCCTCAGATAATGGCTGAGATGGCAAAACGGATAGAGGGCAATGGCTATTCGTTCATAGATGTGAATATGGGTTGTCCTGTTCCTAAAGTTGTGAACAATGGTGAGGGATCAGCCCTCATGAAGGATCCTCTTCTGGTTGGACGTATAGTTGAGGCCATGTCAAATGCTATAAGCATTCCACTCACTATCAAGATACGAAGCGGCTTTGACAGTGAACACATAAATGCGCCGGAGATAGCGCATATAGCCCAGGAGAGCGGCGCAGCGGCAGTTGCTGTGCATGGACGCACCAGACAGCAGTATTATCAGGGACATGCGGATTGGAGTGTGATAGCCAGGGTTAAAGAGGCCTGCAGCATACCGGTCATAGGCAATGGAGATATACTAACTCCTAAGGACATAATAGATATGAGAAAACAGACGAATTGTGACGGTTTCATGATAGGCCGCGGGGCCCGAGGCAATCCGTGGATATTCAAAGAGATGAAGTATTATTATGAGCATGGAGAGCTTCCAGACCGGCCTGATGTGCATGAGATAAAGTCGACTATACTTAGACATGCACAACTCATGGTGGAGTGTAAGGGAGAATATACAGGCATTCATGAGATGAGAAAACATGTTGCATGGTACTCTGTGGGAATGTACGATTCGGCCAGATTGAGGAACACTGTAAATGCTGTTGAGACGTATGAGGAGCTTGAAAAACTGCTTGATGAATGGGAAGAAAGTTACCCGGATTACACAGAAAAGGCATAAAAATTATTTAAAAATGTAACAGAATCTGAAGACTTTATTAAAAAACATAAAGACAAAATATACAATATGCTAATATGTTTCAAAAATGTTACATCAATAAAATGTGCATTATTAATAAAAAAGCATACCGAAAATGTTGCATGTTTTAATTAACAGAATGAAAGATTTTGAGGGCGTTGTGTATATTTTACAAAAATGGCTACTTTGCTTGACCTTTCTTTTGACAGAGATTATAATAGCGTCATGAGTTAAATTTTAACGGTTTTGTAACAATTCTGAAACCGTAAAGAAATTAAGGAGAAAAGGTTATGCAAAAGTTTTCAGATTCATCAAAGATGAAATCACAGAAACTAAAGAAGACATCACTGAAAAGCAACGTAAAGAAGATAAGTATCGGAGCAGTGCTCCTGGCATTTGGTATATCATCATATGCAGTTGTCGCATCAGATGACAGCATGGTATCATCAAAGGGCAAGGGAGTATCTGTTGCAGCAGCAGGTAATACATTATACGCAGACAGCACAGCTGATTACGAGGAGGCAACAGCCACAGAGAAGCTTGCAGATGGAACACTTTCAGATGTAAACAAGACTGGAACAGCAGCACTTTCAAGCAAGAAGTCAACAAAGCAGACAGCAGCGATAAGCGGTGGAGTTCAGGAGAGCACAACAGAGGCTGAGATTGAGCCACTTGAAGAGGCAGCAGCAGAGGCTGATTACACAACACCGATCACTGTAGAGGCAGCAGATTCAGATGTGGATAATTCAGCAACAGGACTTCCTGATGAGCAGATAACAGAGGATCCTTCAACAGAGAAATCTACAGAGGGTCTTCCAGAGGATAAGGTAATGTATGTTGATGGAGCAGCATCAGGTACATATCTCGGAACATTCTGGGTAACAGCATATTGTCCATGTCCAATCTGCTGTGGAGAATACAGCAACATGGTTAATCCAACAACAGCATCAGGTGCACCTGCAGTAGAGGGTGTCACATGTGCAGCACCAAGCAACTTTGCATTTGGAACAGAGCTCATAGTCGACGGTCATACATATACCGTTCAGGACAGAGGTGGAGCGATCAACGGTAATCACCTTGATATCTACTTCTCAAATCATCAGGCTGCTCTGAATTTTGCAACAGGATATTACGAAGTATACGCAAAATAAATCAAGATAGATAACAGATTATACAGAAGCCCGCTAATTTACAGCGGGCTTCTTGTTTTTTGTATATCCCTATGTTATAATGCACACGATTAAAATCTGCGGCATATGGAAAAATACTGCGGATACATAGCAAATATGAGTTTTTTATGACATTGAATATTTTATAACATGAAAACTATATGAGATTTTAAGGAGATTGGCAAATGGAACTGATTTACAGAAGCACAAGAAATGCAAATGAGACAGCAACAGCATCACAGGCAATACTTAAGGGCCTTGCTAATGAGGGAGGACTCTTTGTACCGGATTCTATACCAGCACTTGATGTGTCTCTGGAAGACCTTGCAAAGATGAACTATCAGCAGGTTGCATACGAGGTTATGAAGCTGATGTTCACAGATTTCACAGAGGATGAGCTTAAGCATTGTATCAATTCAGCATACGATTCAAAGTTTGACACCCCTGTTATAGCACCACTTGTAAAGAAGGCTGGAGCATATTATCTTGAGCTGTTCCATGGTTCAACTATAGCTTTTAAGGATATGGCTCTTTCAATCCTTCCATACCTTCTCACAACATCAGCAAAGAAGAATGGTGTAAAGAATGAGATCGTGATCCTGACAGCTACATCAGGAGATACAGGAAAGGCTGCTCTTGCAGGATTTGCAGATGTTCCTGGAACAAAGATCATCGTGTTCTATCCAAAGCATGGAGTAAGTCCTATACAGGAGAAGCAGATGGTCACACAGAAGGGTGACAATACATTTGTCGTAGGTATCACAGGAAACTTTGATGATGCCCAGACAGGAGTGAAGAAGATGTTCTCAGATGCCGAGCTTGCAAAGTACATGGACGAGAAGGGATATCAGTTCTCATCAGCAAACTCCATCAACATCGGACGTCTTGTCCCTCAGATGGTATATTATGTATACGCTTACACAAGACTTGTTGCAGACGGAACCATCAAGGCCGGTGACAAGATCAATGTAGACGTTCCAACAGGTAACTTTGGTAATATCCTTGCAGCATACTATGCAAAGGAGATGGGACTTCCAATCGCAAAGTTCATCTGTGCATCAAATGACAACAAGGTTCTGTTTGATTTCTTCCAGACAGGAACATACGATAGAAACAGAGAGTTCATACTCACGACATCACCATCCATGGATATCCTTATCTCAAGTAACCTTGAGAGACTGATTTACAAGATCGCAGGAAATGATGCTGAGAAGAACTCAGAGCTCATGAAGGAGCTCACAACAGATGGCGTATACACCATCACAGACGACATGAAGGCAAAGCTTGCTGAGTTCTACGGCGGATACGCAACAGAGGCAGAGACAGCAGCTACGATCAAGAAGGTATATGAGTCAGACGATTATATCATTGATACACATACAGCAGTTGCAGCTACAGTATATGATAAGTATGTGGCAGAGACAGGCGATAAGACACCTACAGTCATCGCTTCAACAGCAAGCCCATACAAGTTCACAAGAAGCGTTATGAACGCTATAGATCCTGAGTACGATTCCAAGACAGATTTTGAACTTGTCGACGAGCTTGAGAAGCTCTCTGGAGTAAAGGTACCTCAGGCTATAGAGGATATCAGATCTGCAAAGGTTCTTCACAACACAGTATGCGACAAGGAAGATATGCTGGCAGAGGTTAAGGGATTCCTTAATATCTAGGATATATCATGGACAGCAGCCGGTTAATGGATCTGGCTGACATGAGGTTTTGGACAACTACAGAATAACAGAATATATTGACAGTTCATTAGTACCATCCTGTCACTAAACAAAACTAGGACAAAAGAAGATCAGAATGTCCTATTCTGGTCTTTTTTTGTGTAAACTGAGTTGAGGCAGGTTCATGTGAGGTTGTATGTGGATGGGATGGCTGTCTACAGGAGGAGTTATGTATAAATTAAAGACAAAGGCAAGTTTTGACAGTGCCCATTTCCTAAAGGACTATAATGGCAAATGCAGAAACATACATGGACACAGATGGACGATAGAGGTTGAGGTCGGTGCGGACTCCCTGGCAGATGATGTACAGAACAGAGGAATGGTTGTCGACTTTTCAAATCTCAAGAGAGACCTTAAGGAGATCGCGGACAATTTTGATCACAGTCTGATAATGGAAGAGGGAAGTCTTAAGGAGAGCACGGTAAATGCCCTGCTTGATGAGGCTTTCAGGATCATTACAGTTGATTTCAGACCTACTGCGGAGAATTTTGCCAGACATATTTATAACGAGATGAAGGCAAAAGGATACGATGTCATTGAGACCAGTGTGTATGAGACACCAAACAATGTGGCATCGTACAGTGAAGACAGGTAGTCGTATTTGGAATGGATATGTGAGTTTCACATATCGAAGACTGAGAGGATAAGGTAATTTATAAGATGAGCACGTATAGAGTTGTAGAAAGATTTGTGAGTATCAATGGCGAGGCAGCCAGAGCCGGTGAACTGGCTGTGTTTATCAGATTTGCCGGATGTAACCTGGGATGTGGCTACTGTGATACGAAATGGGCAAATGAGTCCGATGTGAGTTACGAGGAACTTAGCGAGGATGATATCATAGATTATGTCAGAAGGACAGAGGTCAAGAATGTGACCCTGACCGGCGGTGAGCCGCTCATACAGCCGGATATAGACAAGCTGCTTCTGGCATTTGCGCTGGAGGAGGATCTCAGGGTTGAGATAGAGACCAACGGAAGTGTGGATATAGCAGAGTTCAAGGCTCTTGGAGGAAATGTGTCATTCACGGTGGATTACAAGTCACCGTCCAGCGGTATGGAAGATAAGATGTGCCTGGCAAATTATAACTATATAGACAAAGGAGACTCAGTGAAGTTCGTTGTGGGCTCACAGGAGGATCTTGAGAAATGTCTGGAGATCATAAATGAGTATGCACTTGACGAGAGAACGAGGGTGTATATAAGCCCTGTGTATGGCAGTATTGATCCGGCGGATATAGTTGATTTTATGATAGAGAGCGATATGAATGACGTAAAGCTTCAGTTACAGCTTCACAAGTTCATTTGGGATCCGGAAGAAAGAGGTGTATAAGATGGCGATAGATAAAGAGGCTATAAAGGAACATGTAAGAGGTATTCTCATTGCACTCGGCGATGACCCTGACAGGGAGGGATTGATCGAGACCCCTGACAGAGTTGCAAGGATGTACGAGGAAGTATTTGAGGGAATGAATTACACCAATGATGAGCTGGCTGAGATGTTCGGCAAGACATTTGCTGAGGACGGAGTGGCAAGGCAGGCCGGAGATATGGTGTTTGTCAAGGACATAGAGGTGTTCAGCTACTGTGAGCACCACATGGCGCTCATGTATGACATGAAGGTGTCTGTTGCATACATTCCAAATGGAAGAGTGCTGGGGCTTTCCAAGATAGCGAGGATAGCAGACATGGTGGCAAAGAGACTTCAGCTCCAGGAGAGGATTGGCTCAGATATAGCATATGTCATATCCAAGGCTGCGGGAACTGAGGACGTGGCGGTCATGATAGAGGCGCACCACAGCTGTATGACGGCGAGAGGCATCAAGAAGCCTGGAAGTAAGACCATGACAACGACGCTCAGGGGAAGATTTGAGAGCGACACGGCGCTTCAGAACAAGATGCTCATGATGTACAATGCAGGAAGATAATATCCTGAAAATGATATACGCAAATGGATAATGGTAAATTTGTTGCCATGAGATTGTTGTAGCACAATATTTGATCATATATGGAGGATGAGATTATGCAGAATTTAAAGAATAAGGATGCAGCAGTGGTAGTATTTAGTGGCGGACAGGACAGTACAACATGCCTGCTTTGGGCGCTTAAGAAGTATAAAAAAGTATATGCAATATCATTTGACTATGGTCAGAGACATGTACTTGAGCTTGAGTGCGCAAAGGAGATTGCGGAAAAATTTGGCGTGGAACATCATATACTTGATATGAGCCTGCTCAACCAGCTTGCACCAAATTCACTTACAAGAACAGATATGAAGGTTGATGAGAATGCGCCGGAGGAGGGCACACCAAACTCATTTGTGGATGGAAGAAACATGGTATTTCTTACATTTGTAGCAATATTTGCCAAACAGAGGGGAATATCTGATATAATAA
>JAEDGW010000061.1 GCA_016297325.1 Coprococcus sp. | reverse complement strand
GCGTCTGCGTACATCATAAGGGATCTCCCGCAAGCGGGTCCTCCTTATGATATGTTATTCTACACTGTAATTTGGAGCCTCTTTTGTGATATGGATATCGTGTGGGTGGCTCTCCTTGAGTGATGCTGCTGAAATCTTGACGAACTCAGCCTTCTGATGAAGTTCCTCAATATTGTGTGCACCACAGTAGCCCATTCCTGAACGAAGTCCGCCGATGAGCTGGAATACGGTATCCTCAAGACTGCCCTTATATGCTACTCTTCCTTCAACTCCCTCTGGAACAAGCTTTCTTGCGTTCTCCTGGAAGTATCTGTCCTTAGAACCATTCTCCATAGCTGCGATCGATCCCATACCTCTGTATACCTTGTACTTACGTCCCTGATAAAGCTCGAAATCACCAGGAGCCTCGTCTGTTCCTGCAAACAGACTTCCCATCATACATACGTTAGCACCTGCTGCCAGAGCCTTTGTGATATCTCCTGAATACTTGATACCGCCATCAGCGATAACAGGGATACCTGCATTCATAGCTGCATCATATGCCTGCATGATAGCTGTGATCTGCGGAACACCAATTCCGGCAACTACACGTGTTGTACAGATAGAACCAGGTCCGATACCGATCTTAACTGCGTCAACACCCATATCGATCATAGCCTGTGCACCTGACTTTGTAGCAACGTTACCAGCGATAACCTGAAGATCAGGATACTTCTCCTTAACCATCTTGAATGTTCTGAGAACATTTGCTGAGTGGCCGTGTGCTGTATCTATAACGATAGCATCAACCTTTGATGAAACAAGCTCTGCAACTCTGTCAAGAATATTAGCTGTACATCCAACTGCTGCTGCACAGAGCAGTCTTCCCTGCGCATCATGTGCTGAATATGGATACTTGATCTGCTTCTCGATATCCTTGATGGTGATAAGTCCCTTGAGATGGAAATCGTCATCAACGATCGGGAGCTTCTCCTTACGAGCCTTGCCGAGGATCTCTCTTGCCTCGTCAAGTGTGATTCCTTCCTTGGCAGTTACAAGTCCCTCTGATGTCATGGACTCTTTGATCTTCTTTGAGTAGTCCTTCTCGAACTTCAGATCACGGTTTGTGATAATTCCGACCAGTTTGCCATCCTCAGTGATAGGTACACCTGAGATTCTGAACTTGCTCATCAGCGCATCAGCATCTGCCAATGTATGCTCTGGAGATAAGTAAAATGGATCAGATATAACACCGTTCTCTGAACGCTTAACCTTGTCTACTTCCTCTGCCTGCTTCTCTATAGACATGTTCTTGTGGATAACTCCAATACCACCCTGACGAGCCATAGCGATAGCCATTCTGTGCTCTGTAACAGTGTCCATACCGGCACTCATAAGAGGAATGTTCAACTTAATCTTCTGTGTCAACTGTGTTGTAAGGTCAACGTCGTTTGGTAATACCTCTGAATATGCAGGTACCAATAAAACGTCATCAAATGTGATTCCTTCGCCAATAATCTTACCCATTTTCTTCTCTCTCTTTCTGTAAAAATAATATCTTCAGGGTGCTCATGCGCCCATTGATTGCACTTAATTAGCCTTAAATAGAGAAAACACATCACCCAACACTTATCGCGTTGGGTGATGTAACTTTTTATCAATGCTAACAAATTATAAACACCTTGTCAAGGAAGTTTTATCTTCCATCTGTTTCCGTTTCGTCCCCCTGGTAGACGTATGTGTCCTCGACACCAAAATCAATACCATCATCACCTACCTGGGCTATGGATATCTCCTTTCCAGGCTCAAAACTGTCATGTGGGAGGAACAGCGTATTTCTGTCTATATATATAGTATTGCTGTCAAACGCTCCATCGATCCATGCAAATGTACATTCGTTGAAGTTCTCTCCACGTATATAATAGCCTTCCAGTATCTCCTTGTCCGTCTCAGAGCTTTCCGTGGATGCTCCACTGCTTCCGTTCTGGCTTATGTCTTTTGCAGCCGTATCAGAAGCTTCACCAGAAGACGTACCAGAACCGTCATCCACTAGAGCTGTCTCATCAGGAACAATATACGTTCCCTTTTCCACGCCCGTGATCAGTATCGGTTCTATTCCATACTGCATATCTGTAGGTTCATACGGCCATCCATCCGGATACATATACCGCTTTCCATAGAGCATATCATACTCTATCAGCTTTAACTCATCATCATAATTCTCATCATCAGGTTTGTACTCAGACTGGAACTTCTGAACATAGCTCTTATCAAAGCCAAGCATATCAAAAACCTTTGTGCTGAGCTGATATGCAGCGATATCTTCCTTCTCTACAGGGAAATCACTGATATTGCTCCATACAAAATATTCAGTCTGATACATATCACCATTGACTATGTAATCATTTGTCATATCAAATCCCGGAAGATGATCACCATACATCACAAGCACAACCGGCTCATGCAGATATTTCAGTTTGTTGATCAGATCTCCGATGAACTGATCCATCTCATGAAGCTGATTGCAGTAATATGTCCACTGCGTATCAAGTGCTTCATCTCCTGTTCCTGCCACTCTTATAGGATAATCAAAATTCTCCTCATCAAGTTCTGAAGGATATCTTCCATGTCCCTGAACACTTACTGTGAATATGAAGTCTCTTCCATCCGTTGAATCCAGAGTCTTCATGATCTCATCTGTGAGGACATTGTCCTTCTCCCAGTTTTTCTGGGTATGATCAAGATTGTACATATACTCCATAGGTGTAAATGTATCAAATCCCATGTTCTTATACACCTTGTATCGGTCATAGAAAGTACCGTCATGATTATGCATTGCATGGGTAGAATACCCATCCAGCTTAAGCTGCGTCGCCATGGATTCTATGGTCTGCTTACCGAGTATCGTCTTATATGGATACTCACCAGCTCCAAAATATGCGACATTGAAACCTGTCAGGACCTCAAATTCCGAATTTGCCGTTCCGGCGCCTATAGCTGGCATTGTAAGAAATCCTGATGTACAATTCTTCTTCAAGTGCGTAAAGTTAGGTATCGGATTCTCGTTAAACCTGAGACACTTTACATAGGACGGATCCATGAATGATTCCAACTGCACAAATATAACATTCGGCTTTGAATCTCCGAGTGTAGAACCAGATGTTCCAACCTCGTCAAGATCATCCTTGATCTCCAGCATCTTCTCTTCGCTGTAATCGTCCGGCCCACCTATTCCCACATCAACCACGCTGTTTGAAAAGCAGTATACAAATCCATAATTATTGTATGCCGTGGCAAGATTCGAAAAATTGTCCGATATCGTCTGCGCATTCAGTGCGATCTTGGTAAACAGCATGACGCAGCAGAATGTGGCAACTATGAATATCGTAGTCCTTGTTCTGTATATATTTCCCGTTACAGTAGGTGATTTAATGAACAGAACTATGATCGCCGCAAGTGCGATAAACAGCAGCACTGCGATCAGAACTATCTGCCACGTCGAAAAATATTTGTCAATGATCGTTATCGTGTTGCTCGCCATGAGCATATCTATCGCTGAAAACGGCGTTATCCTGAAACCGAGGACTATACAGTTCGTAACACCCAGCAACAGCCATGCAAATGATATCACACAGTACCCGAAGATCCTCTTTCTCATGAGAAGTACAAGTGTCAGTGTAAAAAATATGATCGAGCAGTTGTAAAGGAATATCAGCGGCTGATTCCACACATAAGAAACAGCTTTAAAAAGCGAATGCCTGCCAAGGGCTTCCAAAACTATATCCAGAACAATCGCAAGCACAAGGCAGATAAAAACTGCCGAATGATGAAAATTCTTAAGTCTGTCTTTCATAATTTAATTTATACCTCTTAAAAACTAATTCAAATAACCCATAAATGATTGTGATGATTATATCACTATGCAACATATATTCAATAGTTAAATAGTATTAAATCATCGATATAGAGTAAAAAAAGAAAACCAGAGCATATGCTCTGGTGTATTCATTAATATGAAAGAGCGCGAGACGGGAATCGAACCCGCGACCCTCTCCTTGGCAAGGAGATGCTCCACCGCTGAGCCACTCGCGCTTAATTGTTGTGTTCTGATGATTTCTCATGTGTTCCTCACAACAATATGGATAATAACATATGCCATCAGAACTGTCAACAATTTTTTGAAAATTTTTTACAATTTTTTATTTTATGCTCTGAACAGTATATCCGGCTCTCTCAATACACTGTTTCAACTCCTCATCAGAGATCTCTCTGCCGAGTTTTACAACAGCCTGCTTTTTATTCAGATCAACCTTTGCATTCACCTGTCCCAATCCATTCAATGCATTCTGGACACGGCTTGAACAGTTGCCGCAATGCATCCCGTCTATAGCTATAGTCTTAACTGCGACTACGTCCTTGATCTTGTCTCCTTTGATCTTGACAGAACCACCGCCGCCACAGCATCCGCCCTCACCTTTGAAATGCTTTGCTGAACTTATAACTGCACCAACTACAATAAGCAGAAGAACACATATAACCAATATTGTTCCACCCATTACAATTCATCTCCTTTGTATTCCATTGTATTTTCATTAACAGCATGTGCCGCAACCACATGGCTTCACGTTCACGCCTACAACAGACTGGTTCTCTATGTATCCACCAGCCATAAGACCTGCTCTTATTATCCTGTTCCACTCCTTAGCTGACAGCTCGATACTTGATGAATCGTCAAGCTCTATGACACAGGCATCCTCTATGCCGCAGTTTGCGCCACAGGCAACCTTGTACATGTTCTTTCTGTTTATCGCTCCTATATCCTCAAGCGTGTTCACCATTCTGTACACAGTCGCTGAACCGATCCTGCTGTCCTGCTTTGCCGCCTTATAATAGATCTCCTTACAGGATGAACACTCCTCACCAAGTATTATGTCCAGGAGCATCATTCTCTGTCTGGTTATCCTGCATCCGCGTTCCCTGAGTCTGCTGATAACTATCTCCTTCTGCATCGCAGTTCTCTGGATACCGGTGTCATCTATATTCTTCTTTTCTGTCTCAATCTTATCATTCGCCACTGCATCTGCCTCCTTGTAATAACATTCCTCGTATTGATAATATTATCATCAAGGGTTAGTATGCACTAACTTAGATTAGTTGTCAATAACATTTTCATTATTTTCCAAATGAAATTTCTGCTTTAAAAAGATCGCCATCTATGCTGATCGCAAACTTTGCTTTCATAAGTGAACAAAGACTATTTGCAATGGAAAGGCCCAGACCGCTTCCCTCTGTATTTCTGGAGCTGTCACCTCTCACAAATCTCTCCATGAGCTCATCACTGGATATATTAAGTGCCTCTCTTGAGATATTTTTAAACTCTATCCTGACGCCGCTCTCATCACTGAAAACGGTGGCGTACACCCTTGTGCCCATCATGGCATACTTGCTTATATTTGCAAGCAGATTATCGAACACTCTCCACAGATACTGCCCATCCGCAGTGACTACCGCCGGTTCATCAGGCTTTTTAAACACAACACTAAGCCCTGCCTTTGCAAGCTTATCAGAATACTCTGCCACAGCCTGCTCGAGCAGCATACCTGCATCTATATCCGCAAAATTCATCTGTATATTACCCGTAGACGCCTTTGACGCCTCAACAAGATCTTCTATGAGCTTCTTGAGCCTGGACGACTGTCTTGTCAGAACTTCTATGT
Organism: Coprococcus sp.; assembly: GCA_016297325.1. Taxonomy (GTDB): domain Bacteria; phylum Bacillota; class Clostridia; order Lachnospirales; family Lachnospiraceae; genus Coprococcus. The sequence goes on along the minus strand of JAEDGW010000061.1, from coordinate 10,240 downwards.
ACTCAGCCTCTGTCTTCTCATCTATTCCGCCCTTTCCAAGCAGATCTACATAGTTGATTATCGATGTGAGCGGTGTCTTTATATCATGGGATACATTGGTTATGAGCTCTGTCTTCAGATGTTCACTCTTCATTCTCTCATCGACAGCCTTTGCCATGCCGTCTCCGATCTGATTGAGATGTTCCCCATGAGCTTTGAATATCCAGAACATCCTGCTCGTATCGGCCTTTCTGTCAAGATTGCCATCAGCCATATCCATGGCACACTTGTAAAGCTCCCTCACCTGCGCTGAAATGAGGAGTATTATTACGATACACACTATCTTCAAAATAATATACAGGAACAAAAGTCCGCCACCCATGGCATTACATAAAACTGCAAGGACTGCAAGCTCACACATTGTTATAATGGCATATACAATAACGCCCCTCAATCCAAGTCTCACATGCTTTCCGATATATCTGAACAGACCAGATATTTTCGCAAATATCCATCTGACAAATCTGACAACCGCACTGTCAGATATCAGTCTGCCTGCTTTGACCTTTGCTATAAGATTATTTACCATCAGCAATGTAACTGTATAAATAACTGCCATAGGGACCAGATACATCAGATAGAACATGCTGTCCGTAGCAAAGCTGAGATCAGAATCTATATTTGTCCTACATATCTCATATACATATTCAAAAATAAACAAAAATGCAGTAACAGTTCCGGCACAGATAACTATCGGAACTTCTGTGAACACCTTTTCAAATCTTGACAGTTTTATCGTCTTCTCCCCAGCCTTCACTCCTGAATTTATCATTGTTATCAAAGAAAGCACTATACAGAGCAGTGACAGAACAATCGCAGCAGCGACTATTATGTCAAAGTTCGACTTCCAGTTCTGCAGATTCTTCTGGATCCCTGGATTGGTAGCATTTATATTTTTGACGGCAAGAATCTTGTCCACATAAGCAGTGGAGTAAATATTTATATATGAACTATCATAAGTCAGCTTGAGCACATATCCTCCAGCTACATTCTGACCGCCACTGTATGCACCATCAAAATATTCCTTTTCAATCGAGAACGGATAGTTTCCATCGTACAACATATCACTCAGATCATAAGTACCTGCTTTATTGAGTTCTATTTCGTATTCAGTCTCCCCATCACCATACATGTCATCCATGAGCAGACTGTACATTTCTTCCATGTCATTATCACTGTCAAATGCTACATATTTTACAGCAGGGATTTCTACTGTATCTACACCGTATCTATAGTCCTCAACATCACCAGAATCTGTGACCAGACTGGAATCGCCAAACACTTTGGAGAACAACTCCTGTTCACCATCGTAATTTTCTCCATATCTGATATCCACTTCATATGCAAGATCTCCCCGGGACACCATCTCATCATATTCCGGCTGAGTCGTCACCTGACTTGCCAGGACGTACTCATTGATCTTTGCTGCAACATCGGAAACTCCGATCACTCCGTCTCTATCAATGTCCTTGACCAGAAAATCCGAATACCTTTTTACGCTCGTCATAGAAGAAGCAACTTTTTCAACATATGTATATTCAGCTCCAGCCAGAGAGGATTTGACATCTGTCACATAATTGTCCACCAGATGCCGGTAGGCCATCATATCCTGTTCAGAATCAGATGACACATTCATGTATAATCCCTGACACATCAGGCCGCCAAGACACATGGCTGAGTAAGCCAGAAGTGTGATCAGAATATATATGAACAGTTTAAAAAACACATTTCCTCTTAATTTGTATATAGTTTTTTCCAACTACTTTTCCTCCATTCTATATCCCCTTCCCCAGATAACCTTTATGTATCTTGGATCTGAAGGGTTTATCTCTATCTTTTCCCTCAAATGTCTTATATGTACAGCCACCGATCCTTCAGCCCCCATAGGGTCCGCATTCCAGACCGCCCTGTATATCTCTTTTGTGGAGAATACCTTGCCCGCATTCTCCATAAGGAGCTTCAATATATCGTATTCTGTAGGAGTAAGGCTCATGAGCTCACCGTCCAACATTACCTGTTTTGATTTGTCGTCAAGTTCTATTCCGCCTATGACCAGCCTGTCCTTCTTCTCAGTGCCACCGCCGAGCTGCATATACCTCCTGAGCTGCGATTTCACCCTCGCCAGAAGCTCCACCGGATTGAACGGCTTTGTCACATAATCATCCGCTCCGACCTCAAGGCCAAGTATCTTGTCCGTGTCTTCGCTCTTTGCCGTCAGCATTATCACCGGGACATTGCTGTTTTCTCTTATGCGTGCCATGGCTGTGATACCGTCCATCTCAGGCATCATCACATCCATTATCACCAGATGTATATCATTATTTTTCACAGTCTCTATTGCTTCTCTTCCATTATATGCTCTATATACGCTATAACCTGCTGTTCTAAGATATATATCTATAGCTGACACGATATCCTTCTCATCGTCACATATCAATATGTTGTACATAATCAAAACCTCACCCTTTTTCTCTATTTGCATTCCTCCATGCATGGAATAGCTTACCACATTCACCTCCTGTTCTCAATTATCTACATTATTCCATTAAGAAACAACGGAGCAAATTTTTAAGATATTATTAACATCAAAATTGTGATATACTTATCAGGCAGAATTCAAAAGAAATGGAGTTATATATATGACAAAAAAAGACGTACTTGAGATCAGGCACCAGTTTGCTCCGTCTGTATGTTCCATCAGCAAGATCTGTGGATGCTACGTGGACGGCGATCACAACAAGGTTGCAACCATAAAAGAACAGTTCCTCACCATGCCAGAGGAAGAAACATTCAAATATTTTGAGATTTTCAAGAAAACACTGTCAGGAAGTATCGGCAAGAATCTTGTGACAATGCCATTTCCTACATCACAGGAATTTGAGGGTGGAACACAGGAATTCCTGAACAGGCTCAGAAAAAGCAAGCTTGAGGACGACGACCTCATAAATGAATTCTATGATAAAGTCATCGAGACATATGATTACACCGGCAACTATCTGATCCTGCTCATCCACGACACATACGATATTCCGGGCAAGACCACCGACGGCATCATGATGGACGACGCATCTGACGAGGTATACGAATACATCATGTGCTCCATCTGCCATGTAAATCTGTCCAAGGCCGGACTCAGCTATTTTGATGTGGAGAGCACATTCCACAACAGAGTTCGTGACTGGGTAGTAGACATGCCGGACATAGGATTCCTTTTCCCTGCATTTATCGACAGGGGAACCGATATACATAATGTATTATATTATACGAAGAAACCCGAGGAGCTCCACGACAGCTTCATAAGCAATCTGCTCGGAACAAGCCTTCCTATCACCGCCGGTGAGCAGAAGGACGTATTTCATGAGATCGTGGCCGAGACTCTTGGCGATGACTGCAGCTACGACATTGTCAGAACCATCCACGACAACCTAAATGAGATGATCGAACAGCGAAAGGACAGCCCGGAACCACTTACGCTTACCAAAAACACGATCAAAAATCTTCTCACCGAAAGCGGAGTGTCAGACGACAAGATGGAGGATTTTGATGCCCACTATGAGAAAGTCACATCCGCAGCAGCACCGGCCCCGCAGCCGTCAGAAAATCCAGATGACGAGGCAGCCATAGTTGTGCCACGTGAGAAATCCACTGTGATGTATGCAAGCAACGTGGCAAACACCAAGACATTTGAGGTAAAGACTCCTGATGTAGTGATCAAAGTCAATCCGGAGCGCACCGATCTCGTTGAAACCATGGAGATAGAGGGCCGCAAATGTATAGTCATCCAGATATCTGATCAGGTAGAGGTAAACGGCATACCAATAAACAACAAATAAAAATAAGGCACACGATATGATGTTCCAGTATCATCTGATCACATTCATATCGTGTGCCTTATCTTCTTATAACAGTCTATATATCCAGTATCACCTGGCATTTCCCTATCAGGATATGTCCATGATCACTGCTTGAGCATCTTCTTCTTTTTCAATATGATAGCTATAACTATACTTATCACAAGTATAATCCCACACACTATCTCAAATCCATACGGTATATTCGCAAATGGCATCCACTTCGTGTCAACATTCATACCGTACACACCGGATATGACCGTTGGGACAGCCATAACTATGGTGATGGCGGCAAGGAACTTCATGGCGTTGTTCAATCTGTTGTTGATGATAGTCGTCATAAGCTCTCTCGTACCACTGATGATATCTCTATATATCTGTGTCATCTCGATAGCCTGCTTATTCTCCACCAGAACATCGTCCAGCAATTCCTTATCCTCCGGATACTGCTTGATCCTTCCGTATCTTGTGAGCTTGTCCAGGACTACTCCATTCGCCCTGAGTGATGTGGCGAAGTACACAAGGTTTGACTCCAGCTCATGAAGATCTATCAGATCCGCATCCTCGGTCTCTTCCTGTATCCTCTGCTCTATGAGTGTTCTGCGTCTGTCCATAACTCGCAGATAATACTGGTATGTCATACAGTTCCTGTACAATATCTGGTACATGAATCGCATTCTCTTCTTGGTGCTGAACTCTCTCACTTTGCCCTCCATGAAAGCCTCAAGCACAGGAGTCTCCTCAGCACATATCGTTATGATACAATCCGCAACCAATATGATACCAAGAGGGATTGTAGTATACGCCTCGCGTTCATTTCTTATCTCTATAGATGGGATATCCACGATTATCAGAGTATAGTTATCCTCAACCTGCACACGTGAGCTCTCCTCATCATCGAGAGCCGCTCTCACATCCGCCAGGTCAATGTCGAATTGTTCAGCTATACCCTTGCTCTCTTCAATAGTAGGTTTAGTCATGACGATCCAGGCTCCAGGCCCGTATTCCTGTATCTCACTCAAAATTCTGTCATCTGTTCTGTACAGTGTGATCATCTCTGCACCTCCCGCTATAAAGATTGCAACGGACCTGCCTCATCAGGCATATTACCGCTTGATAATAGTAACATAAAAAACACGGCCTTTCAACACAGTTTTGTGTAAAGGCCGTGTAATATATATGTATAAAACAAAGTTAGTCAAGAGCTTTTCTATGTGCTACTGTGACTGTCTCTTCAAAGCACTCAAATGCTTTGCCAACCTTCTCCTGATCAGGCTTTCTGGTGAAAAGACTCACTATAGGCACAATGATAAGTCCGCCTATCATTGCTACCGCACCACAGTTGATCGGCGACTGCATAACCGCAGGGAATTTGAACAGTCCCCATGTGTTGCTTATGAAATTGAGTGTCATAATTCCTGTGCCCCAGATGAAGCATGTCCAGCATGCTGCGACTGTGGTCTTCTTCCAATATAAGCCGTACAGGAACGGAGCAAGGAAAGCACCTGCTATAGCGCCCCATGACACACCCATGAGCTGTGCGATGAATGTGATCTTGCTTGAATACTGTATAAGAGCAATTATCGCTGATATAGCTACAAACATCACCAGCATGATCCTCATGACAAGTACCTGCTTCTTCTCGCTCATCTTCGGTGCGATCACCGGCTTGATGAAATCTATAGTGAGCGTTGAACTCGATGTAAGAACCAGAGATGACAGAGTTGACATCGACGCCGAAAGTACAAGGATAACAACCAGTCCCATGAGCACTGTAGGAAGATTCTCGAGGAGATGTGGAACAATAGCATCATATCCCTCAGCTGCAACATCTGTTCCTGTAAGTCTTCCAAAACCTCCGAGGAAATAGCATCCTCCCGCAACTATAACTGCAAAGAACGTCGATACAACCGTACCTGTTCTTATAGACTTCTCATCCTTTATCGCATAGAACTTCTGAACCATCTGTGGAAGTCCCCATGTTCCAAGCGAAGTCAGGACAACTACACAGGCAAGGTTGAACACATCAGGTCCAAGGAATGAAGCAAATACACCAGGTGTGTCAGATACTGCAGGATCATTTACCCTTGCAAGACTGTCAAGCGCACCAGTGAGTCCGCCGTAATTATTTAAAACCGCATATATAACTGCCACGATACCGACAAGCATTATAAGTCCCTGTATAAAATCGTTGATGGCAGTGGCCATATAACCGCCGACTATTACATATATACCTGTAAGCACAGCCATGACGATAACGCACAGCTTGTAATCAACATTGAACGCCATTCCAAAAAGTCTTGACAGACCGTTATACAGGGAAGCTGTATACGGAATGAGGAATATAAATATGATTATTGATGAAAACAGCTTCAGAGACTTACTTGAATATCTCTTCTCAAAAAATTCAGGCATCGTCCTTGTGTCGAGCTCCTGTGTCAGCAGCCTTGTACGTCTTCCAAGAACTACCCATGCTACCAGAGAGCCGAGTATCGCATTTCCAATTCCTATCCATGTGGAAGCGATTCCGTACTTCCATCCAAACTGTCCGGCATATCCGATGAATATAACCGCTGAGAAATAAGATGTTCCATAGGCAAATGCTGTCAGCCACGGACCGACACTTCTTCCTCCCAGAACAAATCCATTCACATCCTTCGTATGTTTTCTTGAGTAAAATCCAACACCCAGCATCACTGCAAAGAAAACAACGAGCATAATAACTTTGATTACCATAGCATCCTCCCAATATTTTTTTGACCGCCATCCACTTTATTGCGTTAAAGTATATCAACTTTAAAGTTTTGCGGTTTAAATCGTCACATCCGATTATAAATGATAACCCGCCCCCAGTCAACAAAATAACACAAAAAATCCCCAACCGGATGCGGTCTGTTCCGCCCCCGGCCGGGGATCATATTCATCATCACCTATAATACATAATTCCTATGCAGGACGTGTACTCCTTTATAAATCCATCTATGGTATTTCAGGAGTAACCCATCCATATATTCACTACATATGATAATTCTTATACATAATATATACAAAGTATACTGCATACACCAAAAGCATCACTATGCCGCCCGGCTTTGTCAGCTTTTTCTTTCTCACACTGAACAGCCACAGAAGAACAGCCGCAACAATAGCCATTATTCCGTCCACAAGGAATCCCTTCTCAAACTGTACAGGTGTTATGAGCATCGTGGTTCCCGCCACAAAGAGTATATTGAATATGTTGCTTCCAACTATATTTCCTATAGCTATGTCCGTCTGGCCTTTCTTCGCCGCCGTACAGGAAGTTACAAGTTCCGGAAGAGAAGTTCCAAATGCTACTATGGTAAGTCCTATAAGTCTCTCCGTCATGCCGAGCTTTCCAGCTATATATGATGCCGAATTGACTGTGAAATTGCTTCCTACAACAACAAGTGCAATACCCACTATGATGAGCAATATGAGTCTCGGTGTCTTATCTTTCTCCGTAAGTTCTATGGAATCACTCTCACTGTTACCATGCTTCGCGCTGATGACAAGGTAAACCAGAAATCCGATAAACACTATATAAAACGCCACACCCTCAAGTCTGCTGAGCACGCCATCAAAATATCCCATCACCAGTATCATGATTGATGCTACGATCACAAGTGGAATATCTATACGAAGCGTGTTCTTCTTAATGGGGAGAGCTGCGATCAAAGCTGTGACTCCCAGGATCATAAGAATATTCATTATATTGCTTCCAAGAACATTTCCTACTGTAATGCCCGCTCCCTCAGGTGATAAAGCAGCTTTTATACTGACCGCCGCCTCAGGAGCACTTGTGCCCATGGCAACTATGGTAAGTCCAACTATCATCTCAGGTATGTTACATTTGACTGCTATCTTTGATGCGCCATCTACAAATACATCCGCACCCTTTATCATGAATACAAATCCCAGCACAAGCAGCAGGATCTGGCCGATCATCTTCAATATCTCCATATGGTTTTCTCCTCTTTCATACTACAACCCTAAAGTTCTCTTCTGACCATTATCATTCCCGCAACGCTGTCCAGCAATTCCTCTATTCCAAGTCCATCAGCCTTTATATTGATATGGCAGTATTTCTCATAAAGCGTCGTTCTCTCATCATACAGATCCTTCAGAGTCTGACCGTCCTTTAAGACAACTCCCCTTCTCTTTATATTGCCGAGACGTTTTGCAATCTCCTCATAAGGAAGATTTATATATATCACCGTGTCCTCCGCCATATACTTTTCCATGGCCTCAGTGCAATATACAGCGCTTCCGCCGGTCGCTATGACTACATGCTCATCAGTTATTCCCTTGTTGACATCATTCTCGATTTTCAGGAATCCATCATCGCCGTACTTTGCTATGATCTCCCGAAGGAGCATTCCCTGACTGTCCTGTATCAGAATATCTGCATCAATAAAGCTGTATCCAAGCACCTTCGCAAGCAGCACTCCTATAGTGCTCTTTCCAGCTCCGGGCATTCCTGTGAGTACAATATTATTCATTAATCTTTTACCTCCGGTATAACTGACACCTCATCCTTCAGCGTCTTTAGTACAAAATGTGTCTCTGTGGCGGATACTCCCTCATACCCCTTGACAAATCTGTAAACCTCGTCAAGTCCCGCAGAGGAATCAGTGACTATCTTCAATATGAAATCAAAATCACCGGTCATGTAAAAACACGCCACAATGCTGTCATTTGTCTGTATCAACTGTGCAAACTCATCATAATATTTGGGATGCTTTAGTCTGACCTCCATGATGGCCACCATCTCATTTCCCAGTTTCTTCTGATCGACCTCTATGGTATATCCCTTTATAACTCCACTGCTCTCCATCTTACGGATCCTTTCAATCACTGCAGAAACAGACAGATTTATCTCCTCACTTATGGCCGATGCGGTAAGCCTTGCGTTATCCTTAAGGCACCTCAGTATCTTGCGATCAATATTATCCATTGATATACCTCTTCTCTCTATAATTCAGGTTTGCTCATAAAACCTGGCCGGAGCAGGTCTGCATTACATGTCTGCACACATCAGATCGCTCCCAAACATTTTAACACAAACACCCACATAGTCAATGTTACTGACGACAATAATGTCGATATTACAATTATATTTGACGACAATACATAGTCGTTGTTCATGTTCTTCGCCATGATGTATCCTGACACAGTTGCCGGTGCACCTACCATGATGAGTATCGCAACTATCTCACTCGGATCAAAACCGAGTTTTATAGCTACCGGCAGGAATATAACAGGAAGAATGACCAGCTTGATAACCGTTGCCACAACCGACGGCTTCAGTCTTGTTATAGCCTGCTGGGAATCAAACCCCGCTCCTATGGCGATCAGTGCTATAGGTGTTGCAGTCTGTGCGATATAATTGATCGTCCTGAGTGGTATCGCCGGGATAGATATATCAAGCACCGAAAACGGAATACCAAGGACAATTCCTATGATTATCGGATTCTTCAGAATATTTACAAAAGCCTTTTTTATACCCGCAGTGCCATGCACGTCATCTTTTCCGCCAAATGTGAGTGCGATCACAGAGATCACATTATACATAGGCACTGCAGCAACTATCATAAGAGGTGCCATGCCAGAGTTACCGCATATGTTCTCCACAAATGCTACTCCAAGCACTGCCGCACTTCCCCTCGCAGCTCCCTGCACAAATGCGCCGACCATAGTTTTGTCCCTGCAGTACACAAGTGCAAAAAGCCAGACCAGTCCAAACATTATGATCGTTCCAAAGAAGCAGAACAGAACAAATTTCACATTGAGATCATCCAGAATGGATGTGGTTGCTATATCCCTGAAAAGGAGCACCGGGAGTGCAACCTTAAACACATACTTATTCGCCACATTCGCAAACTCTTCTGTTATGAGATGTATCTTCATGAGAAACCAGCCAAGAAGTATGACAAGAAATATCGGTATGGTCGCGTTTATACTAAATATAAAATTATCCATCAGTCACTTTAAACCTCTCTCTTATTGATTCATGCAGTATATGTTAATACACTTGCCCCAGGGAATCAACACACATATTCCACAGATTTTATCTTTTTTCAATTTTTTTCAAAATACCCCTTGACTTTTATCTCTATAGTGAATATAATGCAAAAGTCGGTTTTGTGAGAGAGCAGTAATGCTTGACACAGCATATCATTTAAAACAAAAGCTTTTGAAAAAAAGATAAAAAAAGTTGTTGACAAATGATGCTGACTTGTATATAATAGGTTTTGCGTTGGTCGCAAAGGACTAACGGGGTGTGGCTCAGCTTGGCTAGAGCGCTTGATTTGGGATCAAGAGGTCGCAGG